>CAYSFQ010000001.1:0-63798 GCA_964430575.1 uncultured Desulfobacteraceae bacterium
AAACGGAGAAAACAAACTTCAGCCTGTAGCCATGGGAGGCCCCGGTCTACTCGACAATCTTTTCCTGCGAGCGGATAGGCGGCAAATTGAACGACCCCAATATGTTGTGGTCGGAGAAATTGCCGGGATCTCAGCAGAGCCGAAACCTCTATTTCAGTGATGGTAAGGCATATTATAGGTTTTTGGTGGCGTGAATTCTTTGTGATATTGAACATCTGATCGTTGTTAGCTCTGATATTCTTTTTTGGAAACACTGCTTCGATAGAATATTCTGTGTGACAGCTGGAATGACTTGACAACACGCTTGTTGGCGGTTATGGAGGCAAAGGTACCTGATAATAAATGGTTCTTCAAGTAGGGGAGGGTTGATCATGGCCAGATATTTGCGGAATTCTTGGATTGTTGTTTCTCTGTTTTGCATTGCTAGTCTGACGATGTGGATTGAAACAGGAGTAGGCTCGGAAATAAATTCAGAGAAGTCAGAAAATGACGCTTTTGCCAAGGTGGCTGTAAAAGGCGACCGACTGGAGTGGCATATAGATGTGCCATTTGAGAAGTTGATGGTTACCGTATCAGGCCCTGAGGAATCGAAATATGTTCAGGTTTTTGTGGGAGGAAACCTTCCATTTTTTCAAATGCGGGACAATGATGGGAACCTTTTTCCTGATGGTGCCTGTAGTTACCAACTGCAAATGACCCAGACTTCAAATAAAAATAGTCGCACTGACAGTCTTCCAGCAGGCAGGAATTCAAATGAGAAGCCCGGAATTAGTGAAATTTCCCAACAGAGTTTGACGCAATCGGGCGTTTTTTTTATTGAAGAACGTCAGATCATTTCAAATGAGGCTTCCGTTGAGATGGAAACAAACGTACAGACTGAACCCTCTTTTGAAACCCAGAATCCAGACTACGTCATTAATGATGATGTGATTATCACCGGCAGCGAGTGCATTGGCTTTGACTGCGCTAATGGAGAATCCTTTGGGTATGCCACTCAAAAGTATAAAGAGAACAGTCTTCAGGTTTGGTTTGAAGATACCAGCGTCGGTAGTTATCCCACAAATGACTGGAAAATCTTAATAAATGATACCACAAGCGGTGGTGCCAGCTACTTTTCCATCTTTGACACTGATGCGGGTAGAAGGCCGTTTACCATAGAAGCGGGTGCACCAGCCAATTCACTTTACGTGGAAGATTACGGCAGAATCGGTCTGGGAACATCCATACCATACGTTGAGTTGCACATTGTGGACGGCGATTCGCCCACGGTACGTCTCGATCAGGATGGTTCTTCAGGATGGACTGCTCAAAAGTGGGACATGTGTGGCAATGAGGCCAATTTTTTTATTCGGGATGTGACCAATGGATCCAAATTAACCTTCAGAATTCAGCCGAATACACCTTCAAATATGCTAACACTTAGAAGCAGCGGAAATGGGAGGGTCGGTGTCGGGACCTGGTCTCCCGAAGCCAGGTTGCATATCGAAGGTGCCTCAGGTTCGACGGATCCATTGCTTCTGATCGAAAGAGCTGGTTTGACGACACCCAAGACGTATTTGACGGTAAAAGACAGCGGCGATGTGGAGATTCTGAAAACCATCGGGGAAGGGTCGGATCGGAACCAGAAGAAAAACATCGAACCCATCGATACGGCGATTATATTGGCCGGGGTTGTCAATATGCCCATATCCGAATGGAATTACAAAGTTGATGACGATGCGGTCCGACATATGGGACCCATGGCGCAGGATTTTCACGCAGCATTCGGTTTGGGTCAGGATGACAAGCATATTGCATCAATTGATGCGTCCGGCGTATCGCTAGCCGCTATCCAGGAACTGAACAAACAGCTTGAATTGCAGAAGGAGATGATCCTTAAACAAGATGAAATTATTCAGATTTTAAAGGAACAGATCGCACAGCTGGGGAAAAAGATCAACAAATAATTTACTGTTATTCCAGGAGTTTTGGTTTAGTGTTTATGTCATCCGATTAACTACCTGAAAAGTCCACGGGAGATTTTTCGCTTTGGAAAAAGAGAACTCGACCTTAGGGCTTGTTTTTGGCGCTTAAAGAGGTAGAGGAACCAAAACCAGATTTCAGAGCATCATGGAAGCTGTGAGAAAAGAGTCCCACATCTTGTGGTCCCCTCAGCGATGGTCAGCCGTCACGTAACGGAGGGTTCCTTATTATAGTTCCGTCAAGTAATTTTCAGGCCACAGAATAATACATCTGGCGGTCTTCCGTCGCGGTGTAATTCTGGGGACACAATAAATTACTGACAATTGCCGCCAGTCATTTCATTATCCATCCATGGCACGCATAGCACGAATCGTTGTCCCCAGCCGTATCATATACGCAGCGCGAGAGCACATGTGAAGAAACGAGATAATGCGCTTAAAAGTGTCACCCTTGTTGAAGTTGATTTCTGAGAGCATCAACCTGGAAGCTTATCTGAAATGGCTTGATGGATCTTGTCCATTAAGCGCTGAGTGTCCTTCTTCCTATAGCCTGTAAGGGAAATGGGATTTCCGATGTAAAGGCTGTAAGATCCCTTATTGATGCGAAGACTCCCCTTTGTGGCGATCCGATGGCTTCCGTTGATAACCATCGGCACGATATCGCAGCCTGATTTTAAAGCCAGGTTGAAGCCTCCCCGTTTGAAGGATTGCAGGCGGCCGTCCACACTCCGTGTGCCTTCGGGAAAAATGAGTACCGAGGCCCCATCTTTGATTCTTTGCGCTGCCAAGGCGATGCTTTTCACCGCTTTTCTCGGTTCTGTTCTTTCTATGCCGATATAACCGGCACGGGTCATGGCGGGACCGAGAAGAGGGATTTTCATAAGTTCCTGTTTCAGGATGAACTTGAAATCCACCGGAAGAAATGCCAGGACTGTCCAGATGTCAAAAAAACTCTGGTGGTTGCACATGTAGATGCGGGGGACTTCCGGGTTTACATTCTCCCGGCCGCTAACGGTGACCTGAATGCCGCAGACTCTCAAGATGACTTTGGCCCACGGCACGGCACAACGAAAATGAACCGTTCGCGCTGAGCCGCCAAAGATGGGAATCACCAATCCCCATAAACACATGATAATAGAAAAAAGACCAATGAAGGCGTTTAAGGCGATATATCTCAACATGTTCGGCAGTTTCTCCCTGTTGTTGTTTAAGGGGGAGCGGCATTAGTCCCGTTTTCGACGATCCAAATGTTTTTCCACCTCGTTTTTCGCCAAGTCCTGGTAAGCATGGAAAAGTCTGCCGCAGAAGTTGTCCCATTGCTGACAGATGCGAACAGTTTCCTCGCTCATTTCAACGAGGCTGGGATACGAAACCAAGCCGGAAATTTCGTCTGATAACGCATCTACGATTTTCTTGTCAGTGCCTGGCAGCAGGTTTTTAACGAATTCTGATGGAGGATACCATTCGGACACCTTTTGCAGGTCCCGGTGGATCTGAGCCAGCAGGACATTCCTTGGACCTTCCCATAACTCGTTGACGGCTGCGTCGCGATACAACCGCGGCAGACTTGAAAAGTCTTCCATGACCCCGTGTCCACCGAAGATGGACATGGCTGTTCTCAATACGTCCACCGTATCCCATGAGGCGGTTATTTTCTGAAGCATGACCAACTCGCGAACATCAAAACGCTTCTTTTTCAAGGAATCCGGTTCGTCAGTTGCAATCCCGCCCCCGGGGCTACTATTGAGCTCGATAAAATCCCTGTACAGCTTAAAAGCCCCTGCGGTTGTTCTCCGGGCAAAATTCTCGACGTCCTTGAGCTGGGCTTCCACCATGGGAAAGCGACCTATTTTCAACCCGAATGCGTTCCGCAATTCGCTATACTTCCTGGCTTCGCGGGCAGCGCGGGTCATGCTGGCCGCACCCGACAGGCCGACCGTAACCCGAGAGTAGGTCAAAACGATGCCCACCACATTGGCGATGCCTCTCTCTAACGGCCCAACAGGATATGCCACAGCCCCGTCGTAAACAATTTCCGCGGTGGTCAATTCGCTGGTGCCCATTTTCCATTTGATACGGTCAATGGCGAAACCGTTTCGGATTTCTTTTTCTTTGTTCCCGGGTAGCCAGGAAGGAACGATGAACAGGGCTACTTTTTCAGAACCTGCAGGCTTTGCGGTCACCACGGCATAATCGGCGTGGGTTGCCGAGCAGAAAAATTTTGTGCCATAAAGCCGCCAGGCATCTCCCTCTTTCACCGCCTCCAGGACATTGGCCGGAACATCCGATCCCCCTTGGATTTCAGAGAGATATTGGGCGCCGATGCCAAAGTCTCCATCGATTCCTTCCTTACAGTGGCGGAGGATGCGTTTCAGTTCGGGGGTGTCAGCGAAGTTCTCCAGTATGGCCACCAACCCTTCCGTGCAGGTCAGGGGACAGACAATGCAGGCCTCCCCGTTCTGATAGAGGAGGAACATTTTTGTGAGCTTTTCCCAGGATGAGGTTTTGGCGGAAAAGAGTCCTTCGGAAAAGGCTTCTTTTTCCATGATTACCGTTTCCAGCGGTCTTTCAATCCTGTCGATACGGTGGTTGTGCCCGTCAAAATGCGTCACATAGGGCCTTTTCTCAGGCTGCGCGATGGTGTCAGCCATGTCTCTCCACCGATAGGAAACCTGGGGCGAAAATTTCCGTGCGGCCCGGTCCACCTGTTTCCACGCGTCTCCTGTATAGGTCTTTATTACGGCCTGGATAAAAGGGTCATCTGCGTAATAGTCTACCCTATCCCGCCACTCAAGAAATGCGTCAAAGCTGTAAGGATTATTTCTATCTGGATATGACATTTTTGGGTCTCCCGCCCCGGGGCCTCAGTCTTACTTCCTTCGAGATTCCAGGAAGCGCTTAACCGCCTGTTTATGCTCGGCTGTCTGAAACAATATGGATTGATGCACCGCCTCCCGCTCCAGAATTTCAGACAGGTTCATGTCCAGGCCCGCGTCCAACCCTTGCTTGATGGAGGATAGCGCCTTGGGAGACTTTGCGGCCAGCATTTTCGCCAGGGCGGCAACTTCTCCATCGAGCGCTTCATCCTCAACGGATTTGTAGATAAGGCCCATGGAAGCGGCGGTTTCTCCATCAATCGCTTCGCCGAGCATGGCGAGTTCTTTTGCCTTGGCCAAGCCGACCAGCCGGGGAAGAAAAAATGTGCCCCCTGCGTCCAGGCCCAAGCCCAGGTGGACAAAGACCTCTTGAAACCGGGCGTTGTGCGAGGCCACAACAAAATCACCGGCCAGCGCAAGGTTAGCCCCGGCGCCTATGGCAACTCCCCGTACTTTGCATAAAACGGGCTGCGGGATCTCGCGGATACTCTTTATCATTGCGCTAGCCGATCTCATGATTGCCAGGTATTCCGGGGCGGATCTTCCTGCACCCAGAAAATTAATGTCCCCTCCACTGGAGAAATTTTCTCCCGAACCTTCGAGGATCACCACCCGTACTTCTTCGTCTGCCCCTATGGCCTGAAAAGCTTTCCGCAGCGCCATGGCCATATCCGAGCCAAGAGCGTTCATGACAGCTGGACGGTTCAAGACTACGGTGCACAAATCTCCCTCTTTTTGAAGCACGACACAAGCTTGCCCAGGAGTGGGTCTTGGCTCAGCGTTCATTTCGGGCCCCTTGACTTAAAATAGCCTGATCCCGCCATAATTCGGGGATCAGGCGTTTTGAGCCGGCTAATAACCCAAAACCTTTTTTTGGCCCGTTGGAGAAACCCATTTCCCATCTTTGACCTGAAGTAATATGGATTCATCAGATCCAAGGTGTTTTTGGGGTCCGAAACTGATAATAGGCCCACCAAAAGGATGCTGATATCCTGTAATGCTTTCAAGGGCTTTGATGAAGTTATTCAGGGTCAGTTTCTTTCCTGCTTTTTCAAGGGCAATAACAGCAAGATCCGCACTGAAATAGCCTTGTTGAGCCACTTCTGAAGGCATTTTGCCAAATCGTTTTTTATAGTTCTCGAAAAACACTTTTGCTTTCCCGGTTGCCTGGTCTTCATACATGATCGGGATAGACGTTACAGCGTATAATCCTTCGACGCCTTTCAAGCCTTTCAGCGGAATGACATAGTTACAGGCGGCAGTCTGGCCCACCATATCGACATCCCATCCCATTTTTCGTGCGGTTGACACAGCAATGATCGTATCTTTGATGATGGTGCCCAACATGACCACATCACATTTTGCGTCCCTCAATTTGTTAATAGCCCCGACAAAATTGGTTTCTGCTGCCTTGTGCGTTGTTTCAGCAACGAGTGTCATATTCATTTCTTTTAACTGATCTTTAACGGCCTCGGCAGTTTCAAGCCCAAAATCGGTATCCTGATACATCATGCAAACACGTTCTTTGCCTTTTTTTTCCACAAAATACTTTAATCCTGCTCTTACATTACCATAGTACGGCGCCAGGTTGGCAAATTTTAGTTTGCTATGGGGTTCGTACATGGACCGTGCCGCTGTGAAAGGAAACAGATTCGGTACGTTTTTCTTTTTCAACATTGGAAAGATTGCGTTGTTCATGGGTGTGCCGATGCTTGCAATGAGAAAAAAGGCCTTATCCCGGTTAACCAGTTTGTTGGCTTTTTGAACTGCGATGGGCACCCTGTATTGTGAATCTTCCACAATATATTTAATCTTACGTCCATAGATTCCACCGGCTTCGTTGGCTTCATCGAAGCGCATTCTGACGCCGTTGGTTGCGTCAATGCCCCAACCGGCAACGGGTCCGCTAAGAGCCGTATGAGTGCCAACGACAATTTGGTTTTTCGAGACACCACGGGTTCCGGCTTGAACCGCCACGACCATTCCCAGCAAAAAAACGACACATAAGAACATTTTCAAAAGTTTTCTACCTTTCATCTCCTCTTCCTCCTTTTCTATAGATACATTGACGTAATTAAATCCTCATACTTTTTATTGACGAAATTTCGTTTCAGTTTCATGGTGGGTGTGAGTTCATCATCTTCCGCTGTTAAGAGTTGATCGATCAATCGTATCTTCTTGATTTGTTCCACCCGGGCGAATTGTTTGTTTACGTTTACCGTTTCTTCCCATATCAGCTCTGTAATCTCTTTGGCTTTGCACAAGCTAGCATAATTAGTATAGGGGATATCGTTGTCCTGGGCGTGCTTCTCAACATTTTCCTGGTCAATCAGAATGAGACAGGTTAAGTATTTTTTCGCGTCACCAATGACAACGGCATCGGTGATATAGGGTGAAAATTTTAATTGGTTTTCAATCTCACTGGGGGAGATGTTTTTTCCACCTGCGGTAATGATGATATCTTTCAAACGATCTGTGATGGTGACAAACCCCTCATCATCCATTTTTCCCACATCACCTGTGTACAGCCATCCATCAACGACCGTTTCCGCGGTTTTATCGGGCTGGTTCAAATAACCTAAGAATACGCCGGGGCTCTCTATCAAGATCTCTCCTTCACCGGAAATCTTGATGTCGGTACCAGGGATTGCCTGGCCTATGGAGCCCAGTTTTGAATTTCCAATAATATTTGCCGTACCAACGCCGCAACACTCCGTTTGTCCATAAGCTTCAAACATTTCTACGCCCATGGATAGATACCATCTTATTAAGTCGGGTGAGATGGGCGCAGCACCCGTCCCCGCCCATCTGAGCCTGTCGAGACCCATCATCCGCAGGATATTATCCAAGACTGTTTTTTTTGCAATCCAATAAATGGCGGATAAAAGCGGTGGGATCGATTTTCGCTTGATTTTATAAGATGAAGCCCGTTTTCCTATCTTGACAGCCATATGATAAGCCCATTTACCGAAATGGGTTGCATCCTTGACTTGAAGTTGAATAACAGCATAGAACTTCTCCCAGATTCGCGGAACCGCTATAAATATGGTTGGCGACAATTCCCTGATATTTTCCGGGACGGTATCGGGTCCTTCCACAAAATTGACGGTAGCACAGGATTTCAGCGGTATGAGGATTGTAAGAAGCCTTTCCAGTATGTGGCAAAGGGGCAGGAAGGAAAGCTGTTCATCTTGATCATTGATTTCAAGAATTTTGTCGAATGTTTCAATCTGGTACATACAATTGAGATGCGTTATCATCGATCCTTTCGGTGGGCCGGTCGTGCCGGATGTGTATATCAACACCATCAAGTCTTCCGGTTTGGTTTTATCGATTTCGCGATTCCAGAGATCCGGGTGATCCTTATAATGGGTTCGACCCAATTCATACAAGTCTTCCATCATCATGACGTGATCATCGGCGAATTCATGTAACCCTTCCGGATCAAATACAATGACTTTTTTAATCGTTGGCGTATTTTCTCTTACCTCCAGATATTTATCCAACTGTTCTTCATTTTCAACAAATAAAAACCGGGTTCTGGAATCTGTCACCAGGTATTCCAATTGTTGACTCGAATCAGTGGTATAAACCCCGCTTGTGACGCCGCCGCTGCCAAGGATGCCCATATCGGTGAATAACCATTCCTTATTATTATCACTGACAATTGAGCAAACATCTCCCCGATTTAATCCCAACGCAAGGAGTCCCATGCCGATTTCTCTGGCTTTGTTGCCGTAATCCGCCCAGGTGAAAGATTCCCATATACCGAAGTTTTTTTCCCTCATGGCGATTTTATTTCCCAACTGCAGCACTCGATGGCGAAAGAGCTTTATTATTGTATCGCAGCCTTCAATGAGAACCGGATCGTATTCTGGTATGGTCATAAGCTAATCTTTTCTATCGCCAGGTTTTCCGTTTTTTCCACCTGCGTCTGCCCCTCACGCCTTCGTCCTTTATCCCCATGTAAAACTCTTTAATGTCATCGCTTGCCATCAGATTTTCACAGGTGTCTTCCATCACAATTCGTCCATTTTCCAACACATAACCGTACGCGCTGTTTTGCAGCGCCATGTTTGCATTTTGCTCCACCAGCAACATGGTCATTTTCTCTGCGGTGTTTAACCGTTTGATGATGGTGAAAATGTCTTGAACGAAAAGGGGAGACAGACCCAGTGAGGGCTCGTCCAGCAGCATCAGTTTGGGGCGGGCCATCATGGCGCGACCCAGCACCAGCATCTGCTGTTGTCCTCCCGATAAAAGCCCTGATTTCTGTTTGTTGCGTACTTTTAATTCAGGGAAATAATCATAAACAGTTTCCAGATCCTCGTTGATTTCTTTTTTATCTCTTCGACTGTACGCCCCCATCAACAGATTTTCATGAATCGACAACAGGGGAAAGACCTCTCTTCCCTCGGGAACATGGGCGATTCCTTTTCGTGCAACCCAATCCGGATTCCGTTTTTGAATCTCGTTTCCCAGAAACTCAACTTTTCCTTTTTGAGGGTCCATGGCGCCGGATATGGTTTTCAAAATGGTGGTTTTACCGGCGCCGTTTGCGCCCAGAATGGCAACAATTTGTCCCTTTTGAACATCAAGGCTGATCCCCTTAATCGCCAGTATGGGACCGTAGTAAGTCTCAATATTTCTTAAGGTTAATATGTTGTCAGCCATCTTTGCTTTCTCCGAGATATGCTTTGATTACCTCGGGATTCTCCTGAACTTCCCTGGGCGTTCCATCCGCTAATGCCCGGCCGTAATTGATGGCCAGCACATGATCCGAAACCCGGGAAACCAAATTCATATTGTGTTCCACCATAATTACGCTAATGCCCAAGAGTTTCTTGATATCATCGATCCAGAATGACATATTTTCCGTTTCATCCACGTTCAAACCGGATGCGGGTTCGTCCAGCAAGAGGAGTTTCGGTTCGGTGCAGAGCGCTCTCCCCAGTTCAACAATCTTCCGAACGCCGTAAGGAAGGTTTTGGATCAATTGGTTTCTATAGTGTTGTAAATCCAGGAAATCGATTACGTCTTCAACCCGTTTTCGATGCGCCAATTCCATTCGTTTTACCGATGGAAGGAAAAACAGATCTGAAAAGAAACTTGACCGACAGTAAATATGGCGGCCGATCAGCAAATTGTGAAGGACTGTGGCGTGTTCGAACAATTCAATATTCTGAAACGTTCTGGCAATTCCCAGGCTGACGATCTGGTGCGCCGGTAAATGGGTGATATCGTTATCTTCAAAGGTAATCCGGCCTTCGGTCAGATTATATATTCTGCTGATAATATTAAAAATAGTTGTTTTTCCGGCCCCGTTAGGTCCCACAATGGTGAAAACAGTTCCCTTTTCCACATCAAAACTGACGTCGTTGACCGCCCTGATGCCGCCAAAATCAATTGAAATGTTTTCCGCCCTAAAAAACGTCATTGCACACGCTCCGTTTTTAAATATGTTTTTTGACGTTTAAAGGTTGCTTTGCGGTAAAGTGGAAACATTTCAAAGAAAAGCTTGAATTTCACCCATCTGCCGTACAGTCCCATGGGTTCAAAGATAATGAACAAGACCATGATAATGCCGAAAAGCCCCGGTTCCAGACCCGGGAATTGACCGATCGCGGGGGGGAGATAATCTTTGGCGATGGCAATGATCTGGGGTAGCAATCCCACAAAAATGGCGCCAAAAATGGCCCCGTGAACCGTTCCCAGCCCGCCAACCACAACCATCATGAGGAGTTGAATAGACAAAAGGAAATTGAACGCGTCCGGCGTTAAATAGGACAGCCTGTGGGCAAACAGGGCGCCTGCCAGGCCTGTGAAACATCCGCTGATAGCAAATGACTTGATTTTATAAACCGATAAGTTGATTCCCATACTCTCGGCAGAGATTTCCGAATCACGAATCGCGACAAATGCTCGGCCGCTGGGTGATCTGACAAGATTGATCGTGCAGTACAACACCGCCAATAGAATTGCCAGACAGAGAAAATAAAAATGCCAGGTACTGTCAAGCTCGAAGCCAAAAAGGACGGGGTAATCCACCGACATCCCGCCCAGGCCCCCTGTCACTGATTTCCAGTGGGCAATGATCTCTTCTACGATAATGGCAAAAGCCAGCGAGGCAATGGCGAAGTAGATCCCGGTCATTCTCCTTAAGGGAATGGTTATTAAAGCGCCGACGCCGAAACTGATGAGGCCGGCCAAAGAAATGGAAATTAGAAGAGGAACGCCTTTATGTAAAAAATATGCGTTAGCATAAGCGCCTATGGCCATAAAGGCGGCATGACCCAAGCTGGGCAGCCCTGTGAATCCTACCGGGATCATCAATCCCAACCCGGCAATGGCGTAGATAAAGATGAAGGCCATTTCACCGATATAAAACTCATCTAATACAGCAGGCGCGAGTAATATGGCCAATAAAAGAACACCGTACCAAAAAATATACCCATTATGTTTCAGGAGCTTTATATCTTGCAGATAGGAGGTTTTGAAGAGTATTCGCATGGATTAAACCCGGGGGTTCTTAAACCTTTTTTTGCTGAATTTGGGCGAAAAGACCTCGTGGGCGCAAGGTCAATACCAAAAACATGATTAAATAGGCCGTGATTTCCTGAAATCCGGTTGGTAGATATGTCCCGGCCAACTGCTCCGAACTGCCGATTATCAGGCCCCCGATCAATGCGCCGGGAAGGCTGCCGAATCCCCCGATGACCGCGGCGGCAAATGCTTTGATGCCAAGGAAACCCATTTGCGGATTTACCAGCGAGATGGGCGCCATCAATGTCCCTGCTACAGCCGCCACCAGGGCGCTGATGGCCCAAATGAGAGAAAAGATTCTTTTCACGGGAATCCCCATGTAATATGCCGCCAACTGGTTTTGAGAAGCGGCTTGCATGGCAATCCCGAGGCTGGAGAACTTGAAGAAGAGAAACAATATGACGGAGAGAACGACCGTCCCGGCGATGACCACAAGATACTCCTGGCTGATGACCAGGCCCGCAATATCGGCCATTTCCCCGGAATAGGGTGTCTCCAGCGAAAGAATGTCGGACCCCCAGATTCCTCCGGCCACCGCGCGCAAAATAAAACCGATGCTGATGGTTAAAATGATAATAGAGAACTGGGATTCACCGATCATTGAGCGAATAACGACCATATCCAGCATATAACCGAAAACAGCCATGGAAATAATCGTTAAGAGGAAGCCCAGCCAATAAGGCAAGTCAAGAATACCAATATACGTTACTGCAAAAAAAGCGCCCAGCATTAACAGATCGCCCTGGGCGAAATTAACGATCTCCGTTGCCTTATAAATCAAGACAAACCCCAGGGCAATCAGCCCATAGAGACACCCCTGTCCCAATCCGGTAATTAAAACCTGCAGAAATTCCAACTGCTTCCTCTGTTATTCCTTCAGATTAATTCTCAGAGTCCCACGATATTGACGCTGATCAGGTTCATGGCCGGAAATCCGCCCATGTTATGGGTGAGCCCGATCCTGGGATCTTTGATTTGTCTCTCCCCGGCCTTCCCCTGAAACTGCTTGTACATCTCATACATCATCCTCAGGCCGGATGCACCGATGGGATGTCCGAAGCATTTGAGCCCCCCGTCCGGCTGGCATGGGATCTTGCCGTCCAGGTTGAAAAATCCATCCCGCACATCATTTCCGGCCTTTCCTCGGGGGGAAATCCCCAGATCCTCATAGGTTACCAACTCTGTGATGGAGAAGCAATCGTGAACTTCCATCATGCTGATCTCTTCTCTCGGATTCTTGATGTCGGCCTCATGATATGCCCGGGCAGCACACTTCTCAGCCGTCTTGACATATGTCCCATCCCAGTCAGTGTACATCAACTCCTCGCCTGAGCTCAGGGCAATCTGCATGGATTTGACATAGACCGGATCAGGGCGGAAGTTCTTGGCCAGATCGGCCCGGCAGACAATAGCGGCAGCGGCACCGTCACTCACCCCGCAACAGTCAAAAAGACCCAGGGGCCAGGCAACCATGGGGGCCTTCAAGATTTTCTCGACGGATACTGCCTTTCTAAGGTGGGCCTTCGGGTTCCTGACGCCGTTTTCATGACTCTTGGCCGACACCATGGCCAGGATCTCTTTTCCTTCCTCAGGACCGAGACCGTACTTGTCAAAATAGCGCGTCGCCATCATGGCAAATCCACCCGGTGCAGTGATATTGGGGAAAATCAGGCGATTCTTTGTGCCCAATACCTGTGAAAAATCCGGGAGCCCCCCGTATCCGGTATCCTTGAGTTTTTCAGATCCTAAGGCAAGACATATGTCGTAGGCTCCCGAAGCCACGGCATAGACTGCTCCCCGCAGGGCTTCTGAGCCGGTGGCACAGAAATTCTCGACCCGGGTCACCGGGATAAAAGGTAGTTTCAGGGTTAGGCTCAAAGGGGTGGCAGCTTTGCCCACATTGACTTCATCGAAGCATGAACCGAACCATGCAGCCTGGATCTCTTTTTTCTCTATCCCCGCGTCCTCAATGGCCTCCTTGAAGGCCTCTACGATCAGATCTTCTGCACCGGCATCCCAACGCTCTCCAAACCGGGTACAGCCCATCCCGATGATGGCAACTTTATCTTTAATACCTTCAGCCATTACTATATCCTCCTCCTCATGGGCGGTTATCTATGAGATGTCATCTATTCCGTCGCCGGTACCGCTTTCCAGAAATAGCCGTGAATACCCGATTTTTCATCCACATATTTTTTTCTGAAGCTCATCTCTACCGGCATGTCCACCTTCACCTCTTCCAAGTCCACATCGGTCAGGTCGAACCAGTACCGGCCGCCGCCTTCAAAGTCGACGAAACCATAGATGGCAGGTGGATCGGGACTGAAGGCCAGGTTGTCTCCCGTGTAGGTAAACAACTTACCTTCCCGGTCTGAAAAGCGGTACGGCGCCATTTCGTCAATGACGCCACAATCAGGCTTGACACACACTCTCTGGGCCGGATACTGGGGTGTTCCACACGCCTTACACCGACTGCCATACAGGCCCAGAACCTCTTTTCGGTTTCTCCACAGGGTGGAAAGGGCTGTAAAAGCGACTGTATCTCCCCGGATACCCTTTTCCGTAGGCAGAATGTTTCTAAAGGCGATCATCTTTTCGTAGCTTCCCAGTTCCCGTCTCGTTGCCAGGTGCTTACGGATCCCTCCCCGGTTGGCCCTGATCTTTTCGATCTTGTCCGTGACTTGGAACAATACGGCATCGGCGCCGGCGCCAAAACCGACCACGGCGATCCTGTCCCCCGGTTTTGCCTTTTCCAGCGCCATGACCAGGTGCATCAGTGGGTCTGCGGCCCCGGCATAGCCAACTTGGCCGAGGAGCGGTGGCACCAACTGGGATTCGGAAAGTCCGAGGGCTCCCGCGATCTTCTTGAAGTCCCCCGCATACAGGCAGGGATAAACAACGCTGGAAAGGTCACTCGATTCTGTATTGCATTCTTTTGCCAGGCCTTCCATTGCCTCCACGATGAAGCGGGTATACCCCCCATCCCTTATGAACCTGTCTTCCCACTGCCGGTCAAATTTCTCTCCTGTGCCTCTCCAGTGGTCCACAAAGTCGTAGGATACCGAAAACGACCCGGTAAATTCAGCAACCACGTCATCGTCCCCGATCAAAAACGCTGCTGCGCCGTCTCCAAAGATCTCTTCCTGGGCGCTTCCGGCCTTACCGATCCTCATATCACCGGCACAGACCATCACGTTCTTCGCCGATCCCGCCTTTACGGCATCAATGGCCGATATAACGGCCGTGGTTCCCGCCTTGGGCGTGTCGGTATAATCAGCGGTTCGGATATTTGCACGACAGTCAAGGGCGGTTGCCATAATCCCGGCATTCTGTCGTTCGGCGTAAGGGGGTGTTGTGGTGGCAAAGAAGACGGCATCCACTTTTTCCCGGTCGATTCCGGTCAGGCAATCAATCCCCGCTGCCACGGCCAAGGTCACGCTGTCTTCATCGTAGTTGGCCACAGCCTTTTCCCCGGGCATAAACGTTGCGGGGTTCAGCCATCCCATGGCCTTGTAGATGAGTTTTCGATCTATCCTGTATTTCGGAATGTAGGCGCCATATGAAACAATCCCTGACATATTTTCTCCCTCCTTATCAATCAGTAGTGATCATGAAAATTGAACCTGTTGAACAATTTCCTTCTCCTTGAGGACCCGTGTAATCTCCTGACGGATCGCCCTGTCAATAATCGGTTCTACCTCCGAGACCCAGAAGCCTTGCTTATCCTGTCGCGTTTTGAATTGCCTGACATAGCCTGGAACCAATGCGTACCGGCACCCCCAGATGCCGCAGCATGACGAGTCCACAACAGCATTTCCCACCACATAGAGGACCTCTTTTCCATTAATTTCAACCTTCCCCTCCACTTCCAGTTCATATCCTCCGGAGATGGAACGGACTTCTCTGCCAATATCGTGCTTATATTCCCTGGTCATCTGCCCTTTCTCAAAACAGGCCCTAAAACCCCAGGCCTTTGGCGATGATGGTTTTCATGATTTCAGTGGTGCCTGCATATATGCTCGAGGCCCGAATATCCCGATACCATCGGCATATGGGGTATTCCTCCATATAACCATAACCCCCGTGAAGCTGAACGCAGTCATAGGCCACACGATTTGCCATTTCCGCAAGCCACCATTTGGCCATGGAAGCCTTCTTGATAATATTCTTTCCCTCAATGTGATCGGCGATCAGGTCATTGATAAAACTCCGACCCAGTTCCACCTCGGTGGCCATCTCCACAATCTTGAAGGCGTTGTGTTGAAACCGGCCGATCGGTTTTCCAAAGGCCTCCCGTTCCCTGCAGTATTGGATGGTCAGGTCCAACATCGTCTCGGCAGCCACCTGTGCCTGGATGGCGCACATGAGACGTTCCTGTGGCAATTTCTGCATCAAATGGAAAAAACCTTGATTTTCTTCACCCAGCAGGTTTTCCTTGGGAACACGGCAGTCCTCAAAGTAAAGTTCAGCCGTATCCGCACAATACATCCCCATCTTTTTGAGCTTTTTCCCCTTTGTAAAGCCGGGTGACCCGTCTTCCACCACCAACAGGCTCATGCCTTTATGGGCAGGTACTGCTTCAGTATCTGTTTTACAGGCCACAATCACCAGATCACAGGAGACGCCATTGGAGATAAACGTTTTCTGCCCGCTGATGACATAGGAATCCCCATCTTTCACAGCCTTTGTCCGAATCCCCTGAAGATCGGATCCGGCGCCCGGCTCCGTCATTGCGACGGCCAATATGGTGTCGCCTGTGGTGCATCCTGGAAGCCACCGCTCTTTCTGAGCCTGGTTCCCAAAGGAGTTGATATAAGGGGCAATAATATCGCTGTGGAGTCCCACCTGGAATCCATCCGCCCTGATACGGGTAAGCTCTTCGGCGATAATGACCGAGTATTCGAATCCGACGCCCGACCCGCCATATTGCTCTTCGAGCCAGGGACAGAGAAATCCCTGTTCCCCCATTCCCTGCCAGGCCCCCCGGGGAACCTCACCCTTTTCTTCCCATTCCTCGAGATATGGGGCCACCTCATTCTGGACGTATTTTCTAAAGGCATCCCTGAAGATTTCATGTTCTTCGCTGTAAATATTATGGCTCAATTGACTCCCCTCCTTTGGTTACAATGACTCCCCCTAACAGCTTGACTGAAAGGCCCTCTAACCCACTTCTGCCACGGCATTTCCCAGGACGACTCTGCCATCCCGGGTCTTTGTCTGGATAACGTAGATGCCGGTATCCCCCTTCCACCCCTCGGTGATCAGGGTGTCTCCGGGATAGACCACATTCATGAACCGCACTGAAAAAGACTTGAAACGGGCCGGATCACTCCCACAGACGCTGTGAAGTATGGCCCTTCCTGCAAAGCCAAAGGAGCAGAGACCCTGCAGGATGGGGCGATCGAAGCCGCCTTTTCCGGCAAATTCCGGATCGATGTGCAGGGGGTTTTTGTCGCCGCTGAGCCTATAGAGCGCGCACTGATCCGGGCTGGTCGCATATTCCACATGAAAATCCGGCTCCTTCCCCTTAGGAGGGACGATGATCTCCGACTTCGGTCCCCTGTCCCCGCCAAAATTGCCCGCACTGCGGTCCACAATGACGGCCTTGTTCTCGAAAAGCAGGTCGCCATTATCAGCCCTGGTTTCAAAACTGATGTTGAGTATTGCGCCCTTATCACCCTTGTCATAAACGGAATCCCACTGAGTGGTTGTATGGATCGTCCCTGACGTGGGGATGGGTTTGTACAGCACTATTTTCTGTTCGCCGTGAAGAACGGCCAGTAAATTGAGTTTCACCCGGAAAACGAAGGAACCGAGAAGCGTAGGTATGAAAGGGACCACCGCAAATGTCGGAAACACAGCCAGGTTCTTCTCATAGACGAAATCCAGTTCCTCGACGCCCGCGCCTATGCCCAAAGCGTACAGAATGACCCTGTCCTCATCGTACGTGAACGGGACGGGATCCGACTTTTTCCCAACCATATCAAGATTGAGTCCCATTTTGTTCCTCCTGGATTTGCTACATTGAGAATCCACCGCCGACCACCAAAACCTGGCCCGAAACGTAGTCCGACAGCGGCGATGCAAAGAAAAGAATCGTTCCGGCTGCTTCTTCGGCCGTGCCGGGTCGACCCATGGGGATCATCTTAATGAAGATGTCTCGTTGCGCCTTGGGCACTCCAACCGCTATCTTTTTCGCTTCCGATTCGACGGTGACGCCCTTTTCCTTATCCTGGGTAAGGCGGGTGTCGATGAAGCCAAACGCCACGCAATTGCACTGAACATTATACCGGGCCCATTCCTTGCTAATGGTTTTGGTCAAACCCACGAGGCCGGCCTTGGCGGCAGAATAGTTGGCCTGACCCGGATTTCCACCGATGCCCGCAATGGAAGAAATGTTGATTATTTTCCGCGATACCGTTTCCCCCCGCGCCTTTTCCTGCTTGGCCTCGTCGCAAAAGTATGGTTTGGCAGCCTGGATAATGCGGAACGGAGCCTTAAGGTGCAAGTCCAGAATCTTGTCCCACTGCTCCTCGGTCATCTTGTGGACCATGGCATCCCACGTGAACCCTGCGTTGTTTACGATCACATGCACAGCCCCCCAGTTGTCCGCCGCCGCCGTAACGATGCCCGGGGCAAAATCCGCAGCGGTAACGTCGCCCACGTAGGCAAGGGCATCTCCACCCGCAGCCTTGATGTCCGCTGCCGTCTGTTCCGCCGGTTCGCCGTCAATATCGCTGACCACAACTTTGGCCCCTTCCTGGGCGAACATGAGCGCCACCGCGCGGCCGATGCCCCTTCCTGATCCTGTTATGATGGCGACCTTGTCATTCAACATTTTTTCCATTGGCTAACTCCGTATCTTGATAGTTCTTCTGTATCCCCCGCCTTAAAATATCGATTGCAAGATCGAGGGTGCCTTTCAGGTAATCTTTATGGGGGTTTATCATCCGCTTGCTCTCTTCCCATAGAACCGCTCCGGTAAAGATAATCCAGACAATGTCGGCGAGAGCCGTGGAATGGTAGCCCTCGTAACGCCCTTCGCCCTTTCCCTGATCGAATATCCCGGCAAGATTTCTGAGGCTTTTACCGGCCAATTCATTTAACTGGGAAAGTCGCTTTGGCGGAAGATTTCTGAGGCCATCGCTGGCCTGGAGATGAAACAGGTTTATGAGAATCAACGGGTCGAAATTGTAGACATCGTAGAAGAGATCTTTGAGGGCTTCAACCTTTCCTTCGGCATCAAGGCCTTCTTTCAAATGAAGCCTTTCCAGTTTGTCAGAGAGGTATTCCAGGAGTTGAAGGTTGAGGGAAACATAGAGGTCGTCTTTATTCTTGAAATAGAGATATATGGCCGCCGGGCTTAATTCCGCCTCCTGGGCAATATCTTCCATGGTTGCAGAGCTGAATCCCTTTGCATGAAAAAGTCGTTTTGCGGCGTCTAAGATCTGCCCGCGGCGCATCTTTTGCTGAAGATTCCGCTCACGTTCCCTCCTCTCCGCTATGCCCACCAGTTTCTCCTTGTAATAAATGCCATTTATATATATGATAACCATTCATATAGCTGAGCATGCTTCATTATGTCAAGCCATAAATCCATCTTTTCCAACGAAATGAAGGGTCTGAGGAGATCAATTATGGACTTCGGTTTTTCGGAAGAGCAGCGGATGTTCGCCAACGAGGTGAAGCGATTTGCCGCCAAAGAGATTGTGCCGCGCTGTGGGGAGCATGATTTGGCGGCCAGGTTTGACCGGGAGTCTTTCAGAAAACTGGGAGATTTCGGCATCCTGGGGCTGCACTTTCCGGAAAAATACGGCGGCTCAAATGCTGACGTGGTGACCACCACTCTGGCCGGATACGCGCTTGGGGCGGCCGGGATAGATGGCGGACTGACCCTCTCCTACGGGGCCCACAGCTTCCTGTGTGCAGACACCATTCTTGTACACGGCAGCGAAGCGCAACGCCGGAAGTACATACCCAAACTGGCCGGCGGCGAATGGGTGGGGGCCATGGGGCTTACTGAACCCGGTGCCGGCTCGGACGCGGCGGCTTTGCGCACCACGGCCAAGAAAACCGGCAGCGGCTGGGTGCTGAATGGATCAAAAATGTTCATCACCAATGGCCCGGTGGCGGATGTGGCCTTGGTCTACGCCCGAACAGACGCAAAAGACCGGCACGGGGGGGTGTCGGCGTTTGTTATTGAAAAGGGCACGCCGGGCTTTTCCAGTGGAAAACCTCTCACCAAGATGGGCGTGAAAGCCTCGCCCACCAGCGAACTTTTTTTTGACGATTGCGAAATTCCGGCAGAGAACCTGGTGGGGCAACAGGGCAAGGGCTTTGATATGGCCTTGCAGACCGTGGAGTGGGACAGAAGCGCGCTTCTGGCCCCCATGGTGGGGGGTATGGAATACGTCCTGGCTAAAAGCGCCCGGTACGCCAAAGAGCGGGAGCAGTTCGGCCGGCCCATCGCCAAATTTCAGGCCACCAAGCGCAAGCTGGCGGAAATGAAGATTTACCTGGAAGCCGCCAAAGGGCTCATCTTCCGGGTGGCCTGGTGTAAGGACCAGGGCCGGTCTCTGAATCTCTTACAGGCGGCAGTGGCCAAGCTGTTCGTGGGGGACTGGTCTTTGGCGCCTTCAAATGATGCAATGCTTTTATTTGGGGGCTATGGTTTTTGCCACGAATACGAGGTGGAACGCTTTTTCCGTGATTGCCGCCTGGCGCCCGTCGGCGGCGGCACCTCGGATATCCAGAAAATGATCATCTCAAAGATGCTGTAAGGGGGACCGGGATTATGAATTTTGATTTGAGCCCCGCAGGGCAGGAAATGGTGCAGTTGGTGAAGGGCGTGCTGCCGGAATCCGATGTCTCCTTTGCCCATACGAAGGGGACGTTTGTTGCCGATTCCATGGAGGAACTCCTGGACCTTGCAAAAAGGCTGGCCGGCGTCGGTTATCTGCATGCCGCCGATTATCTGCATGCCGATCCGGGTTCCGCCAAAGGGGGCCCACTGGGTTTGGCCGCCGCAGGGGCCATGCTGGCAACCTTTTCGCCGGAAGCTTTTCTGGCCCTTGAATTCAGCAGTCGCGTGGTGGGCGTTGTGTTGGCAGGGTTTGGAAGCCATCAGGTTCAAACGGATTTGCTGAAACAAATGGAAAGCGGGGAACTGCTGGCCGCTACGACGTTAAACGTTGCGGGCCTGGGCGAGGGCGCTGAAATTCCCGCCGTCACCGCCCAAAAAATGGAACAGGGCTGGCGTGCCGATGGAGAAGCCGATCTGGTGGTGAACGGGCCGCTGGCGGGCCTTTTGGCCTTGCCCGCCCAAGCTGGTGAAGAATGGGTCTGGCTGCTCCTGGATCCGACCTGGCCGGGCTTTACGCTTGGCCCCCGCCTGGAAACCGCGTCCCTTAACGGGCTGGCGATTTGTTCCGTTACCCTGCGGGATGTAGAGGTTCCATTTGAAAGGGTCATCGGGCCTTTTCCCGAACAGGACATCCTGGGCCGGGCGGCCCAAATGCAAACCCGGGCCTTTACCATCTGTGCCCTGGGGCTGATGCGGCGCAGTTTCAAATGGGCTGTGGCGGGCGCCAAGGAACCTGGTGCTTCCGGTCGGCCGCTGATCGCCCAGCAAGACATAGCCTTCAAGTTGGCCGAAATGCACACCCTCTCCGACACCGCCCGCCTGCTGGCCTATCGGGCTCTCTGGGCAGCGGAAAACGAGGCGCCTGATGCGTCCATGCTGGCTGACTGTGCCAGGGTTTTCTGCTGTGAGGCGGCTGAGACTGTGGCCAGCCAAGCCCTGCAGCTGCTGGGGGCCAAGGGGTTTATGGCCGGAAACCCGGCGGAAGAGAGCTACCGTGCGGCCAAGTTCCTCACCTCGTGCGGTGGATCCAGCGAAGCGGTGCGCATGAATATCGGCGATCGCGTTTTGGCGACTTATTGAGGGGGCCGAAAAATGGAAATCATCGAGAGCAGCATCAACACTAATTCCGCCGAATTCAAGGAGAGGGATGCCCATTTTCGGGGCCTGGTCGCACACCTTGAACAGGAGATGCAAATTGCCCGCAAGAAGCGGTCCGAGAAAGCCCTGGCCCGGAACAAACAACAGAAGAAGCTCACCGTGACGGAACGGCTGGATCTTCTCCTGGACGGGAACTCGCCTTTTCTGGCGTTGTCCCCCCTTGCGGCACGCGGCATGTACGACGGTAATGTGCATGGGGCGGGGGTTGTGGCGGGCATCGGCATGGTGGCCGGCCGGGAGGTGGTGATATACGCCAACGACCAGCTCATCAAAGGCGGCACCATATATCCCATGGGGGTGAAGAAGGGGTTGCGGACCCAGCAGGTAGCCATGGAGAACCGGTTGCCCATCATCTATCTGGTGGATTCCGGCGGCGCTTTCCTGCCCCTGCAATCCGAGATATTCCCGGACGTGGACGACGGCGGGCGCATCTTTTACAACCAGGCAATGATTTCCAAGATGGGCATCCCCCAGGTGTGCGGGGTCTTGGGTTTGTGCACCGCCGGCGGGGCGTATATCCCGGCCATGAGCGACGATGTGGTGCAGGTGTCCGGCACCGGGGCCATCTTTTTAGGCGGCCCCCCCCTGGTCAAGGCGGCCACCGGCGAGGAAGTGAGCGCCGAGGCGTTGGGCGGGGCCGGTCTGCATTGCAGCGAAAGCGGCGTATCGGACTACATGGCCGAGGACGATGCCCACTGCATGGCGTTGATCCGTAATATCGTGGCCAACCTGCCGCCGAACAAAAAAGCCGATATCGGGATGCAGCCTCCTAAACCACCGCTTTACGATCCGCAGGAAATCTACGGCATTGTGCCGAAGCGGCTCTCCACCCCTTACGATGTGCGGGAAGTGATCGCCCGCGTGGTGGACGGCAGTGAGTTCCTGGAATTCAAGCAGCAATACGGTCCCACCCTGGTGACCGGCTGGGCCCGCATTCACGGCTACCCGGTAGGCATCCTCGGCAACAACGGGGTGCTGTTCTCCGAGAGCGCTTTGAAGGCTACCCAATTTATCCAGCTCTGCGACAAGCGGGAAATTCCCCTGGTGTTTTTGCAGAACATCAGCGGTTACATCATCGGCAGCGAATACGAGCGGGGCGGCATTACCAAGGACGGCCAGAAGATGGTCAACGCGGTAGCCACTGCAAGCGTTCCCAAATTCACGGTGATCATCGGGGCCAGCTTCGGGGCGGGCAACTACGGCATGTGCGGCAGAGCCTACGCCCCCCGATTCCTCTGGATGTGGCCCAATGCTCAGATCGGGGTAATGGGCGGCGAGCAGGCGGCGGACGTTCTGGTGACCGTAAAGAACGACCAGTTGGCCCGGGAGGGCAAACAGGCTTTGTCCCCTGAGGAAGCGGCGGCCATGAAAGCGCCGATCATCGAGCACGCGGAGAAAGAAGGCAATGCCTATTACAGCACGGCCAACATGTGGGACGACGGCATCATTGATCCGGCCAAAACCCGCGACGTCCTGGGGCTGGCCATCTCCGCTTCCCTGAACGCACCTATCCGGGATGATCGGCTGGGTTACGGCACCTTTAGAATGTAAAGGCAGAATGTAAAGGCAGAATGTAAAGGTCGAATGTAAGGGTCTGATGTGAGGAAACAACCATGTTCAAAAAGGTTCTAATCGCCAATCGGGGCGAGATCGCCCGGCGCATCATGCGCACCGCACGGGAAATGGGCATTCAGACCGTGGCGGTGTACTCAGAGGCCGATCACCTGGCTCCCCATGTGATCGAGGCCGATCAAGCTGTGTCCATCGGTCCGGCAGACCCCACCGAAAGTTACCTGGATATCCATAAAATCATCGCCGCCGCTGAAGAAACCGGCGCCCAAGCCATACATCCGGGCTACGGCTTCCTGGCTGAGAACCCGGCCCTGCCGGAAGCCTGTGAAGCAGCTGGCATCACCTTCATCGGTCCACCCGCCGGGGTGATCCGTAACCTGGGCGAGAAAACCAAAGCACGGCGCATCATGCAGGCCGCAGGGGCGCCTTTGATACCGGGCATGCTGACATCCTGCTCTGAACCCGGTGAGCTGGCCGACCAGGCTGATGAGATCGGATACCCGGTGATGGTGAAGGCCGCTGGGGGCGGGGGCGGCAAGGGCATGCGGGTGGTGGAAAATGCCACGAGCTTGGCCGAAGCCTGCCGGCAGGCCATGAGTGAGGCAGGAGCGGCATTCGGCGACCCTTCCATCTATCTGGAAAAACACCTCTCCGGCATCCGCCACGTGGAGGTGCAGGTGCTGGCCGATGACCAGGGCAACACGGTGCACCTGTACGAGCGGGAATGCTCTATCCAGCGTCGGCGCCAGAAAATCATCGAGGAAACCCCTTCTCTGGCCTTGACCCCGGAACTTCGCCGGGCCATGGGCCAGGCTGCGGTAACCATTGCCAGGGCTGCGGGCTACGTAAACGCGGGTACGGTGGAGTTCCTGCTGGATTCGGAAAACAATTTCTATTTTCTGGAAGTGAACACCCGCCTGCAAGTGGAGCACGCTGTTACCGAGTGTGTTTGCGGCCTGGACCTTGTTCGCCGGCAGATTCTTATCGCCGGCGGCCATCCGTTGCCCTTTCAACAGGAGGATATCGGGCAACGGGGGCACGCCATCCAGTGCCGCATCTACGCCGAAAACCCGGCGGCCGGATTTGCGCCCTCACCCGGGGCCATAGGGGTTTACCGGGAACCCACGGGGCCCGGGGTGCGGGTGGACAGCGGGGTGTACCAGGGAATCCATGTCCCCATGGAGTACGACCCCATTCTGGCCAGGCTGGTCGTCTGGGGTGAAGACCGGGAGGCAGCCAGAATGCGAATGATCACGGCCCTGAGCAACTATCCGATCCTGGGGGTGGAGACCAACATCGCCTATCTGAAAGAGATTATGGCCCACCCCGCTTTTGCCTCAGGCGAAACCCATACCGATTTTCTGGACCGTCACTTTGCCGAATGGCAACATACCTTTGACAACACAGATTTGGCCTGCCTGGCCTATGTGGCCCATGAAACCACCGCATCCGCTGTATCCACCGGCGCAACAAATCAGCCCGTGCCGGCCACACCCTGGCAGGCCCTGGGCAACTGGCGCATGTAGGAGAAACTACCATGACAACGACCCATCATTTGGAAACGGGCAGCGAAAAACTGGAACTGACGGCGGACCTGGCAGGGGACGGTGGCACGGCCTCCTTGAACGGCCGGGCGCGCCAAATATCGTTTCAATCATTGCAGCCGGGCTGGATGCGGCTGGAAGTCGATCAGCAGATCAATCAGGTTTATATACTTGATACTCCGGCCGGCAAACAGGTATTCATCAACGGCCAAACCTGTCTGGTAACCGATGGCAAACGCATTCCCGGACGCAGGCGATCCACCGGCGGGGGCGGGGGGCCGGGTATTGTTACGCCGCCCATGCCGGCCAAGGTGGTGCGCATAATGGTCCAGATGGGCGAGCACGTGGAAAAGGGGCAGGGGCTGATGGTTGTCTCCGCCATGAAAATGGAGGCCACTCTGGCTGCGCCCCATGCGGGTACAATCATCAACATCCATACGGAGTTGGATGATAAGGTGATGCCTGGCCAGGAACTGATTGAGATTTCCAGGGAGGAAAATGATGACCCGTGAGCTTCTTTACAAGGTGGCCGATGGCGTTTGCTTCATAACCCTCAACCGCCCGGAGCGGGGCAATGCCCTCACCCGGGAAATGCTCACGGGGTTGCATGAATGTTTCGGCAAAGCTTGCGAGGACAGAGAGGTACGAGTGGTGTGCCTGTCGGGATCGGGAAAAAAAGCTTTTTGTGCAGGCGGCGATCTGGGCAGTGTGGTATCCGGGGCCGAAAACCCGTCAGGCCCCCGACTCTACGCTGACCTCTTGAAACTGATGCCCGCTTTCCCCAAGCCCATTGTGGCTGCGGTTGGCGCGCCCTGCCTGGCCGGTGGCCTGGGGCTGATGCTGGCCTGCGACATTGTGCTGGCCAAACAGGGGGTGTTTTTCCAGGCCCCGGAAGTGAATGTGGGCATCTTCCCCTATATGGTGGGGGCCCTGCTTCACCACGATGTCAGCTGGAAACAGGCCATGGACCTGGTGTTGACCGCCCGCCGGGTGAGCGGTGAGGAAGCCCTGGCCATGGGGCTGGTGAGCCGCCTGATCCATGAATCCGCCTTTGAAAACCAGGTAAAACAAGTACTGACGGGCCTGGCCGCCAAAAGCCCCATCGGCATGCGATTGGGTAAGGAAGGCTTCTTTGCCATGCGCGATGCTTCCGGCTATGCCGAGGCCCTGGACCTTTTGTGCGAGGCCCTGGGAAAAGCGGTGCAGACCGAAGACGCCAGGGAAGGCATGACCGCATTCATGGAAAAGCGAAGGCCGGTGTTTAAAGGGCGTTAAATCTAAGGAGCAGACCATGGGATCGTTTTGGGTATCGGAAAATTATGATTTTGAGCGCAGCTGCATGATCACCTGCGCATTGAGCGGGGTCGTGGCCAACCGGGAACAGTGCCCGGCAATCCCCTACAGCCCGGAAGAATACGCGGCTGAGGCCAGACGGGCTTATGAAGCAGGAGCGGCGGCGGTGCATATCCACGCCAGAAAACCGGATGGCGGCCCCAGCTACGAGGTGGCCGATTACCGCAACATCTACGAGGCGGTGACCGCGGCCTGCCCTGTCATCATCAACTTTTCAACCGGCGCGGTGGGGGTGTCCCTGGAGAAAAAAATAGCCCCGGTCACGGAGATAAAGCCGGCGATCGCGGCATTGAACATGGGATCCATGAACTACGCCAAATACCACCCCAAAAAGAAGGAGTTTGTATTTGATTTCGTTTTCCAGAACCCTTTCTCCGAAATTGTTCCCCTGGTCAAAGCCATGCAGGAAGCCGGGGTGAAGCCCGAGATGGAGTGCTTCGACTCCGGACATGTGGGGAACATCTTTCCCCTGTTGGACATGGGGTTTCTGGACCCGCCTTACCAGGTGAGCCTGGTCATGGGGGTGCAGGGCGGTATGCCGCCCACGGCCCAGAACCTGGTCCACCAGGTACGGATTCTGCCGCCGAACAGTGATTGGGAGGTGATCGGTATCAGCCTGGACCAATGGCGGATGGTGGCGGCAGCCATCTCCCTGGGGGGCAACGTGCGGGTGGGCCTGGAGGACAATTTCTACCTGGAGAAGGGCCATATGGCCAAATCCAACGGTGAACTGGTGGAAAAGGCAGCCCGTATGATCCGCGACCAGGGCCGTGAGGTGGCCACGGTGAAAGAATGCCGCCGGCGTTTGGGGCTTAAACACGTTTAGGGAGGGGGAAGACCTGACCCCACAATCGGTAGTTCAATCCTCAAAACAACATCCTCCCCGGCCCGAAAAACATCCACCTTTCCACCATGCCGGTGGATCACCACCTTGGCCAGGGGCAAATCGTGAATGGTGGTTTCCGCTTTGCCGGTAAAACGGGGGAAAAAGAACTGGGTCAGGTCCTCGCTGGCCAGACCTTTTGCATCATGCCGAATGGTAATCAACACATTCTCAGGCTCACTGCCGGTTCCAAGGAACAGCTCTTCTCCTTCCGGCATGTTAACGACCTCGTTTTTTAAAATACAACCAAAAGCGCGTTTCAAGAAATCCTCGTCCCCCTGAATGCTCGGAATGGAAGGGGATAATGCGGTTTCAAGTTGAATATTCTTTTCGGTCATCCGGTCTGCCTCTTCCTTTACGGAGGACAAAATGATTTCATTGATATCCACGGTAACCATGTTGAGAGAAAAAGGCTTTATGGACGATAGAATGCTTTTCAGGATATCTTCCAGTCGCGCCACCTCGTCCACAATAATTTCTGCGAACATTTTCTGCTGTTCATTTTCCAAAAAGGCATCCTGCAACCGACGGGCGAACCCGCCCACCGTGGCCAACGGGTTCCTCATTTCGTGTGCAAATCGGGCGGATATCTCTCCCAAAAGGCGAACCTCCTCTGTGCGCAATGCTTTTTCCTGAAGCCGTTTGAGTTCGGTGATATCCACCATGATACCCTCGAACCAGCGGAGATTTCCAGATTCATCCCAGAAGGGAATGGCCTGATCCATAAATACGTGCCTGTGGCCCCGTTTGTCTTTCACCACCCTTTCCACGCGGAACCCTTGAGCATCTTTTTTCAAGACGTCCATTATTTCTTTACTTTCAGCCTTATCGTACCCCCAGACCTTTTTCTGCCAGAAAAACCGCTTTCCAATCATATCATCTGGATCAAAACCCAACGTGTCGATCAAATAGGGATTGATAAACTCAATGGTGCCATCACTCAAAATCCGATAGACGCCGAGGGGCAGATTATCCACCAGGGTCCTGTATTTTTCTTCCGACGATACCAGGTCGGCGGTCCTTTCCTGAACGCGAATTTCAAGGGTCCTGGCATGCTCCTCAATCTGTAACCGTCGTTCATTAAGAGAATTGAGCATGGTATTGAGCGAATGACCCAGCACGCCGATTTCATCATTGGGACCGGGCTTCAGCCGTGTTTCCCGTTTTCCCTGTGCGATTTCCCCGGCGGCGGCAACAATTTCCTTGATGGGGCGTATAAAGAGAACAGCGACAATCCACACCAGAAAAAAAGAAACACAAATGCCCACCAGACCCACAACAATCATCAAGGTTTTTGTCTGCGACAATCGGTCGGTAATGGCCGAACGATTGACTTCAATTTCAACCAGGGCCACCACGTCGCCCCTGTAGTCTCTCAAAGGTCCCGCCAGCAGGGCAACATTTGGAAAGCGGGGGGGTGCAATGAAAATCCGGGTCTGCTCCATGGAACCGGGAGAAATTGATTTCGTTAAAGAGAATGCTTTTCCAGGTCCATTCGTGGATGTCAGCAGGGTATAAGCATTTTGACTCTTTTTTTCGTAAACCGCAAAATCAGGTCCCCAATGTTCTTTGAGATTCTGCAGGAAAGGGCGGCCAAAAGGATATCCGATTTCCAGACTTCCCAACAGCTTGCTGTCCCGGAATACCGGCACGACCCCACGAATTCCCAGACCCGTCAAACCCCATTCAAGGCCCATTTTTCCCTTGCCGCTTTTCAGAGCATCCATAATGCTGGTTCGATAGGCAATCATTTCACCCGTTTGATCCGGCTGGTGAATCCGCAAATAGGATTTTCCAGGCAGAACATGAAAATGCAACTGACTGATACCGAAATCCTTTTTCAGTTCCTCAAACAAAGGGCTGACGTAATCCAGAAGTCCTTTTCGGTTTCTTTCCCACAACAGCTTCTTAATCATGGGATTTTCGGCAATAATGGTTGCCATGGAAAGGGCTTGTTCCCCTTTCTGGCGAACCGATGCCAGAAAAAGGTCGTAATAACGAAAAAGTTCTTTTTTTTCCTCTTCTTTGATAATTTCTTGTTGGGAGCTTAGGCCGATGTAGACCAGGGAGGTTGTCCCGGCAAAAGAAAAAAACAGGAAGGGAATCAGAAGCTTCCACTTCAAACTGATGCCCTGCACACGATTTATGAAATCAGAAAACATAGCGCTCAATCCGACTAAGGTAGCTGCATTTTGTTCATATCTTTCAGGATTCTTTTCTGGCGCCTCAGCACCCGGGCATTGGGTTTTATGGGGGACCAGCGATGGGGACTGGGCAGTACGGCGGCCAGGAGCGCTGCCTGGCCCCGGGACAGGCGGCCGGCGGAAACATGGAAATATGCTTCTGCGGCCGCACCAACGCCTCTGATCCCTTCGCCCCAATCCACGGTGTTGAGATATACTTCCAGAATTCGCTTCTTGGAGAGAAAGAGCTCAAGCAATACCGTGTAATATGCTTCAAGCCCTTTCCTGATCCAGGTCCTGGAAGGCCAGAGAAATACCGTCCTGGCCACCTGCATGGTGATGGTGCTGGCGCCACGGTACCCTTTTCCCGTGGCCATATCTTTGATTGCTTTGTTGAGCTCGATAAAATCAAATCCTTTATGGGTTAGAAAACGTTGATCTTCAGCTGCAAGGACCGCTTTTTTGATATGGGGCGACATCTGTTTAAATGAACGCCAGTAGCCGGATGTTTCCGGCGTTTTGGGGCTGAATCCCGAGAGTATGGATTTAAACGGTGTTATCAGGAACGAAGGGGGATCAATGGTTCGGAGGGAAAAAACCTGTAAGATGCTCATAAAAACCAGCACCACAAGCAAACCGCATCCCCACTTTATGATCCGATAAAACCGCCTACGGCTCTTTTTCCCCGCTGATTTTTTTACGCCTGCCTTTTTACCGCGTCCCATGCCCCATTCATCTGTTCGGCGGTCGCTCTTTCCAGGGAAACGCCGCTCTGGTTTAAATGCGTTTCCATTTGCTCAAAACGATTCAGGAATTTTCGGTTCGCCGATCTCAATAGATCTTCTGCGTTCATGCCCCAGTGCCTTGACAGATTGACCAGACTGAAAAAAAGGTCCCCCATCTCCTCCATTACCATTTGTTCATCCCCACGGCTGACAGCGCATTTCAGTTCCTCCACTTCCTCCAGGACCTTTTTCCAGACCTCCCCCCGGTCGGTCCAGTCGAAACCTATTTTGGCAGCTCTTTCGCTCAAGCGATGGGTCCTCAAAAGCGCCGGCAGTCCATTGGGCACATGTCTCAGGGTAGCAGAAACGGGTTCAGGCGCATCCGCTTCTTCCCGCTTGATTCTGGCCCAGTTGGTGGCCACCTGATCGGCGGAATCCACCGTTGTGTTCGAAAATACATGGGGGTGCCGGCGAATCATTTTAGCGGTTATTTTTTCCACCACCGCCACAAAATCGAATTCCCCATTTTCCTCTGCCAGGGCAGCCAGAAAAATGATTTGAAACAGCAGGTCTCCCAGTTCACCACAGGTTTCGGCTGATGATGCATTTTCAATGGCATCCAGCACCTCATAGGCTTCTTCAATCAGATAGACCTTAATGGTGTGATTGTCTTGCTTTGCATCCCACGGGCAACCATTCGGCCCGCGAAGCCGTCTGACCAGAGACAAAAGATCACCCATGGCCCTGCCAAGCTTGTCGGTATTGATTTTTTTCATTTATGCGCTCAAATTTTTCCCTTGACGGCCTCTTGGAAATTGTCTTTTTGTTTTTCAAATGACTTTTTCAGTTTTTCATGAAAGCCCGGAGGGATGAGGCCGATCATGGTCTGATAGGAAGTGATGATGACAGGCGCCAGCCGCGATTGCGTGACAAGAGACGAATCCTGTGGAGCCAGAAAGGTTACCAGAACAATAATTAAATAACTGAGAAAAATGCCCTTCAAAAGGGCCAGACAGGCCCCCAGAACTCTATCGACCCATCCCAGGAATATTTTTTGAAACAGTTTCTTGAACAACCATCCCAGCAGGTTGCACAGCACGAGGACAACCAGAAAGATCAGGGCAAATGCGGTCAGGGGAAGGTATTGACCCGGAGGAATAAAACTTTTTAGAAAAACAGCTACTTGGGGATGATAGGCATTGGCCAGCCAGATACCCAGCACAACCCCGGCCAGGGATCCGATTTCCCGGACAATCCCCCTGAAAATCCCTCGAATGAGGAAAAAAATCACTGCCGCAATAATGATGATATCCAGGATGTTCATGGTGATTATTGACCGCCGGCAGGCTGATGTTCTTTCCTGAGCAGGTCGTTAACGGTTTTCACGGGGTTAAATGTAATGGCCGGTACTTCAACGAAGAGCGTAATCCAGTGGGCCATGGATCCATTCCAGAGCCCCGGGTGCTCCAAAGCCTTGAGCTCCTTTCCATCTTTGGATTTCAGGGAAATAAAGACCGTATCCGGATCCACAAATTCCCGCAAATCAAACGGTTTACCCTGCCAGTCCCGAACCCCGCACACCAGGTCCACGGGATTGAAATGAGTGGCACCGGCCAGTATGGCCTGCTGCTCCTTGTCGTCTGGGTCAATCTGGGCTGTTTCAACGATCTGAAGTGATTTCTCGCCCGATTTGCCTTCTACCCAGAAAGGGCCACCGCCCGGTTCTCCCGTATTCTTTACCATACCGCAGACACGAACGGGGCGATTGAGTTGGCGCATGATCCAGCGTCTCCTCTCTTCAGGACTGGCTGTTTCCACGGCGGGGGGCATGGCAACCAGGAGATCGTTTTCCAAAAAAGCGGCTGCCTTGTCCAGAACCCCTGAGGTTGTTGATTCTGTGGCAAGTTCTTTCATATAACGGGCGATCCGGTTCTGTATGGAAATCAGATAGCCCCCCGTAATCTTTTTCCATGCACTGGTTTCATTTTTGAGATAATCGGGAACAACGTTATCAATGTTCTTGATAAAAACAATGTCACCCTGAAGATCATTCAGGTTTTCAAGCAGTGCTCCGTGGCCTCCCGGCCGAAACAGCAGTCGACCGTCCGCCAGGCGAAAGGGCCTGTTTTCCAGATCCACCGCAAGGGTATCTGTAGAGGCTTTCTGCATGGAAAAACCTAACTCGTAGTGGATTCCAAACCGCTTTTCGTGAATGGGCCCAACCTTTTTCAAACAGGCCTGAAATCGTTTTAGATGTTCTGGGGAGACCGTAAAATGCAAGGGACAACGGTTTGCGGCATCACAGGCGTATGAAACCGCCTCCACCAGGTGTTCTTCAAACGCGGTGCGGTTCCCTTCCGGATACCCGTGAAACAGGAGGAGTCCTTTGGGTAAAGCCGCATAGCCCAGGCCTTCTTCTTTTAACAGCAATGAAATGATGTCTCTGAAAAGGCCTTTGCTCAGCAATTCTTCCATGGACAGGCCATTTTTGGTGAGAATCAATGACAGATCCTGAAAGAAAGCAAATCTGAAAATGCCCTCCATGAAAACCAACATCTGTTCTGCCGATGCCCCACCAGCTTGAGTATCCCGGTTCACCGTATTTTGTTCAATCTCCCCCGGCTGGTTCAAATAACCCAGAAGCACCTTGAACATTCTGGAGGCCGCTCCTGAAGCTGGGACGAACTTGGTAAAGGAACGATTCTGTTTTTCTTTCTCATAAAGTGTCGTAAGGGTTTTTCGCTCTTCGTGGTTGAAAACAGCGATCCCTTTTCCGGGAACACATGGTCCCGCAAGCTTTAGATATGGCCTGGCGGTTTTGAAAAGGGCCACCTGTCTTTCCGTCTCCTCCAGGGAGATTCCGTGCCCGTTTATCTGTTGAATATCCTTCTCGTTGAATAGATCCTCGTTCATACCTTTTACCCCCTGCTGTATTGATAGGCAATCACTCACACCAAAATGCTGTGGGAGGAGCCCGAATGTCAACAAAAAAATCAAGGTGCTAACACATGAACAAGCGGGGCAAACAAGCCCTTTTAGAAAATGGCCCAAGAAATGAAGGATATGGCGATTTTCTATGGAATTTGAAAAAATTATAACTATAATGATAAGATTGTGTGCTAAAAGCCCCGTCAGTGTTCGGGAAATATAATGTGATTGAGGGGGTTTTCAAATGATCGGCAGTCTTTTCATGGAGGTGACAGACTATTGAATCCATTCTATAAAAATCTCGCCCTGTGGCTTGTCATTAGTTTAATGATGGTCATGCTGTTTCAAATGTTCAAACACCCTGACAGGAGCAAAGTCAACGTCAGTTACAGCGATTTTCTGAATATGGTGGATAGCGGGGGCGTAAACCAGGTTACCATTCAAGGGGAAAACATCACAGGTATGTCCGGCCAGGGGCCGTTTAAGACGTACGCGCCCAAAGATCCTGAACTGATCAGCATGCTCAGAAGCAAAGGCGTTGCCATAACCGCCAAACCCATGGAAGAATCACCCTGGTTTCAGGTGTTTTTGTCCTGGGTACCCATGCTGTTGCTCATTGGCGTATGGATATTTTTCATGCGACAGATGCAGGCCGGCGGTGGAAAAGCCCTTTCATTTGGAAAAAGTCGCGCCAGACTCATGAGCGACGCGCAGGAAAAGGTTACCTTTGAAGATGTTGCAGGCATTGACGAAGCCAAGGAAGAGCTGGGAGAAATTGTGGACTTTCTCAGCGATCCCAAGAAATTCACCCGGCTGGGAGGCCGGATCCCGAAAGGCGTTCTTCTCGTGGGAGCCCCGGGTACGGGAAAAACCCTTCTGGCCCGTGCCATTGCGGGGGAAGCAGGCGTACCTTTTTTTACCATCAGCGGATCTGATTTCGTGGAAATGTTCGTGGGTGTGGGTGCTTCCCGGGTCAGGGATCTTTTCAACCAGGGAAAAAAGAATGCCCCATGCATTATTTTTATCGATGAAATTGATGCCGTGGGACGACATCGCGGTGCGGGCTTAGGCGGCGGGCACGATGAACGGGAACAGACCCTGAATCAACTCCTGGTGGAAATGGACGGTTTTGAGTCCAACGAGGGGGTCATCCTCATCTCGGCCACAAACCGGCCGGACGTACTGGATCCGGCACTTTTGAGGCCCGGCCGTTTCGACCGGCAGGTGGTGGTGCCGGTTCCGGATTTAAAGGGTCGTGAAGGTATTTTGAAAGTCCACCTCAGAAAAAAAATGGTCGCCGATCATCTGGATACTTCCGTTCTGGCCAGAGGAACCCCGGGATTTACCGGTGCGGACATTGAAAATATGGTCAACGAAGCGGCCCTTATGGCGGCCAGGCGTGGCAAAGAAAAAATCGAGTTGGACGATTTTGAGGATGCCAAAGACAAAGTTCTGATGGGCGCTGAGCGAAAAAGTATGATCATCAGCGAGGAAGAAAAAAGGATTACCGCCTACCATGAGTCCGGGCATACCCTGGTGGCCAAGTTGCTTCCCGATACGGATCCGATCCACAAGGTAACGATCATCCCGAGGGGAAGGGCATTGGGCTTGACCCAGCAACTTCCGGTGGATGAAAGACATACCTACCCAAAGGAACACCTGCTCAACAACATTGCCATATTAATGGGGGGTCGGGCCGCTGAAAAAATTATTCTGGGAACAGAAACCACCGGGGCGGGGAACGATATTGAACGGGCTTCGGAGTTGGCCCGCAAGATGGTCTGCGATTTCGGCATGAGCGATGAACTGGGCCCGTTGAGCTTTGGGAAGAAAGACGAACAGATCTTTCTGGGCAGAGAGCTTTCTCAACATAGGGACTATGGTGAAGATACCGCCAAAAAGATCGATGAGGAAGTCAGGCGAATCGTTACGAACGGCTATGATAAAACCTGCCAGCTTATAGAAGACAATCTGGACACCATACATAACATGGCCAACGCTCTGCTGGAAAAGGAAACCTTAGACGGTAAGGACATTGATGAAATCATGGCCGGCGATAAGAAATGGGACCGCAAGAATACCCCGTCCGAAAACGAAGCTGATTCACAGGAAACGTCAACAGATTCCCAGGTGTAGTATTTCAGAGGCGCATAGATTTCATGGATTTTTCTCTGAAATGGAATAAGTACTGCCTGGATCTGGGGGACAGAACCCACCTCATGGGCGTTTTGAATGTTACCCCCGATTCATTTTCGGATGGTGGCAGATATTTCTCCGTGGCCGAGGCTGTGACGCACGGAATTGCCATGGCGCAGGACGGCGCCGACATCATCGACATCGGCGGCGAATCAACCCGCCCCTATTCCCGCAGACTCCCCGCTGACGAGGAGATGGCGCGCGTCATACCGGTCATTCGTGCTTTGAGCAAGGAAATCCCTGTCCCCATTAGTATCGATACCTACAAGTCGGAGGTGGCTCTGGAAGCACTGAATGCCGGGGCTTCGATGATTAATGATATCAGTGCGCTGCGGTTGGATCCCCATATGGCCACAGTGGCTGCGGAAGCCGACGTTCCCGTGATACTGATGCACATGCAGGGAACCCCCGAAAGTATGCAGCTTCACCCGGTGTATGATAATCTGATACAGGAAATAATGGACTTTCTCAAAGATGCCGTAGCGCGTTGCAAATCGGCCGGTATTAAAGAAAACCGGGTCATTCTCGATCCCGGGATCGGTTTCGGTAAAACCTTTGATCACAATCTAAGTGTCATCCACCACCTTGAAAAATTTCAAGCACTCAAAAAACCGTTACTGGTCGGCCCTTCAAACAAGGCCTTTATCGGTCATATCCTGAACAGAGAGGCCCACGACAGAGATACGGGCACCATGGCTACGGTGGCCGCCTGTGTGATGAACGGCGCCCATATCATCAGGGCGCACAACGTTAAAATGGCTGCGGAAACCATCAAGGTTATTGACGCGATTCAAAGAGAGCGCGTGAGCGAGGGTGTTCTCGCTTGAGGTGACATCATATGCTGTTCTGCATTGACATCGGAAATACAAACATTGTCCTGGGGGTAACCCGGAAAGATCAAATCCTTCATCACTGGAGAATCCGCACTGAAAAGGAGATTACAGCGGATGAACTGGGTATTCTGGTGGGGAATTTTTTCCAGTGGGAAGGCCTTGGCTTTAAAGATATCAAAAACACCATTGTATCCTGCGTGGTACCCCCCCTGCTCAACACGGTGGAAGATTTTGCGCGTCGTTATTTCCATGTGGAACCGGTTATTGTGGGACCGGGACTTAAAACCGGCATGCCCATCAAATACGATAACCCCAGGGAGGTGGGTGCTGACAGGATCGTCAATGCTGTTGCCGCCTATGAAAAATACAGGACGGCGTTGATCGTGGTGGATTTTGGAACCGCCACAACCTTTGATTATATCTCCCGGGAGGGCGATTATATGGGGGGTGCCATCGCCCCGGGGGTCACCATCAGCTGCGAAGCCCTTTTCCAGGAGGCCTCAAAACTGCCGAGGGTGGAGATTTTTTCAAGACCGACTTCCGTGATTGCCAAGGATACCATCAGCAGCATGAATGCCGGCATTATCTATGGTTATGCCGGATTGGTGGACGGTATTGTAAACCGCATGATACAAGAATCGGGGGAAGGTGCCAGAGTCATCGCCACGGGAGGTCTGGCGCCCCTGATCTCTGAAGTTTCGGAGACGATCCACGGTGTTGAAGAGTTCTTAACCCTGCATGGCCTGATCATTCTCTTCAACAAAAACGCCAGATAACCCTCCTCCCACCTAAAAGGCCATCGAAGAGTGAATGCCATGATCAAACCGTCAAAACTGAAACCGGGCGATGTCGTGGGCGTTGTATCACCGGCCGGACCCGTCAACCGGAATGAGTTGGATGCCGGCCTTCATTTCCTGAAAACCAAAGGGTATACCGTTCACGTGGCGCCTCATGTGTACGATCGGCAGGAATACCTGGCCGGTAATGACGAGGATCGCCTTTCGGATCTTCACGACATGTTCCGAAATACCGAAGTCAAAGCGATTTTCTGTTCCCGTGGCGGCTATGGCAGCCTGAGGTTGCTGGACCGGATTGATTACGACCTGATCCGGAAAAACCCGAAGGTCATTGTGGGTTACAGCGATATGACGGCGCTTTTGGCAGCCATTTTCAAAAAGACCGGTCTGATTACATTTCATGGCCCCATGGCGAAAGGTCTTCCATCACTCCCCGAAACGGCCTGGCAAACCTTGGTCCAAATGATTTCTTCCGAACAGCCGGCGTCATTCAGCCCCATGGAGGGTTATCCTCTTTGTGGCGGTAAAGCGACAGGACCCATCATGGGCGGCAATCTGTCCCTCATCTGCCGGCTTCCGGGAACCCCTTTTATGCCAAGCCTGGCGGGTTGCATCCTGTTTATTGAAGACAGGGGGGAGGCGCTTTATCGGCTGGATCGAATGCTCACTCATCTGACGCTTGCAGGGCGCCTTGAAGGGATAAAAGGCCTGATCACGGGTCAGTTTATAGACTGCGGAGAGCCGGCCGCCATTGACCGCCTCATAAAAGAGCGGTTTTCACCCATGAATATCCCCATGGCCGCCGGATTTCCCCTGGGGCACGGCCCGGAAAATACAACCCTCCCCTTAGGCATTTTGGTCGAACTGGATACCGATGTCATGGCACTCTCTCTTCTGGAATCAACTGTTGTTTGAACCATGGCGGATACACCCAAAAATCGAACTGCCACAAAAGATTCTCCGTTAAATTTAAACGCCGTTTCAAGTGCAACACAAAATCCCCTGTCCCAACTGAACAATTGGGTTGAAGATGGTTGCCAGACCATGAGGGTCGCAGGTCTTTCGGGGGCTGCCCGCGCCTATGGTTTTGCCCGGTTCCTGGACGATCTGAATAAGCCTTGTCTGGTCGTTTTCCCAGAAAAGAAACGGGCTGAACGCTTTTACCGTGAAGTCCGGTTTTTCATGGGTTCCCCTAATAATGGAAGTCATGGCGCGCCCATGCGCCTTTACCGATTTCCGCCCTACGACATGTCACCCCTGACAGGCCTCAGCCCTCACAGTCAACTGATCACCGAGCGAATCAACGCGCTTTATGCACTCATTACAGAGCCGAACCCTGTGGTGATCACCTCCCTTGAAGCACTTTGCTACAGGGTCATGCCCAAAAGAGCGCTCGTTGATGCCCTGGAATACCTGGAAGAAGGGGAAGAGGTGGATCGGGAAGACCTGATCAAAACCCTCGAAATGAATGGTTACCACCACACTTCAATGGTGGAAGAGAGGGGCGACTATTCCATCAGGGGGGGGGTGGTTGATGTCTTTTCCCCGCTGTATCCGTTGCCGGTGCGCCTGGAGTTCTGGGGAGACCGGCTGGAATCCATCCGTCAATTTGATCCCATGAGTCAACGGTCCGAAAACAGCCTTCATGAGTTGATCCTGCTGCCCGCCTGCGAGATCGTCAAGGGTAAGAAAAACATCAAACGGGCCAGGTCCATGGGACGACTCCCCGGCCATTACAGCTCTATCAGCGGTTTTCCCGGCCAGGAAGCCTGGTTGAACCATTTCTATGAAAGCCCTGACACCCTGATGGAATATTTGGCGAAGGAAAGCATTCTGACGCTGGTGGAACCCGGTTTCCTGGAACCCAATGGACGAAAAATAGAAAAAAAATTCGAGAAGGATAAGGAAAAATACCGGGAGGAATCCGCAGCCAGGGGAGAACCTTTTCCGGATATTGAAGGCCTTTTTGTCCCGTTTACAAACATCACAGAGCTCACCGCGAAATATCAGAAAATTGAGTTCTCCGAACTGAATCTGGGCCCTGATGAGCGCGCCGAAAAGGCTTTGATGTTTGAAGGACGCTTTGAAATTGAAGATGATCTGGAAATCCGGCTTGCCGCCAAAGGCAGGGTTTCCATGGCGCCTTTTGCTCACAAATTAGACGCCTGGATCGCCTCAGGCGCACAGGTGGTAATGACGTGCAGCACCCTGCAGCAAGCCAACCGATTGAGGGAAATCCTCGGCAATTATGATGTTATTGTGGACCGGGTGGTGCAGGGCTGGCATGAAATAAAAAAGGGTCGTGGGCTTACCATTTGCCTGGATCGTTTGGCCAGAGGCTTTGCCTGGCCGGAGCTGGGCCTTTATGTGGTCAGTGAAGACGAGATTTTTGGTACGAAACGGGTCGGTCTGAGACATGATAAGAAAAAGCGCCGTCAGGGACTTTCCTGGTCCGCTTTCAGCCAGTTGAAGGCCGGCGATCTGGTGGTCCACGAGGAGCACGGTATCGGCCGCTATATGGGCCTTTCCACCATGGAGATCGCACAACGCACTCATGACTTTATTATTGTTGAATATGCAGTCAAATCCAAGCTGTATCTTCCGGCCGACCGGGTCAGTGTTCTACAGAAATATGCCGGGGCTGAGGAAAAGAGTCCGAAACTGGACCAGCTGGGGGGGTACGCTTGGACCCTGACCAAACAGAAAGCCAAAAACTCCGTCAAGAAGATTGCCAAACAGCTGGTAGAACTCTACGCCCTCAGAAAATACCAAAAGGGATTCAGGTTTTCGCCGCCCGATCACTATTTCCGTGAATTCGAAGCAGCCTTTGAACATGAGGAAACGGATGATCAGAGCAAGGCCATTGATGATGTGTTGGCAGATCTTTCATCGGACAAAACCATGGATCGCCTCATCTGTGGGGATGTGGGTTTCGGAAAAACGGAAATTGCCATTCGGGCCGCGTTCAAGGCGGTATCCGATGGAAAACAGGTGGCTTTTCTGGTACCCACGACGGTTCTGGCGGAGCAGCATTATGAAACCTTTAAGAAGCGCATGGTCCCCCATGCCATCAGCCTGGGTCTCCTCAGTCGATTCAAAACCAAAACGGAACAGGCAAAAATCGTTGCAGAAGTCCGATCCGGAAAAATCAGCATACTGATTGGCACACACAGAATACTCCAGAAGGATGTGTCATTCGCAGATTTGGGGCTCGTCATTATTGATGAAGAGCAGCGTTTCGGCGTCAAACAGAAAGAAGCTCTCAAGAAATATCGTGCCCTGGTGGATGTGCTGGCCATTACCGCCACCCCGGTTCCCAGGACGCTTCAAATGTCCATGATGGGTGTCAGAGATCTGAGTGTCATCGAAACGCCGCCCAGAGACAGGCTGGCCATTGAAACCTATCTTTCGCCCTATGACGAAGCAACCATTAAAAGGGCCATTCACAATGAAGTGGAAAGGGGTGGGCAGACCTTTTTTGTGCACAATAAAGTGAAAACTATCGTTCTCATGGCCGGTCAGTTAAGAAAACTGGTCCCGAAAGCCAATTTTGAAGTGGCCCACGGCCAGATGAAACCAAGGGAACTTGAAAACACCATGATGCGATTCCTGGGCAGAGAAATCGACGTCCTTGTTTGCACCACCATTATTGAATCGGGCCTGGACATTCCTTCGGCCAATACCATTATTATCAATGAAGCGGATCGTCTGGGCCTGGCCCAGATTTATCAGTTGCGGGGCCGGGTGGGGCGCGCCAGTGAAAAGGCCTACGCCTACCTGTTGATCTCGAGGGATTCCACGCTCACAAGGGATGCGGAAAAACGACTGAAAGCGCTTATGGATTTTTCCAATCTGGGCGCCGGGCTGCACCTTGCCATGCATGACTTGAAAATCAGGGGGGGCGGCAATATCCTTGGTTTTTCCCAGTCAGGGCATATTTCGGCGGTGGGATATGAACTCTACCTCAAACTGATTGAACGGACGGTCACGGAATTAAAAGGGGAGCAATGGCAGGACGAGGTGAATCCCGAAATTAATATCAATATCCCCGCATTTCTGCCCGGCGACTACATACTGGATACGGATATGAGATTAAATCTCTATCGCCGTCTTTCCGCGCTGATTGAAAATTCTGAACTGGAGGAAATGACCCAGGAAATTCATGATCGTTTTGGAAACCCGCCTGCCGAAGTTAAAAACCTTTTGGCTTTGATGTCCATCCGTTTGCGCCTGAAGCAGCTTCGTATCAACAAGTTGGATATGGGAAAAAACAAGCTGATGCTTGCTTTTCTGGAGGACGGTACTCAGAACAGGGAACATCTGGTAAAACTGGCAAACGATCGCCCCAACCGATTCCGGTTACTTCCTGACAATAGGCTCACGATCCATACGGGACCGGTCACATTTCCGAAAGATCTTCAAAAAGTTGAACAAATTCTGGATCAACTCAACCCTTGAATGTCCGGCTTTTCCGGACTTGATGGTTTCATTGAAAAATATGCTTGCTTTTTCCCGTGTGCTTGCTACTCTAAAAAGTTCGAAGATTTTATTTATCATTGCTTTATTTTCCCTGTGACCAAATGTCATTAGACAAATGAACCATCGGGCTATTTTTAAAAACAAATCAACCGTTTTTTATTCGGCCCTTTTCCTGCTTCTGGGCGGCGCCAGCCTTTTTTTTATTACCGGTTGCGACCGCCTTGGGCTGAATTCCAGCACGGTCGTTATGGTCATTGGAAATCAACAGCTTACGGCCGATGACCTGAAACAGGACATGGTTTTTGCGGGCGAAGATTTGCCCATTTCGGCCCAGGATGCAAAAGAGATCAAAACCCGCCTGCTCAATCATATCATAGACCGATACCTGATGTTGGAATACGCGAGGCAGCACGGCATTGAAGTTACGGAGGAAGAGTTTCAGACGCAATTGAGCGAAATCAAAGAGGGATATACAGACGCCGGCTTTGAACAGGTACTGCTTCGAAAATCCGGGGATCCTGACACCTGGGCAAAACGACTTAAAGAGCAGCTTATCATTGAGAAGGTTATGGAATCGGTTTCCAAGGACATGGCACCACCTGATTACACAGAAATAAAGGCCTATTTTGAATCAGACCCAAACCGTTTCAAGGCCCCGGAAAAGGTTAAATTCAGGCAAATTGTCTGCCTAACCCGAAAGGAGGCCAGACAACTCCATGCAAGAATTCGTGCGGGTGAGAATCTTGCTGACCTGGCCCGGGAATACTCTGTAGGCCCTGAGGCTGAAAATGGCGGTCAAGTAGGTTGGATCCCCAAAGGCACTATGGATGAAACCCTTGACAAAACTCTTTTTTCAATGGCTCCTGGTGAGGTCAGCCCAGTGACGAAAGGTGCTTCGGGATACCATATTTTTGAGGTCATATCCCGCCGTCCCGGAGGCCTCCAGGAATTTTCGGAGGTCATTGACGACATAGAGCAAGAGCTTTCACAGCAGAGACGGGCATCTTTTTGCAGAAAGTGGCTTCAAAACCTTCATGGTAACATCAGGGTAAAAATCAACCAAAAAGCGATCGATAAATTGGAGTTTTCCTGAATGAAAAAATCGACCCTTCTCATCTTGATACTCTTTTTTCTTTGGGGGAACACTTGTCTCCAGGAAAAGGCTTTTGGCGAAATTTACAATCGCGTGGTGGCTATTGTTAATGCGGATGTGGTTACATTATATGAACTCAATACGCGCATGACAGAAATGACGGGAATGACCCCTGAAGCACTCAAAAGAAAATCCGAAAGTCAGTACATTGAGACGCGCAGAAAATTTCTTGAAATGCTGATCGAAGAAAAAATTGCCCGTGAGAAGATTAAGGAATTGAAGATCAAGGTACCTCAGAAAGAAGTGGACGCGACCATCGAAAGGGTCAAGGCGGACAACAACCTGACCCAAGAAGGCCTGGTTGCTGCGCTCAAAGAGCAAGGGCAGACTTATGACCAATATCGAAAAATGCTCAAAACAGAGCTTGAACGGAGGCGCCTGGTCAATTATGAGGTCACAAGTAAAATTATCATCAGAGAAGAAGAAATAAAAGAGTATTATGAGGCGCATAAAGATGAATTCAGCACCAAAGGAAAGGTTCATCTTGCCATGATTTTTCTAAAGCAGGAAGACCCGGCCGATCGGGAAGAATCCCGCGCATTAAAAGTAAAAGCTGGTGAAATCATTGAGAAAATCAAGGCTGGCGAAGATTTCGGAAAACTGGCCAGGCAGTTTTCCAACGGTCCGGGGGCGAAAGAGGGGGGAGATCTCGGGGTGTTCAAGATTTCGGAGCTCAATCCGGAAATGGCTGCTACCATCAAAGATCTTTCCTCAGGCGAGGTGGGCGTTCCCATTGTTGGACCCAACGGAATACAGATTATTAAAGTCGTGGAAAAAGACAAAGGCGGGGAAAAATCATTCGACCAGGTCAAAAATTCCATTCGTTCTACCCTTTACCGCAAGAAGATGGATCAAGCGTATTCCGACTGGATCAAGAACTTAAGGGAAAAAGCATACGTTAAAATCATCTTTTGAACACTCAAGGTCATTCAATATGGGTCAAGATGATCAACAGCCATTAAATGCTGAAACCGATGATTGGATCTTTTCTTCCGGTATTTCCCCAGGTGCCTTGCTCAAAAGGGAACGAGAAAAAAAGGGACTCAGCCACGCCCAAATCTCCCAGCAGACCCGACTGAGACCCCGTTTCCTGGAGGCCATTGAAAATGAAGAATGGGACCTACTTCCCGCGCCCACCTTTGTAAAGGGTTTCATACGATCCTACGCCCGCGTTCTGGGGCTTGATGAAGAACGCGTTGTAGACCTTTACGGGGAGGAAGCAGGGGCCGATGACTTTTCGCAAGAATTTGTCCTGCCGTCCATTCCCCAAAGGAAAAAATGGCCATTTGTGGTGGTCGGCCTGTTGTTCCTCCTGGCTGCGGTGTTAGCCTTTTATGCGTGGTTTACGGTTTCAACTGACTCAAAAGGAGCCGCCGGCACAGGCGCCGTAAGAGTTCAAAGTTTACCGGTAGGCGAAGAGCCAATTGCTCTCGATGAAGAACAGAAAACTGAAAAGGGACCTTCTGTTGAAGAAAGTGCTCTTTCAACTGCTGATTCGGAATTGACAGCGGGTGTTTCAGCGGTGAGTCCCGAAACACAGGAAAAACCAAGAACCCCGGAAAATGTCTTGCCAAAGCCAGCCGTAACCCGGACTGCCGCCGAAGAGAAGGCCGAAGTAATAATTCCTTCCGCCGCCGGGGAGGCTGAAGCGTTGAAGTTACAGCTGAAAGGCCGTATAACGGAGAGGACCTGGGTGAGAATATCAATTGACGGTCTGAAATCGAAAGAGTATGTATTTGGTCCTTCAGATACGCCTGAATGGAAGGCTGAAAAGGGTTTTGAATTGTTGATCGGCAATGCCGGCGGCATTGTTCTTGAGTTCAACGGCAAAAAAATGGATAATCTCGGAAAACAGGGGCAGGTGGTACGCATCAAACTTCCCGAGGATGAAGAAAGGAGTCCCGCAAGAGACTGAAAATGGAAAATATTTTAGAAATCTTTCAAACCAGAGGATTCTTTGAACAGTCCACGGACAAAGGATCGCTTTCGCAAATGCTCTCTCAACCCACCACCTGTTATATCGGTTTTGACCCGACCGCGAAAAGCCTTCACGTGGGGAGTCTGCTTCCCATAATGAGTCTGATGCACATGCAGAATGCCGGTCACCGGCCGGTTGTGCTGGTGGGGGGTGGTACGGCCCTGGTGGGAGACCCCAGCGGAAAGACCGAGATGCGCCGTATCATGAGCCGTGAAGAAATTAATGACAATGCACTGGGCCTGAAGAAACAGCTTTCCAATTTCATTGATTTCAGCGGTGAACGAGCCATCATGGCCAACAACGCCGACTGGCTGACGGAACTCCGATACGTCGATTTTCTACGGGATATCGGTCGACATTTCAGCGTAAACCGGATGCTTGCCGCTGAAAGCTACAAGATGAGAATGGAAACCGGTCTCAGCTTCATCGAATTTAACTACATGCTGCTACAGGCGTATGATTTTTGGCACCTTTTCAAGTATTACGACTGTCGTCTCCAGATGGGGGGCAACGATCAATGGGGCAATATCCTGGCCGGTGCCGATCTGATAAGACGTCTGGAGGGTGAAGTTGTCCATGGACTCACGTTTCCGCTTTTGACCACCACTTCAGGCATTAAAATGGGCAAAACCCACAAAGGTGCGGTTTGGCTTGATGGTGAAATGACGTCGCCCTATGACTATTACCAGTATTGGGTCAACCAGGATGATGGGGACATCGGGAGGTTTCTGGCCATATTTACACTGCTCAGCATGGATGAAATAAAGCGGCTTCAAAAGCTGGAGGGTTCTGAGATTCGGGAAGCGAAAAAAATATTGGCTTACGAAGCGACCCGGTTATGCCACGGCAAAGAAAATGCGAGTCAGGCCAGGGCCGCGGCCGAGGGGCTGTTCGGCCGGAATAAAGGGATTTCAGATGAATCCGTTCCCACATATGAAATTGAACCGAAAGCCCTTGAAACGGGTGTGCCGGCCTACATTCTGTTTGAAAATACGGGCTTGTGTAAGACAAGAGGGGAAGCCCGCAGATTGATTTCACAGGGGGGCGGCTATTTGAATAACCAGAAAATTTCGGTTTTTGACCAGACGGTCAGTGCGGATGATTTAGGAGAGGACGGGTTACTCCTGCGGGCAGGTAAAAAACGATACATGAAAATTGTTTCCGGCGCCCAGTTGCAATAAACAGATTCACGTATGTGAAACCATTGTAGGGTTTTTATATGAAAAAAGGGAAAAACAAAGCCGGTTCGAAAAAACAATCTGGCAAAACGCCTGACCGAAAACCGGCCCTGAAGCACAATGATCTCGCGCCTGTGGTGCAGCGCTCGGACACTGCTCTGGTCCCTTATGACCCACTTCAAATATACCTTCTTGAAATTAAACAGTATAATCTGCTGACCCGTGAGGAAGAGAAAGAACTGGGCATCAGGATCCGGGAACATAATGATGATGATGCGGCATTCAGGCTGGTGACGTCAAACTTGCGGCTGGTTGTAAAAATCGCCATGGATTTTCATCGGTACTGGACGAAAAACCTGCTGGACCTCATTCAGGAGGGGAATCTGGGCCTCTTACAGGCTGTGCGAAAATTCGACCCCTATCGTGGTATAAAATTTTCCTATTATGCTTCTTTTTGGATTAAGGCTTATATCCTTAAATTCATAATGGATAATTGGAAAATGGTGAAAATTGGAACGACCCAGAGTCAGAGAAAGCTGTTTTTCAACCTTGCCAAGGAAAGGGACAAGCTTATTGCTCAGGGCTTTACCCCCGAACCGCGCTTACTGGCTGAGAGACTTGATGTGAAGGAATCAGAAGTGGTTGAAATGACACAGCGGCTGGGAGGATGGGAAGTTTCCCTCAGCGCGCCGGTGGGTGAGGATTCCAGGGAATCCTACGGCTCTTTTCTGCCTGACCCCGGAATGGCCGTTGACGAACAGCTCTCCAATGACGAAAGCAAAAACCTGCTGACGAAAAGCCTTCGAGAATTTCGCAAAACCCTTTCTGGAAAAGAAGCCGACATTTTTGACAATCGAATTCTGGCTGAAAAACCCCTGACCCTCCAGGATCTGGGCAATAAATACAATATTTCCCGGGAAAGAATTCGGCAGATCCAGGAAAAGATCATCAAGAACATTCGGAAATGGTTGAAAGAAAAGATTCCGAATTTTGAGGAGGAATATTCGGATTTTCTGAAATAGAATTGACTATTTTACCAGAGAATCCGGTGTAAATAAGCACCTATGAAATTTAAATTCACAATATTTGATGGCCAATTACTCCGGTACAAGGCTTTCTCAGTCTCAGAGGTCAAAAGTCTGAAACTTATCCCTCTGCTCTTGCTGTTCTTATTTGCCGCTGGACCGACCGGCTGTGCAACGGTAAATGGCCGGGGGCCTCAGAAAACGATCAGCCCGGCTGTTGAGGCCGTCGAACCCAAAATTTATCGTCCCGGGAAGCCGGATGCCATCCAGAAAGCCTATGAGAATTTTGCTCTGGCCTCAGTGGCCTTGAACCAGGGCCGTTACCAGGACGCTCGGAAGTATCTTGAGGCGGCCATTCAGAATGATCCCGACTCAGTCTATCTGAATGCCAAAATGGCCATTTTACTGAAAGGGCTCAAGAAATACCCTGAAGCACTGGCCTATGCCCAGAAAAGCGTCGGCATGGACCCTCAAGACACCCACACCCTTGCTTTGCTGGGAGATCTGTATGCACTGACGGGCAAAGATGAACTCGCCATTGTGGAATACCAGAATATTCTCAAACAAGATCCCGACAATAAACGGATAAGGCTTTTGTTGACCACCATCCTTGTCAGGAAGAAGCAATTTGAAAAGGCTTTGATACAGCTGGATATTCTGATCAAGCAGGATCCTGAACTCATCATTGCCTATTATTATCAGGGTAGAATCAACCTGGAGATGGGGCGTTACAAAGCGGCTGAAAGATCGTTGAATGAGGCGCTGAAGCGCAACAAAACCCTGGAACCGGCACTGTTTGACAAGGCGACCCTTTATCAAATCACCCAGCGGAATCCAGAGGCGGCCAAGGCCTACGAAAGCCTGCTTTCCCTCTATCCCGACAATATCCCTGCCAGGGAGAGACTGGTGGAGGTATACCTGAAACTGGGCCAAAAAAACGATGCGGCCCATCAGGTGGAACAGATCAAGAAGCATTCAAAACCCGGCGAACCGGAACGGCAGGTCCTGGGCCTGATCTACCTGAAGCAGGGCAAAATCGACGCATCCATTGCTGAACTGGACCTGATTGTTACGGCATGGCCAAAAGACCACAAGTCTCGATATTATCTGGCCACCGCATATGAAGAAAAGGGCGATAATGACAAGGCGCTGGAGCAGTTCAAATTGATTGATCAGAAGTCGAAGTATTACCAGAATGCTCAGATGCACATTATACACTTGCTGATCCTCGAAGAAAAATTCGACGAAGCATTGAAGGCCTTGGAGCAATTGATGGCCATGGACCGGAGCAACACGGATCTGTATCTCATGCTGGCTGCCATCTATGAGGCACAGGAAAAATATGATAAGGCCATTGATGCTGTTAAAGAGGGTCTGACGCTGGATGAAAAAAATGTCAATCTTCGATTTCGTCTCGGTGTACTTCTGGACAAAGCCGGCAGGAAAGAGGCCTGCATTCAGGAAATGCGACAGTTGCTAAAAATTGACCCCGACAATGCCGATGCGCTCAATTATATCGGTTATACTTATGCCGAACAAGGCGTCCGCCTGGACGAGGCCCTGTTTCTGATTCAAAAAGCCCTGAAATTAAAACCTGACAGTGGGTATATTATCGACAGCCTGGGATGGGTCTATTTTCAGAAAGGCCAATACGAAAAGGCCTTACAGACCCTTCTCAAGGCAGCAACCCTGACGGGAGAAGACCCCACCGTTCAGGAACATCTGGGCGATGCCCACTTTAAGTTAAAACAATACCAAAAGGCCCTTCAAAGTTACGAAAAGGCCCTCTCTTTAAAGCACCCGGAGGAAACACGGATAAAAGAAAAAATTGCCGAGGTGCGTGAACGTTTGAAGACAGAAAATTGAATTTCACCAAAATCCATTTGGGAACCAAAACGCTCCTGACGGCTCTGGCGTTTCTCGCTTTTCAGTGCTGCTCACCTTTAACTATTAAGCCCCCCACTCCCGCCTTTGACAAAGAAAGCGTTATATCCCTTGTGTCTGACTTTAGAGCCCAGGAGGAAAAAGTAAAAACGCTTTTTTTCTCAGGCACACTGACCCTTAAGGACCAGGGTGCCGAAAATTCAGTCCAGATCCTGATGGTTGCGGATGCAACCCCTCGGGCAGGACCGAAATCCTGGCCAGACCCACAGGTCTGCCCCTATGGGCGGATGAAAATTGAAATCACGCACTCCTGGGGGAAAACCCTCATTCACATGCTGATTGAGGGCCAACGACTTGATATCCTGGATTTTAATGAAAAGCGATTTTACAGGAGCAGCTTGAAAAGCAAACGCCTGTCCGAGCGTATACCGGTTCCGTTCAACCATTGTTTGCTGTGGTCCCTTGCAAGGGCATTTCCAGCCCTGCTCAAGCACCGGGAAGCCGCATCCTTTGCGGGCAATCAAATCACCCTTTTGGACCCCGAAGGCGAAAAGGTCCAGGTTTTTGAACTCTATTCCAGTGAACCGCTTCCATACAAGGTATCTTTTTGTAAAGAAAGCGCAGTAATGGTCTTTTCTGATTTCGAAGACGAAGACGGCATCCTCTATGCGCGAAATGTGGATTTTCATGGCCCTGACCAGAAGGTCGGTCTGGCAATCGAGATCGACCAAATGAGGTTTAACACCCCCCTTCCGGAAGCGGTATTTAGAATGGAAGTACCCCGCGATTTCAAGACCGTCCATTTGAAGGACGACGATTCGGAGCATTAGGTTTGGATATCTCATTTGTTATCGTCAACTGGAATACCAGAGACCTGCTGCTTCAATGTCTGAAGGCCATTTATCAAACGGCCGTACATATGGACTTTGAGGTCTGGTTGGTGGACAACGCTTCGACCGATGGAAGCGTTGCCGCCGCACAGAGGGCCTATCCAGAAATTCATATCATTGAAAACACCCGGAATCTGGGGTTTGCGGCCGCCAACAACCTGGCTTTTGCAAAAATGCGGGGCCGCTATGCCGTATTGATCAATACCGATGCTCGGCTCAAGGCAGGCGCCATTAGAAGCCTTTTTGATTTTATGGAAGAGGTGCCGGACGCGTCAATGGCCTGCGGCCAATTGCTCAATGAAGATGGTTCAAAGCAGAATTCCATTGCACCCTTTCCAACACTGTTTTCCCTGATTTCTAACGAGACCCTTCTGAGGCTTTTATTTCCTCAAAAATACCCCAGCAAAAGAAAGCACTATACCGCTCCATTACCGGTGGATTCGTGTATCGGGGCTTGCATCATGGTTCGAAAAAGCGCCATGGATCGGGTGGGTTTTCTGGATGAACGGTATTTTTTCTTTATGGAGGAAACGGACTGGGCCTATCGTATGAAACTGGCGGGATGGAAAGTTTATTTTGTCCCTCGGGCTGAAATCTTCCATGCTCAGGGAAAAACCGTTGGCAGTGGGGTTTCTGCAAGGATCCTCTTTTATCGTTCCCGGTATCAGTTTTTTCAAAAATGGCACAAAAAAACCTACCCCCTGGTTAGCCTGTTCGCCTTTTCCCGGTTATTGGTCAATAGCCTGTTGAACCTTTCAGGTGTGGTATTCACCCTGGGGTTAAACAGGCGATTCAGGGAAAAGCTGATGATTTACACAAAACTGGCGCTTTGGCACCTCAAAGGATGCCCTTGAATGAAAGAAATGGAAACTGCACGACTTTTGAAAGGAAATCCGAAACTTCCGAAAGAAAACGGCCCCATTCTGGTCATACAGCTTGGGGATATTGGAGACGTGGTGTTGACCCTGCCCGCCATAGGGGCACTGGGGAGCGCTTTTCCAGAACGTTCTCTAGTCCTGTGCGTCAGGGAACATGCCAGGGAGTTGATAGAGGATTGCCCCTGGGTCCACCATGTATTGAGCGTCAACAAACAGAGACGGAAGTTCAGAGCGGAAATGGCCCATCAGCTTCAGTTCTTGAGGACCCTTCGAGGATACCGATGCCATTTGGCCATCGAACTGCGGACGGGCACCCGCGGTGCAGTGATTGCGCTGCTTTCAGGGGCACAAACCCGAATCGCCCGCTATGCCAATGACGGAACCCTGTGGCGGAACCGCCTTTTTACCCATCTTGTAAGGCCCACCCGCGAAAACATTCAATACGCAGCCCAGCACAACTTGAATATCATGGCGCCTTTTGGACTCGTCGAAACAGACCCGAGACCGACCATTTCAGTCCCAGAGCGCCGTCGCAGAAAAGCAGAAGCCATTTTTCTAAAAGCACGAATTCCGCAGGATAGGCCCCTGGTGGCGGTCCATCCATTTTCACTCTGGAAATACAAGGAATGGCGGCTTTCTGAAATGGCTGCCCTGCTGGATCGGATCCAGTCTGAATACAATTGCAATCTTGTGATTACCGGCGCCCCCGATGAAAGGAAACGGGCCAAAGATCTTATTGGCATATGTAACCGAAAGCCCTATAATCTGGCTGGCAAAACGTCCATTGGCGAACTTCCTGCCGTCTTTGAGGCGTGCAGTCTCTTTATCGGTGTGGATACGGCTGCCCTGCACATTGCCGCGGCCGTGGGGATTCCCACCGTGGGCATATTCGGTCCGTCGTCATGGACAAACTGGGCCCCAAGGGGGCGTGCCCACCTCGTGGTTGAAAAAGGCCTGCCCTGCCAGCCCTGCAGTCAAAAAGGTTGCGACGGTTCTGAAAAGAGCCGTTGTCTGACGGAATTGACGGCGCAGGAAATCCATACAATGATGGAGGGGATTTTGGATACAACCCTTGTCAGAAAGCCTGAAGTGCATTGAATTGGAGACAGACGAATCAAATGTTGAAAGAGACCGTTAACAGCGCCGGGGAAAAAACCTTTTTCGGTAAAAAAAGCAGCATTGTTTTGTCTACCATAGGCGTACTGGCAATGGCCCTGCTCCTGTATTTTTCTGCTCTCGACAGCTACCCGCTGCTAGATCCTGATGAAGGGCGTTACGCTGAAATTCCCCGCGAAATGCTGGAAAGTGGAGATTTCATAACCCCCCGGCTTAATTATGTGGAATACTTTGAAAAGCCCCCTCTTTTCTATTGGCTCACCGCGGGGAGCATGGCGCTTTTTGGCCAGAAAGAGTGGGCTGTTCGTCTGGTGCCGGCTGTGGCGGGGTTTTTGACCCTTCTGTTGATTATGGGATTGGGTAAAAAAATCTTTAATGGGCCAACCGGCGTCATGGCAGCCTGGATCTATCTCACCAGTGTGATTCCGGCCATTATGGCGAGGCTGCCTATTATCGACGGGGTTTTCAGCCTGTTTTTGACCGCCACCTGGGGGACCTGGTGGTTGGGCTACAAAGGGTATACAAAACAAGCGAGGAGGTTTTGGTATTGTATTTCCTGGGCCTGTCTCGGTCTGGCGGTCATGACCAAGGGCATTGCGGCCATTGCACTGACGGGATTGATTGCAGGTGGTTTTATCCTCTGCCGCCGAGACTGGCGGGCATTGTTATCCTTTGAATGGGTGCCGGGACTTTTGATCTTCGCCGTCATAGTGGTTCCCTGGCATTGGGCCGTGAGCTCCGAGAATCCTGGATTTTTTCATTTCTACATTGTGGTGCAGCATTTTGCCCGTTTGGTGAGCTCTGAACATGCCAAACCCTTCTGGTTTTTTATGGCGATCTTCCCTTTCGGTATGCTGTTGTGGGTGGCGTTTTTTTTCCCAGCTGCCGCAAAATCCTTCCAAAAAGCGTTCAAGGCTGTCCGAGCACCCCGAGGATACGGGGGGCAGGGAGAGGCCATTCTCTTCCTGACCATCTGGGTCATTGCGGTGATCGGCTTGTTCAGCCTGAGCACATGCAAGCTTGTTCCCTATATTCTGCCCGCGTATCCGGCCATGGCGCTTTTGATGGCACATTTTGTGAGTGGCCGGGCGATTATGAACCGGTCGGTCCGTTGGAGTGCCGCCATTCTGGCCATCCTGCTTCTGGTGTGTGCCGGGGTCCTGATGCCACTGGCCATGCGGCAGGACACGCTGTCCATGGTTGAACTGGTGCCGGCCATTCGAGTGGGACAGGCGGGCCTTATTTTAGGCGGCGGCTTTCTGCTGGTCTCTCTTTTTAAACGCCGTCTGGTCCCCTTTGCCACCGGTTTTGCCATGGTGCTGCTTTTTCCCGCCATGCTTATGGTTGTACCCTCAGTGGCCAAATACCGCAAAGTCGGCGGGTTCATCAAAGCCATGCCAAGGCCATTGCCCAAAGAAATCAGGATTGCCGAATGGCGCAATTATGATCAAGCCTTGAGCTTTTACAGTGGCAGAAGGACCATTCTGGTGGATGAGGTCGGTGAGCTGACATACGGCAGTGCCTTGGGAAACCACGAGGATTATTTCTTAACGGGTGAAGAAAGCCTTAAGCGTCTCGCCATTGATGTCCCCCTGCTGGTGAATATCCGTCCCAGTCACTGGCCAAGAGTTCGAAAATGGAAAACCCTTAAGCCTGTTGCCGCCAACACCACCAATGTAATGTTGGGTAACAAGGCGTTTTTTCGTCTGACCGGCCTTGAGCCATGGCCTGATTCGGCCATTACACCGCCGCCCCTGCTGCTGATGCCCCGGCATCGGGAGAAGGAAAAATCCAATCGTAGTCATCAAAACCAATGAATGTTTTAACCCGATATCTCCTCAAAGAATTTTTCAAGCTGCTCATAGTTTGCCAGCTTGTTTTCATCGCGCTGTACCTGATGATTGATTTTGCCAGTGGAATAGATGATTTCATCAAAGCCAATGCGCCAAAGAGCGTCATGTTTACCTATTTTGCTTTTAAAATTCCGGCCATTGCAAGCCAGATGCTGCCGCCCGCCACACTGACCACGGTCATTATTCTGTTCAGCCTCATGAAAAGGAACAACGAGGTGGTCGCTTTGAAGGCCAGCGGTGTCAATGTCTGGCAGATCGCACAACCGCTCGTTTTGCTTGCGGCATTTTTCTCCATAGCCCTGTTTCTATTTTCCGAAACCATCGTTCCCTATGCCAGTTCCCGGTGTAATGAAATATGGCGGATTGAAGTCAAAAAGGAGCATCCCGGCCGATTCCACGGGCAAAACCATATCTGGTACAAGGGCAAGGATTGCATCTACTTCATCAGGCAGTTTGACAACCGGAAAATGATGATGGTGGACCCCACTTTCTATTTCTTTGATGACAAGTTCAAAATTACCAAGAGGATCGATGGACGTTCAGGGATCTGGAAGAACAACACCTGGCAGGTTCAAAATGGTATTGTTCAAAACCGTGAGAAGAATGGGGGTTACAATCTTCACAAATTTGAACATCTGGACGTAAATCTCGGTGAAAATCCCGAGGATTTTGTGCGGGAAAACATAGAGCCTGAAGAGATGGGGTATGTCCAACTCAAACGATTTGCTCAACGGCTTAAACTGGAAGGGTATGACGCCACCCGGTATTTTGTGGAGCTGAACATCAAGATCGCCTTTCCCTTTATTGTTTTCATCATGGCGCTCATCGGTATCCCCATTGCCCTCTGGAAAAAGGGGATGGGGCCACCCGTGGCTGTTTCAATCGGCATCTCACTCTGTTTTGTTTATCTGCTCATCCTGGGACTTTCCCGGACCTTGGGGTTTGCCGGTATTCTGCCACCGGTTTTCTCGGCGTGGCTGGCCAACAGCATATTCCTCTTTTTGGGCGTCTATCTGATGATTCATGCCAATCGCTGATCAACCCAATCTCGCATTTTGGAGGAAATCAAAGAATCCGGTCCAAGGCCTGTAATCAGGGCGCAGGAAAGGGAGTCCACAAATCGATTTTCCCTCTTTTTTCATATAAAAAACAGACCCTTTTTTGCCATGGAAAAGTTCAATGAGCTCAACTTGACAAAGCTTTTTCCGATGCTTAACGTATCGCCATTGTTGAAAATGAGAAACAATTTCATTTATGGTTTTTGCAGGAGTGAAATGTGGCCAGGATTGACGTCATGGATGAAAAAAAACCAACTGAAGATTTACCGGAAGAAATAGACGGTGAAGAGGCTTTAAGCCCGGAAGATGAATCCCAAAATGAAGAGGAAATCCCTTTAAGGGAAATGACGAAAGATCAGTTAATTGAAAAAATCTCGGAAGCGCAGGCATCGGCTGATACAAATATGGACAACTATCTCCGTTCACAGGCGGAGATGGAAAACATGAAAAAGCGGTTTCAGAAAGACAAACAGGACCTGATCAAATATGGAAACGAAACTTTGACCAAGCAGTTGCTACCTGTTGCGGACAACCTGGAAAAGGCTTTGGATCACTCCAAGGACGAAAATCCCCTTGAAGCCTTGCGTGATGGAGTTGACCTAACACTGAAAGGACTGATGAACGTCCTGGAAAAGGCTGGCGTGGAAGTGGTCGAAGCAGTTGGTGTGCCATTCGACCCCAATTTTCACGAAGCCGTTTCTGAACAGGAGGACGATCGGGCGGGCCCCGGAACGGTGCTCAAAGAGCTTCAAAAAGGATACTTATTGAACCAGAGGCTTATCAGGCCGGCAATGGTGATTGTTAACAAGAAATAAAAAAGACTTAGGAGACAAGTAAATGGGAAAAACGATAGGAATTGATCTCGGGACAACCAACTCGTGCGTAGCTGTGATGGAAGGCGGGGATCCCGTTGTGATCGCCAATGCCGAAGGAAGCCGGACAACACCTTCTATTGTGGGTTTTACCGAAGGTGGAGAGAGATTGGTGGGGCAGACCGCCAAAAGGCAGGCCGTGACCAACCCGGAAAATACGGTTTTTGCGGTTAAACGACTGATTGGTAGAAAATACGACTCCCCGGAGGTCAGCAATGACATCAAAGTTCTCCCCTACACCATCACCAAAGCGTCCAACGGTGATGCCCATTTGAGCATCCGGGGAAAAGATTACAGTCCCGCTGAAATATCCGCCATTATCCTTAAAAAGATGAAAGAAACCGCTGAAAGTTACCTGGGCGAAACAGTGACCGACGCGGTTATTACTGTTCCTGCCTATTTTAATGACAGCCAGCGACAGGCCACAAAAGATGCCGGACGGATTGCGGGATTGAATGTTGAGAGGATTATCAATGAGCCCACGGCGGCTTCTCTGGCCTTTGGCATGGAAAAAAAGGGTGATCGAAAGATTGCGGTTTTTGATCTGGGCGGCGGCACCTTCGACATCTCCGTTCTGGAAATCGGGGAAGGGGTCTTCGAGGTCAAATCCACCAATGGCGACACCCATCTGGGCGGTGAAGATTTTGATTTGAGAATTATTGATTACCTGGCGGATGAATTCAAAAAGGACCAGGGCATTGACCTGCGAAGCGACAAAATGGCACTTCAACGATTGAAAGAGGGTGCTGAAAAAGCGAAGACAGAACTCTCCGGTGCCATGGAAACCGATGTGAACCTTCCCTTCATCACGGCTGATGCAAGCGGCCCCAAGCACCTGAATATCAAACTGACTCGTGCCAAACTGGAAGGGCTGGTGGACGACCTCATTGAAAAAGTGGTGGGACCCTGCCGGATGGCCATGAAAGATGCGGGACTTTCCGCCAGCGATATTAATGATGTTATCCTGGTGGGCGGCATGACACGAATGCCCAAGGTCCAGGCTAAAGTTGCTGAAATCTTCGGCAAAGAGCCCAACAAGGGGGTAAATCCCGATGAAGTGGTTGCAATAGGTGCGGGCATTCAGGGTGGTGTATTGAAAGGCGAGGTCAAAGACGTTCTACTTCTGGATGTGACGCCCCTGTCTCTGGGAATTGAAACCTTGGGGGGTGTTTTCACCAAACTGATCGAAAAAAACACAACGATTCCCACCAAAAAGAGCCAGACTTTCAGCACGGCGGCGGACAGCCAGCCCGCGGTGGAAATCCATGTTCTTCAAGGGGAACGGGAAATGGCCGCGTACAACAAAACCCTGGGACGTTTTCAGCTTGTGGGAATCCCCCCCGCCCCCAGAGGCGTTCCTCAGATTGAAGTGACCTTTGATATCGACGCAAACGGTATCGTGAGTGTTTCCGCTAAAGATCTCGGAACGGGCAAAGAACAATCCATCAAAATCACCGCTTCGAGCGGATTGAGCGAAGAAGAGATCGAAAATCTGGTTAAAGATGCCGAGCTGCATGCTGAGGAAGATAAGAAAAAACGCGACCTCATCGATGCGCGGAATATGGCCGATTCACTAATCTATTCCACGGAAAAATCAGTCAAGGAAGTGGGAGACAAACTGGATGACGACACCAAGTCGAATATCGAGCAGGCCATCGAAAAGTTGAAAAAATCCATTGAAGGAGAAGATACCGAAGAGATCAAAAAGCTTACGGAAGAATTGACCCAGGCATCCCATAAGCTGGCCGAAACCATCTATGCCAACGCGAATCAGGAGCAGGCGCAGGCCCAGGGGCAACCGGGTCCGGAATCTGATGCGGATGCCGCCAAGGGTGGTGTGGTGGATGATGATGTGGTAGATGCTGATTTTGAGGAAGTAAAGAAGTGATCATTCGCTTTATCTTTTTAGAGAGGGCCGTTCCTGTCTTGCTGGCAGGGATGGCCCTTTTTTTATTTGCCTGCCAGCCCAAAAGATCCGTTCCCCAAAAAGTGACAGAAACTCGCTCGGACCTCTTTGTTATTGCTGAAAAATACCAACAAAGCGGTGACCTTCAGCAAGCGTTGACCAGCTACCAGGTCTTTCTGAAACGGGTGCGGAAGGACGAACGGATCCCCCTGGCCCTCCAACGCATGGCAGAAATCCATTTAAAGCTCAAAAACCCGGAAAAGGCCCTCTCCTCCCTGGAAAAGCTCTCAAAGGCATATCCCGATTACACCTGGATGCCCGAAGTCCGATACCAGATTTCGGTGATTCTCAACGGCTTGGGAAAATATGAAGCCTCCGCCAACAACGCTATCCGTTGGCTTGATCAATATCAACAGCACTTCCTTAAAAATGATGTCCTTGTTTTATTGGGGAAAGATTTCTGTGCAATGGGAAAAACGGAAGAAGCGTTCTTCTGTTGGGTCGAGGCCAAAAAAGCGTGGAAGGATGACCCGGAAAATGAAATTGAGTTGGATGAAAAGCTGAAAACCCTGATTATCACGAGCAATTCGATGCTTCTTTCGCGTCTTCTTGAAAGTGAACGGGAGACGTTCTACCCTCCCGAAATATATCATCAAATGAGCCTGGTTTTTCTGTCCCAAAATGAACCGGGTCAGGCAGAAAAAGCAGTTCGCACCCTTATGGAGTCCACCCGGGATCCCCATTGGGCTTCCACGGGAGAAGACATCCTGGCAAAGATCGAAAAAGAAATGGCCATCTGTGAAAACTGCATCGGCTGTCTGCTCCCTTTAAGCGGCCCCTTTGCCGCCTATGGTCAGGAAGTCCTCAATGGCATAACATTGGGAATGGTGAGCGCTCCCCTGGATGGGGCAAAAATAGAGGTCATCATCAGGGACACGGCGGGAAAGACGGAAAAAGCCCTGGATGAACTTGAAGCATTGGTTAACACACGGAAAGTCGTGGGTGTTATCGGCCCTCTTTCCAGTAAAACAGCCGCTTTTATTTCCGAAAAAGCCCAGGAACTGGGTGTTCCAATGATCGCCTTGACCCAGCGAAGGGACATTGTGAAAACGGGTGATATGGTATTTCGAAATTTTCTCACTCCGGCGCAGGAAATCGATTCGCTTCTTCAAGTGGCTATGGGTCAATTAGGGTTGGAGCGTTTCGGTATTTTATACCCGGACAACGCCTATGGACGCTTTTGCATGAACCTCTTTTGGGACAAACTGGACGAAATGGGTGGCAGTGTAACCGCTGTGGAATCTTATCCCATAGATGTAACGGACTTTGCAGATCAAATAAAGAAGATGGTGGGGCTTTACAACAAAAGAAAAACCACGGGAGACGAAGAAGCCCCTCCCCTGATCGACTTTGATGCAGTTTTTATTCCCGACACCTACCAACGGGTGGCCATGATCGCACCGCAACTGGTATTTCATGATGTTCTGGGTGTTCGGTTGATCGGCACCAGACTATGGCATTCCCCCAAATTATTGGAAATGGCCAGGAATTACCTTCAGGGCGCTGTCTTCTCTTCAGGGTTTGTGACGGAATCCGAAAACCCGAGGGTCATGGATTTTGTAACAGATTACAAAAACAACTTTGGCACAATTCCGGGAATCCTGGCGGCCAACGGCTATGATACAATTTGCCTACTGAAAACAATCTTTGCTGAAAACGACCCTAAAACACGGGATAATTTACGGCAAGCCCTGCTTGATGTGCCGGTTTTTGACGGTGTGACAGGACCTTTCAGCTTTGATGCCGATGGAGAAGCCTTGAAAGCGCCATTACTCCTGACTATTTCCGGAAGCAGGACGATTCCTATTTATTAACGTCCTCCTGATCATCAGTCGCCTCACTTTCCTCATCATCCTCCGCGTCTTTTTTCTTTTTTTCTCTTGATTTCCAGGCAATCTGTGCGACCAGAATGCCGATTTCGTAAAGAATGATCAGGGGTCCCGCCATCATGCATTGGGTTACAACGTCCGGCGGGGTGAGGACCGCTGCCAGAACGAACGTCATCAGAATTGCGTATTTGCGCTTTTTCCTGAGCAACTGGGGTGTTACCACGCCCATTTTTGCCAGGAAAAAAATAACCACGGGAAGCTCAAAAACCACCCCGAAAGCAAAAAGAAGCTTGATGGCAAAGGAAAAATACTGTTTTACCGAGGGCAACGCTTTTGCATATTCGTTTGAAAACCCGACAAAGAATTTGAAACCAAACGGAAAAACAACGAAATAACCAAAAAGGGATCCCCCCACAAACAAAAGGGTGGAAACTATCACGAAAGGGATGACATATTTTCTTTCTTTCTTGTAAAGCCCGGGGGCGATAAACATCCATAGCTGGTAGAAAATGTATGGCGCCACCAGCATGATACCCGCCAGGAGAGAAACTTTTAAGTAGGTGAAAAACATCTCAGGAAGGTTGGTGAAAATGAGATGATCTCCTTCGGGCATCACTGCCTGCAGGGGTGCCACCAGCAGACCGAAAAGTTTTTCTGCAAAGGCGTATGACGCCGCGAAACCAATCCCCACCGCGATGGCGGAGGCGATGAGTCGTTTCCTCAGTTCCTCCAAATGGCCGATAAATGGTTGTTTGTCTTCGCTATCCATTTCGGTCTTTCTCCACGGGAGCTGCCGACTCCGCCAAAGTGGCTACGACGGCCGGATCGGACTGACCTTTTTCTTCTGCATCTTTTAAAGGTGGAACTTTTTCAGCCTCCGTTGAAGAAGGGGCTTTTGCCTGGTGGTAATCATCCAGCATTTCGTCAAAATCCTCAAATTTAGGCGGTTTTTCCTCAACCGTCTCCATTTCCTTTGAATCCGCCGGCTTATCCAGGCCGCTGACAGCATCGACCAGGTCCTCACGGGCCTCTTTGAGGTCCTCATCCAGATTCAAACCTTCTTTGATTTCCGAGGTTGCCTTCTTGAATTCAGACAGGCCTTTCCCCAGGGACTTGGCCAGATCGGGAAGCTTCTTAGGTCCGATAACGATCAGGGCGATCACCAGAATGATGATTAATTCGGGCATGCCGATACCAAACATTTTTTCCTCCACGCGTCAGTCGAACAAGGGCCGGCGGCCCATGCTCGAATATAAGGGGGCCGGGGCAAATTGCGCCGATTTCAAGTCGCGATTATAGTTGAAGCATCAGAGCAGTTTCATCGCAATCAGGAAATTTAGGGCATTTCAGGCAGTCAGCCCATATTTTGTGGGGAAGACAAGATTTGTCAACCTCATAAAATCCTCTTTTAATAAAAAATTCGGGGACGTAGGTCAATGTAAACACCTTGTCAAGACCGAGCGCAGCAGCCTCACGCAGGCAGGCATCCACAAGCTTCCGGCCCAGTCCCAGTCCCTGGAACGCCTCAGCAATGGCCAGCGATTCGATTTCCGCCAGATCCTTCCAGCATATACCTAAACCGCAGACCCCTTGAATGCGCTCACCCGGTCCCGTTTCCAGAACATAGTAGGCGCGCAGATGCTCATAAAGATCACTGAGAGACCTGGGCAACAGCTGCCCCTGTGCAGCAAATGCATTCAAGATTTCGTGAATCGGTTCAACATCCTCAATGACCGCCTTTCTCACAAGCGGATATTCATGCTCGTCGTATACCACAATCTATTCCTTCTATACAATCATTGTTGACGATTGACCTTTTGAACAAAACCTTTCAGATGTTCCTTTTCAGCTAGGTTTTGCTGTGTTTCCACGGCTTCCGCCCTGGTTTTAAATGTGCCGCATCGTACGCGGAAATAACCCCGTCCTTTGATAAAAATTTTGTAATGGTAAGCGGGGTATCCTTTTTTTACCAATCGGTTAACCATATTAAAAGCCTGTTTTTCTTGATCCAGGGAAGCCACCTGAACCACATAAAGTTCTGTAGAGGGTGACGGCGGATCAGGCTTTTTCACATTGTGTGAGGTGGTACTTTTATGCTTGGGGTTCTTATGCGGTGGTCCTTGCCCGATTGGAACCTCCGATCCGGCCGTCGTAGCCACTTTGGCGGAGTCGGCCACTTTTTTTGAAGAAAGTTCATCGTAAAATGCGAAATTGGAATCCTTTTGAACGGCCTTGATCTCATCCAATTCGGAAGTGTCTTTTTGACCCACCATTTCCTGAAGCTTTACAATCTGGTTTTTGAGCTCGGCCAGGGTTTTTGCGCCGCTCGGCAGAAGCCCCCTGCCTGCCAGAACGCCAAGCGTAAAAATCCAGCCCAGAAAGATCAAAAAGCCTAAGCCCCAAAAAAAGAGCGCCGTGCGGGAAAGTTCCAGGCGAAGACCCTTTTTCTCTTTTTCAGTCTTTTCTCTTTTTTCCTTCATGCTATTTTATTTACATTTTTTCAGGTGCACTGACACCCAGCAGCCTCAACCCGTTTGCGATGATGATCCTGACGCCTGAAACCAGCATCAACCTGGCCTGGGTCAGGGTTCTGTCTTCGGTGATGACTCTGAGTGCACCGTTTTTTGACCCCATGTTGAAATACCGATGAAAGGATGCTGCTAAATGTGTCAGGTAATAGGCCAACCGATGGGCTTCCAGGGTCTTACAGATATCCTCCAGAAGCGACGGGAATTCCGACATGGTCCTGATGATGGCCATTTCCTCCTTCAGCCCAAGTTGTTCTGCAATCCCATCATGGCGTTCCGGTACACCAATCCCTTCCGCTTGGGCTTTTCGAATAATGCTGCATATCCGGGCATGGGCGTACTGAACATAATAGACAGGGTTTTCACTATCCTGTTTTCTTACAAGATCCATATCCACATCCAGCGGTGAGTCGTGGCTCTTGGTGAGAAATACAAAACGTGCTGCATCAACCCCTACCTCATCCAGCAGCTCCTGAAGCGTTACAAAACTCCCGGCCCGCTTGCTCATGCGGAGTTCCTGTCCATCCTGCCACAACTTTACCAGTTGTATCAACAGGACGGAGAGCCACTTTTCGGAAATAGCGTGACTTACCAGAGCTGCCTTTACGCGAGGTACGTATCCATGATGATCGGCACCCCAAATGTTGATCGCCTTGGTAAAACCCCTACGGTGTTTCTCCAGGTGATAAGCGATATCCGAGGCAAAGTAGGTGAATTGACCATCGGCTTTTCGAATAACGCGGTCTTTGTCGTCCCCGAATTCAGACGTTTTGATCCAAAGAGCTCCCTCATGCTCATACAGATGTCCCCTGTTCCCTATGGACTCCAAAGTCTTTTCAAGCAGTCCCGAACCGTAGAGATCGCTCTCGCAGGACCAGACATCAAAATTTACCCTGAAACGGTCCAATGCCTGCTGAATCTCCTTCAGCATGATCTCACTCCCGGTTTTGGCGAGGAGGTCTATGGCCTTATGGGGATCTTCAGGGTCTAAATCGGTTTTTCCCGGGATGGTATCAGCCAGATCCAGGATGTATTCGCCGTGATAACCGTTTTCAGGAAAAACGAAGTCCGGATCCTCCTTCTGCTTCAGACGCGCCCAAATGGATTCACCCAGGATCCTGATCTGTAACCCCGCGTCATTAATATAGAATTCTCGAACTACCTGATGCCCGCAAAAGGAAAGAATCCGGCCGAGTGTATCACCCAGAGCAGCGCCCCGGCCGTGGCCGAGATGAAGGGGTCCCGTAGGATTGGCGCTGACGAACTCCAACAGAATTTTTTCGTCACATCCCATCTCGCTGCGGCCATAATCCTTGTGAAGCTGAAGAATCTGACCCAGGATATGGCACCATTCTTCTGCCCGGATGGTAAAATTGATAAATCCGGGTCCTGCTATTTCCGTTTTTTCAAAAAAATGCGCCTCATCCTTCAGATTTTTTAAAATAATCGATGCAATTTCCCGGGGATTTCTTTTTTGACCCGATGCCAGGGTCATGGGCAAATTGGTGGCGAAATGACCATGTTCGGAATTATTGGGTACTTCGATGACATAATCCGGAAATGTCGTTTCCTTGAGTTCGCCCTGCTCAAAACAGCGGGAAAGGGTCTTTTTCAGTATTCCATCGATTCTATTTTTCATACGGGTGATTCCTTCTGGCAATCATAAACATCTTGCTGATCTCTTTAGATTGATCCCTATTCTGGATGAATTCATTGTTGGAACATAACTAACTGATCCCTTTCTTTATATCAAGCAATATGTGTAACGGGTGGTCAACACAAGTTGACATGAGCACAGAGGAGCGTTAAGATAATGGGGACTTTTTTGAGGACTACCCGATTCTGATGAAAACACTGTTTTGTTTGCTGGGCCTGGTTCTAATAGTTGAAGGGTTACCCTATTTTGCATTCCCGGAAAAAATGAAGCATTGGGTGGCAAATCTTCTTGAAATGCCCAACGCGCATCTTCGATTAATGGGTTTTCTGGCCATGGGAATTGGGCTTCTCATCACTTATTTTTCCCGCCCTTAGGGCTCACTCAAAAATAATTTTGCAGGATTGACGGTTTTCAATGAAGGCGCGTCCTGAACGCCTTTATTGTTTGGGTATTCCATACCGCGCCATATGAAGGATAAAACCGTTTGACTTAAAAATTGAATTTGTATACTTTACGCGCTTTAATGTGCTTCCAATGCTGAAAACAGAACATTATAACTACCGTCTGCCTGAAAACCGTATCGCACAATTTCCAGCTGACAAACGGGATCATTCCAAATTGCTCAGGGTGGATCGTTCGGCAGGTTCTCTTTCGAATCGCCGGTTTTTTGAATTGCCGTCCCTTCTTGGACCCCGTGATCTTCTGGTGGTAAACAATACCCGGGTGGTTCCCGCAAGGATTTTTGGTCGCAAGGAGAGCGGGGGTAAAGTTGAAGTTCTTGTTCTGGAGCATTTCAACGGGGAGGACCGGAGCGGCGAACCCAGATTGTGTTTGCTGAAGTCTTCCAGACGGCCCAAACCGGGAAGCCGGATTTTTTTTGACAGGACGGTCTCCGGAGAAATAGAGGAGGTTCTTGACCGAGGTCTGGCAAGGATATCTTTTACCGGGGGTGAAAAAGGCATAGAAGGTCTCCTTGAAGAAAAAGGGCATCTTCCCCTGCCCCCTTATATCAAGCGATCGAAAGACGTTTCGCTGAGCG
>CAYSFQ010000002.1:0-61371 GCA_964430575.1 uncultured Desulfobacteraceae bacterium
AGATTACATATGGTTATGGCAATTTCTTAAAAGCTTAACCGGACACTACTGTTATAATATATCAATTTAGTATATATCAATCTGGAAATTCAGGGAAGAAAAAAACAACTTGACTGAATTAGACGAGTCGTCTATTATGTAAACGATGCGTATTTATTCCAGTAGCTCTGTTTAATGTAACCCAAAAAAGGAGACAAGCGGATGAAACACCTGATTGAACTCAGGATTAACGGAGATATGTATTCCCTGGCGGTTGATCCATGGCGCACCCTCAATGAGGTGCTCCGTGATGACCTGAACCTGACAGGCACCAAGCTGGGATGTGGGTCTGGCGATTGCGGCGCCTGTACGGTGCTGGTGGATGGTCGAAGTGTCAGTTCATGCCTGACCCTTGCCCTGGAGGTTCAGGGAAAAGATATTCAAACCGTTGAAGGGTTGGCCCCGTCGGGCGATGAACTGCATCCCATTCAGGAGGCGTTCGTTGAAAAAGGCGCCATTCAGTGCGGGTTCTGCACTTCCGGTATGGAAATGTCAGCCGCTTACATTTTAAATCAAAACAGTTCCCCTACGGAACAGGAGATCAAGGAAGGTCTCTCCGGCCATTTGTGCCGTTGCACCGGATATATCCAGATCGTGGATGCAGTTTCAGAAGCAGCAACCAAAATGAAGCAATCCCCAAGGGGTTAAATATGGAGAGGTGTGAACATGACGTTACCAAAATTTGAATATTTTGCACCAGAGAGCCTTGATGAGGCGCAACGGCTTTTTCTGGATAAAGGGGAGGACGTCCATTTGCTGGCAGGTGGAACAGACCTTCTGGTCAAAATGAACCATGGCCTGCTGAAACCGGCTTTCGTTATCGCCCTTAAGCACATCAAGGGCCTGGAAGAGATCACCTTTGACCCGAAAGGGGGGTTGAAAATCGGTGCCACAGCGCTTCTGGCAAACGTGGCAGCCCATCCGGACATTTTGAGACATTATCCGGCCGTTGCCGCCGCAGCCCGGGAGACGGCCAATGTGCAGATTCGGAATATGGGAACGGTGGCCGGCAACCTCTGTAATGCGGCCCCTTCGGCGGACAATGCGCCGACCCTGCTCGCCATGAATGCGGAGGTTGTTATCAATGGCGCTAAAGGAGAAAGACGGCTGCCCCTGGATCAGTTTTTCAAAGGGCCCGGATTAAATGCCCTCCATGCCGGCGAAATCTTGACAGCCATTCTCGTTCCGGCCCCTGAACCAGGGTCAGGCGTTTCCTACCAGCATATTTCAGCCCGTGGAAAAGTCGATATTTCGGCAGTGTGCGTTGGAAGCATGGTACGCATGGAGAAAGATCTTTGCCGTGAGGTCCGAATATTCCTGGGTGCTGTGGCTCCCGTGCCCATGCGCGCTGTAAAGACCGAAGCCACGGTGCTTGGCCAACAGCTGACCGGGGAGATCATCAAAAAGGCGGGGATTGCGGCAATGGAAGAATCCCAACCCATTACAGATGTCAGAAGCAGTGCGGATTACCGAAAAAAGATGGTGGCGGTCTTGACACGAAGGGCCCTTGCCGAAGCCCGTGACCGGGCCTTGAAGAAGAGTTGAGGGGAAAGGAATAATCAATGGAACAATTCAGTATCGTGGGAAAAGATGTGCCGAGAAACGATGCCGTTGCCAAAGCGAGGGGATCCGCCGTTTATACCGATGACATGAAGTTGCCGGGAATGCTCCATGGACAGATTCTGCGAAGCCCCATGGCCCATGCCCGAATCGTACATGTGGATACGAGCAGGGCAGAAGCGCTTCCCGGGGTGAAGAGCGTCATTACGGGAAAAGATATCCCGAAGGTTAAATATGGCAACTGGCGCCTTTTTGCCGACACGCAGGATGAATATGCCCTGGCCGTTGACAAAGTACGATTCATCGGGGATGAAGTGGCAGCCGTGGCGGCTGTTGACAGGGAAACCGCTCGGGAAGCCATTGAGCTCATCGAGGTTGAGTACGAAGCCCTTGAAGGATTGTATGATATCGATGCGTCCACCAAAAAAGGCGCACCCGCCATTCACGATTATTGTCCCGATAATGTCAGCGTCAACCGAAAAATCGAGTACGGGGATATCGAAAAGGGTTTTGCGGAATCGGATTACGTTCGTGAAGATACCTTCAAGGTTCATGCGGTGAGTCATGCTTATCTGGAACCCTGTTCAGCGCTGGCCCAGGTTGACCTAGACAGCAGGATTACCTTGTGGACCTCCACCCAGGTGCCCTATATCGTGCAGTGTTTGCTGGCGTCAACGCTTAAGATGCGGGAAAACGACATTCGGGTCATCAAGCCCTTTGTGGGCGGCGGTTTCGGGGGGAAAATGGAGCTTCGGACCTGGGAGTTCTGCGCGGCTTTTATGGCCAGAGAAACGGGCCGTCCGGTGAAATTCACCCTTTCAAGGGAAGAGGAGTTTCTGACCGGCCGCCGGCGTCACCCCATGATGCTTCATTCCAGAGTGGGGTTTAAAAAAGATGGAAGCCTGGTGGCCAAAGATTTGAAGATTATTCTGGATGGCGGGGCTTACAATGCCATGGGGCCCACGGCAACCTTTCTGTGCGGTAATTTTGGCGCCATGCTGTATCGGTATCCCAACTATCGGTTTCATGGACGGCATGCTTACACCAACAAGCCGCCCGCCAGTGCCATGCGCGGATTCGGTGCGCCACAGTCCCTTTACGCTTCTGAAATTCAGATGAATTCGGCAGCGGAGGCCCTCGGGATAGACCCGGTGGACCTACGCCTCAAAAATGCACAGGTGAGCGGCGACAAAATTCCCGATGTGGCCACCATATCCAGCTGCGGCTTTAAAGAATCCATTGAGACGGTGGCTGAAATGAGCGACTGGAAACGGCTCAGGAAGGAACTCAAACCGGGGCAGGGCATCGGGATCGGTTGCTACAGCTTCATCTCCGGTGGTGTGTTCAATTGGTTCAACACCCAATACCCCTTTTCCGCTGCCGAAGTGAGGGCTTTTTCAGACGGAACCGTTCACCTCCTCACCATGGCTTCCGACATCGGACAGGGTTGCGACACCGCCATGAAGCAGATCTTGGCGGAAGAACTGGGCTTGCAAATGGAAGATATCCGCATTACCTCCGCCGATACGGCCACCACACCACAGGCGGATCTGGGAGCCTGGGGAAGCCGGGTTACGCTCATGGCCGGTAATGCGGTTATGGATGCAGCCAAAAAGATCAAGGAAAAATTGTTCGGCGCGCTATCCGCTTTTCTCAATGCCAACGTCATCTATGAGATGGAATGCAAAAACGGCATGGTTCAGCCCAAAAACCGGCCCAAAAAAGCCGTTCCCTTTGGCGACGTGGTCAATATGGTTCAGAAAGCCAAGCGGGGTGAACCCCTGATTGCCCATGGGTACTACACGCCCCGGGACAAAGGGCTCGTAACCCCTGCTTTCGGTTTCGGCGCACAGGTGGCGTTGGTGGATGTGGACCGTGAAACGGGCAAAGTGGATGTTAAGCAGATGTGGACGGCCCATGACTGCGGTACCGTCATCAACCCGAAAGGCGTCGAGGGTCAGCTGGCCGGTTCCATACAGATGGGATTGGGCTATGCCCTTTCGGAGCAGTTCGTCATGCAGGATGGGAAGACCCTTAATACAAATTTCCTGGATTACAAAATGCCCACGGCCATGGACATGCCCCCCAGTGAGGTAAAGCACATCGATACCTATGAACCCGAAGGTCCCATGGGTGCGAAGGAGTGTGGCGAAGGACTGGCATCTCCCACAGCGCCTGCGATTTCGGACGCTGTTTATCACGCCACCGGATACCGATGCAAGGATCTGCCCATTACGCCGGAGAAAATCCTGAAATCGATGGAAGAAGAAGGGTGAAATTACACCGGGTTCCCACGCTCCAGCGTGGGAACCCATTATAGGGCACAGACTTATGGGCATCAAAGAACGACGTGAGCGTGAAAAAAGCGAAAGACGTGAATCAATCCTCAAAGCGGCCATCCGGGTTTACGATAAAGAGGGTTATCACGCCATCACAATGGAAAAAATTGCCGGAGCGGCCGAACTGAGCCGTGCCACGCTGTATCTCTATTTCAAAACCAAAGACGAAATTTTTATTCATGCCATTCTTTCATACTCGGACTTTTTCAGAGAACGGCTTGAAAACCTTTATGCCCGCCGGTCTGAAATAAAAGATAAATTGCTGGAGTCGTTGTGGTCTACGTTCATCGAGTTTTATGAAAAAGACAAGGAATCATTTAACGCAACCCTTTACTTTCATCAAAGTGAGATGATTCGGAATCTGCCGGAAAACCTGCGGATTTTGCTGGACCACTCCGGTACACGCATCTATGCCGGTCTCTCAAAAATAATGGCCTACGGCATCGAACAAGGTGTTTTCCGGGATTGCAACGCCAAAACCCTGGCGGAAGTGGTCTGGACGTCTTTTTTAGGTATCATACACCTTGAGAACAGCAAGCAAGCCATGTCCCGAAAAGACCATCTCTCCGTTACCTGGAAGTTGGCAATGGATATGTTATCCCGGAGTATTTTGAAAAACCCTTGAGGAAAACATCAAATTTTGCCCTCCGAGCATGGCTTTTTATTGAAAACAATTGTATGTAGCTCCCCTGCTTTCGATGATCAGGAACGACAGGAGGGGTTTCTTGCCGGAAGAAAACCCAAAAAAGGTGATAATTGATATGCAGCCCCCGAAATTGTGTCCGAAATTGTGTCCGGAATTCGTCGGAATCCGATTTCTGCACCTGATCTCGGACTATGGGTGCATGAGGGACGGCACATCGATTTCCGAGTTGATCTTTGGGCCGATGTTTTGCTCGGCAAGGTCAAGCTCGTAGCGGGACTGCAGATTCATCCAGAATCTAGCGCTATTACCGAAATATCGTGAAAGACGCAAGGCTGTTTCAGCCGAGATACCGCGTTTGCCATTCAAAATTTGTGTAATACGGCCCGATGGCACACGAATGGCCAGTGCCAGCTTGTTAGCAGACAAATTCCGTGCGCCGAGTTCGCGTTTTAAGATCCGTCCTGGGTGAATGGGTCTCATGTGTTTACCCCTTATGATAATCTGTGATCTCAACGTCATGGGCGTTTCCGTCACGAAAACGGAAACAGATCCGCCAGGGACCATTTATTGTCATGGCCCATTGACCGGTCCTGTCCCCTTTCAATTTGTGTAGGCCGAGGCTTTTTAGCGGACTTAGGTCAGAAAGGGATTCTGCCGCATCGAGGGCGGCGAGTAAGTCCTCTGCCGTTTCCTCATCCATTCCCCTGCATTTTGACGCCTTGCCCTGTTCATAAAACCGGCGGGATCGGCTGTTTCCCCATGATTGAATCATGCCCAAAAGTGTACTACGCCTAGCGTAGTATTGTAAATGAATAATTTTAAAGTTGAAGAATTCCCCCGGAATTCGTCAGCAAGGAAACTTCCCCGTATCATAAAAGACATATGAAAAGAAGAGACTTTTTTGTTGACACGGTCAAAGTAAGAATTGTATAGACCAACCGTGCGGCAGGTAAGGAAATGGACCGAGAAAAACGATTAGAAGAAATATATAAAACAGCACTTCAATTGTTTGTTGAAAAGGGCTACGAGCAGACCGCCTTGAGCCACATCGCAAAAGCGCTTGGTCTCACCAAAGCGGGGCTCTACCATTACTTCAGCAGCAAAGAGGAATTGCTTTTTTTTGTGCATGAACGTCACTTAAATGACGTTTTCATGCCCATCCTTGAATCGGCCGGCAGGATACCGGATCCTGAGGAGCGGATTCTTTTTTTTATCAAGAATTATACCCTGAGCGCCATGACCAGGGACGCAAAGGCCCGGGTGCTCGTTCATGAAACCCACAATCTGAAACCGGAAAACCGAAAAAAAATCAATGATATATGGAGAAAAGGGCTTGACCTGATACGAAATGGCCTCTCCCAGTTGGAAGCCCAGGGAAAGATTGAGAAAGTGAACAAGACCTTTGCCGCCTTTGCATTACTCGGCATGTGCAGCTGGACCTTCTACTGGTTTGACTATGAGCGCAAAGAATCCGGCGAGGAACTTGCGGATACCTATGCAAGGGTGTTTTTAAAAGGGATACTGAAAGAAGGGCGATAATTAAGGCGCAAACGGAAAGAGAATTTTTTTGACGAAAAAACCTACCGGGCGGCAGGTAGTGGATGAAGAGAGGGGGGATGCATGACAAAATTTTTACTAAAAGAACTGTCTCGTTATGTCATCGGGACCTATGGCGACATTATCTATCGAAACGCACTGCTTTATGGTGAAGATATCGCCTTTAAATGCGGGCCGGACAGCCTCACCTTTTCTCAATTCAATAAAAGCGTCAACCGGCTGATTCACGCTTTGAAGTTTAATGGCGCTGAAAAAGGAAACGTTCTCGGCATCCTTTCCTGGAACTGCCTGGAATATACCGAAATTTACGGGGCTGCCATGAAAGGTGGTTTTATTGCGTCCCCTTTGAATGCCAGGTTGCAGACGGACGAACTGGAATATTTGATTAACTACTCCGAGACCCATACGCTTTTTGTGGGACCGCAACTGGTGGAATTGGTGGATGGGCTGCGTTTGAGAATTCCCAAGGTAAAGCAGTTTGTATCCATCGGGTGTACCGCGTCGGGTATGACCCCCTATGAAGACTTAATTGCCGATCATTCCGGTGAGGAGCCGGAGATATGGGTGGATGAAAATGATCCGGTTTTCATCTTCTACACCAGCGGCACCACGGGCGTTCCGCGAGGGGCGCTCTATACTCAGGGGCGCGCCATGGACGACACGCGGCGATTTCCGGCGGCCCTCTGCGTGGAGCAGGGGGATAAACAGATTCAAATCATGCCGCTTTTTCATGTGGGCGGCGCAAAAAACTTATGGGGCTATTTTTTTGCGGCGGCCACGAACGTCATTATGCCCCAGATATCTTTTGATCCGGAAGCGACGCTTAAGGCCATTCACGACGAAAAGGCCACCGATATTCATATTGTGCCGACGCACTTGGCGGCATTTCTGGCCTCGCCCCATGTGGATGAGTATGACCTGGGAACCCTGAAACGCATGTTTTATGCGGCCTCTCCCATGCCCCTGGAACTCCTGAAACGGGGAATGGAAAAATGGGGTCCTATTTTTCTTCAGTTTTACGGCGCCACGGAAGACGGCCCCAATGTGACCTATTTGTCCAAACAACAGCACCAGTTGGTGGTTCAGGATCCCGAAAAGGAGAAAACCTTAGGTTCTGCGGGATTTCCTCATATCGGCGTTCACGTGCGGATCGTCTCGGAATCGGGTGCTGATGCGGCCCCCGGCGAGGTGGGAGAGATTGTGGTGAAGAGCAAGGCCACCATGCTCAAGTGGTGGAAAAAACCCGAAGACACGGCACAAACCATTGTGGACGGCTGGGTGCATACGGGCGATATGGGCCAGTACGATGAAAACGGCTACATCTATATTGTGGACCGGAAGAAAGACATGATTGTATCAGGCGGTGAAAACATTTTCCCCCGGGAGGTGGAAGAGATTCTCTATGGGCATCCGGCGGTTCTGGAAGCGGCCGTGTTCGGCATTCCCGATCCCTACTGGGTGGAAAAAGTACACGCGGTTGTGGTGCTGAAAAAAGGTCATCATCCCGCGGAGCACGAGATCATCGATTTCTGCAAAGGGAAATTGGCGCATTTCAAAGCCCCCAAGAGCCTTGAATTCGCATTGGAAATCCCTAAGAATCCGGCGGGAAAAATACTCAAGAAACAACTCAGGGCCAAATACTGGGATGGCATGGAACGAAAGATTTAAGGAAGGCTTAACTTTATGCCCATCACCATTAAGCTCACCACCAATTTTCTTCGCCGTGAAGCGGGGTTCGGGGATTTTCAGGTGCCTGCGGGGGTGAAAACCGTTGCCCACCTGCTGAAACACCTGGGAGAACGGACGAATTTTTTGTTCACCAATGCCGAGGGGACGCGCCTCAGACCTGATATTGAGCTGACGCTCAATGAAAAGGATATCGCTTTTTTCCCGGAAGGGTTTCAAACGCCTCTCAGAGAGGGTGACGGCCTGGATATCAATTTGACGCCCTTGGGCGGCGGCTGATGGAAAATTAATTTCAATGGGTTAAACCGGCAGTTTTCGTTTTCTGCAATAACAAAGGAGGGATGGAATATGTCCATATGTTACAGGCGATTGCCGAAATTTGATTATATGAAACCAAAAAGTGTTGCCGAAGCCCTTGAGATTTTGAGGGAAAACAAAAATGGCAGGTTCAGGGTGTACGCCGGGGGAACGGATGTGATTCCCAAAATCAAGGGAAGGTTGATGCCGGCCCCCGAAGCACTGGTGGATCTCAAGGGAATAAGAGAACTGGATTACATCTCCCACGACCACAAAGACGGGTTGCGGATCGGGGCCTTGGCCAGCATCCATGATGTGGCCCATTCGCCCGTTGTGAAAGAAAAATACGCCCTGCTGGCCCAGGGAGCTGGAAGCATTGCTTCCACCCAGGTTCAGAATCGGGGCACCGTTGCCGGTAATATTTGCAACGGTGTGCCATCGGCGGATTCCATCCCGGCACTCCTTTGCCTCGGGGCCAAGGTTCTGTGCGAGGGAAGCCGGGGGGAGCGCTTCATTGATTTGGAAAATTTTTTCACGGGACCCGGCAGCACGGTCCTGGGAGAGGATGAATTGCTGAAGGAGATCTATGTCCCTACCATCAAAGGCAAGGGCGTCTATGTTAAACTTTCCCCTCGAACCCGCATGGATCTGGCGGTGGTGGGAGTGGCGGCCTTCTGGGATGTGAAGGACGGAATCTTCAAGGACATCCGCATCGGTCTCGGGGCCGTGGCGCCCACGCCCATACGGGCGAAGAACGCTGAAAGCCGACTCATGGGAGATTCATTGGGCGATCAGCTCATTGAAGAAGCCGCCGCAATGGCTGCCAAGGAGGCAAGGCCCATCGACGACCATCGCGCTTCCGCCGAATACCGTCGCATGATGGTCGAGGTCCTGGTGAAAAGAGCCCTGGCACAGATCGTTCCCAATTAAAACAGCAAAAAGGCCCTCTGTTTGAATGAGAGCCTGAGGAGGACGAAAGATGGAAATGAAAACCATTGCATTTGTTTTGAACGGAGAGAAGCACGAATTGCGTGTATCCCCATGGCGGACCCTCCTGGAAATGATCCGGGAGGATTTTAAATTAACGGGCGCCAAGGAAGGTTGTGGTCAGGGCGAGTGCGGGTCCTGCACGGTGATCATGGGAGGCAAAACCGTCAATAGTTGCCTGGTTCCCGCGGTTGAGGCCGACGGCCAGGAGATTACCACCATTGAAGGACTTAAAAAGGGGGAAGATCTACACCCCATTCAGGAATCCTTTGTGGTTCATTCGGGGATGCAGTGCGGTTTCTGTACCCCGGGAATGATCATGAGTGCCAAGCACCTGCTGGACAATAATCCGGATCCCACATTGGAGGAAATCAAGGAGGGCGTTTCCGGTAATTTTTGTCGTTGCACCGGCTATACCAAAATTTTCGAATCCATTGATGCGGCTGCCCAAGTTATGAAAGGGGGTGAATAGAAAATGGAAGACTATTCAGTTATCGGCAAAAGAATCCCCCGTGTTGACGCCCTGGTTAAGGTCACGGGCGAAGCCAAATACGCGGCGGATTACGAAATGCCGGGAATGCTCTGGTGCAAAATCGCCAGAAGTCCCCATGCCCACGCGAAAATCCTCAATGTGGATACGGCCCGGGCCGAACGGCTTCCAGGGGTTAAAGGGGTGCTGACGGGAAAGGATTTCAATGGATGGAAATGGGGTTGGATGCCCAAAACCCGTGAAGAAGAACCGCTGGCGGCCGAGCGTGTTCGCTATCTGGGCGAGGCGGTGGCGGCGGTGGCGGCCATCGATGAGGATACGGCGGAAGAAGCGGCCCGATTGATCCAGGTGGAATATGAAGAACTGCCCGGGGTTTTCGACCCGGAAGAGGCCATGAAGGATGGCGCCCCTCAGATCTACGAACATGCAAAAAACAACATCAGCTGGGATTTTCACATGGATTTTGGGGACGTGGCAAAGGGATTTCAGGAATCGGATCTGGTTCACGAAGACCGTTTTGAAACGGGGAGGGTGATCACCGGATATCTGGAGCCTCCGGCGGCGGTAGCTTTCTACGATTCATCGGGCATCACCATATGGGCTGCCAAACAGAGTCCCTATTTTGTCTATCGGCACTTGGCGGCGTGCTTCGGTTTGCCTTTGAGTAAAGTCAGGGTGATTCAGCCCTTCATCGGTGGCGGGTTCGGCGGTACCAAAAACGATTCCCTGGCCGGGGATTTTTGTTCGGTACTCTTTTCAAAAATGACCGGAAAGCCGGTAAAATTCGTTTATACCATGGAAGAAGTGCTTATGACCTGCCGGCGTCGGCATAACATGATCGTGTTCAACAAGATGGGCATGAAAAAAGACGGTACCATTACAGCCATGGAAAGCCGGGTGATTGCAGATGGCGGGGCCCATACGGCCATAGGCCCCTTGACCATGTATCTCACCGGTTGCATGAGTACACTCCCCTACAAATTGAAAAATTTCAAGCATGATGCCTATCGTATTTACACCAATAACCCCATCGGCGCGGCCATGCGCGGCCACGGGGTGACCCATACCCGGTTCGCCGCTGAACTTCAGATGGAGATGATGGCGGAACAACTGGGGATTGATCCGGTGGCGGTGCGACTCAAAAACGCCATTACCGCGCCCCATGAGACGGTGAATAAGGTCACGGTGAAGTCCTGCGGGTTGGTGGAAGGGATAGAGACCATTGCGGAAAGCCCTGTGTGGAAGGAGCGGGAAAATAAAAAACGCAACGGCGCCATTGCCCATGGCGTGGGCATTTCGGCCACATCTTATCTGGGTGGCGCCCGGCAGCGGGGCCATCAATCCTGCGCCGCCCTGGTGCGGCTCTGCGAAGACGGCAGTGTAGATTATTTGACCGGCGCATCCGACTGCGGCCAGGGATCGGATACGGTTCTGGTGCAGATGGTGGCCGAGGAGTTGGGGATTGGCATGGCGGATGTGGACATCAAACGGGTGGATACGGCCATGACGCCGTGCGATGCCGGAAGCTACGGCAGCCGGGTGACCGTGCTGGCAGGCGAAGCGGCCCTGAAAGCAGCCGGGGATGTGAAGCGGCAATTGGCCGAATTTGCCGCAAAAAAATGGGATGCGGCGTCCGAAGACATTGTTTTCAAGGACGGCCGGGTGAGCGTCAAGGGGCAACCCGAAAAGACCATGCCCTTTGACCAACTGGCCAAGATCGCTTGCTATTCCGGTTCCGGCGCGGTGATCCTGGGACGGGGATATTCGGATTACGGCATCGATGTGCTCGATTTTGAAAAGGGCATCGGTAACTGCGGCACATCGTATAGCTTCACTTCCCAGCTGACGGAGGTGGATGTGGACCTTGAGACCGGGTTCCTCAAATGCACCGATATGTTAATCGCCCACGATTGCGGCATTCCCCTGAACCCCATCAATGTGGAGGCCCAGAACCAGGGCGCCGCCATTCAGGGAATGGGGCAGGCCATGTATGAAGAGTTTAAGATGGATCATGGGAAAACCCTCAACCCGACCCTGGTGGATTACAAAATGCCCCTGGCGTCGGACATCCCCAACATCGAAGTGGTGGATATTATCACGGAAGACCCGGACGGACCTTTCGGCGCAAAGGAAGCCTCGGAAGGGGCCATCGTCAGTGTGCCGCCATCGGTGTTCACCGCGGTTCACGATGCAACGGGGATCTGGTTCAAGGAGCAGCCCCTGACGCCTGAGAGGATTGTCATGGCCTTACGGGAAAAGAAAAAGAACGCATAAACGCAAAAATAAGGAGAAACCCACATGGAAGTATATCCCTGGTGGACGGATGAGCAAAAGGCTTTTCAGGAAGAGATGACGGCTTTCGTGGAAGAAATGATGCCGCGCGATGCGGAGACCCGGTGGAAACGGGAGTTTCCCTGGGATATATTTAAAACCATCGGCGAAAAAGGGTATACGGGCGCGGGTGTGCCCAAAGAGTATGGCGGCATGGGCATGGGTGCCACCGGCGCTTGTATTGCGTCGGCTACCATGAATCGTATTCCGGGGCCGGGCAGGGTTTTTGTGGGGAACATGCTGGGCGGTTTACGACAAATCATTGAATTTGGCGATGAGGAACAAAAAGAACGCTTTCTGCCGGGGATTTCAAGAGGGGAGATCGGCGCCATCGTTATCACCGAGTCATTTGCGGGAACGGATGCAGCGGCCCAGGTCACCACGGCACAAAAGGATGGGGACCGGTATGTTTTAAACGGTAAAAAGCGCTTCATTGTTTCGGCGGGTGTTGCGGACCGGTACATGGTCTACGCCAGGACCAGCGACGATCCTGAAGATCGCCGAAAATATCGGCACCTCACGGCCTTCATCGTTGAAAAAGGGTCACCGGGGTTCAGCGTCGAGAAAATCAATGAGGTCGTCGGCTTTGAGAATATACAGAACGGGGTTCTGGATTTTAAGGATGTTCCCGTGCCCATAAGTAATATGCTGGGGAAGGAAGGACAGGGGTGGTCCGTCATGACAGCGGGGCTTAACTTTGAGCGGACCCTTATTTGCGCCCAGACCGCCGGGTGGATGGAAGAACTTCTCAAAAACACGGTTCCCTATTGTCAGCGCCGGGTGCAGTTTGGAAAACCCACCATCAGTTTTGTGAACAACCAGTTCAAAGTGGCTGATTTGGTGAGCCGGTTGAAAATCGCCCGGCTTCTGACCTTTTATACGGCCTACTTGTGGGATCTGGGTTGGGACATCACCCTGGAGTCCAACATGGCCAAGGTTTATAATGCCGAAGGGGTCATGGCATCCAGCCTTGATGCCATACAGGTCATGGGCGGGGACGGGCTTACGCCCTTTTATCCCCTTTCGGCCATTATGCATGTGGCCAAAGTGGAAAATATCGCGGGCGGCACCATGGAAGCGTGCAGAATGGTGATTCACCGGACCGCCATGAGACAGATGGCCCCTGAGCTTCAGCAGCCCCGGCGCGTGATTCATGAAGAATTGGGCGTTCCCGTGCCGGCGATGGGGGATCCCCGAAAAGCGGACCAGGTGGATGAGGAGAGCCTCCTGAAGGTCCTGGCCGAGGACTATCGGGTCAATCCCGGTCTCCACATGAATCGGGAAGACATGTTGCGCTATTTTGATGTGGACAAGCAAAATTTGGATGAAGTGCTTCTGGCCCTGGAGCAGAAAGGATGGGTCCAGTTGAATCGTGATAAAAAAGGGATTGCTCTGGCCAAAGCCACCTATGATGGACTTGAGCAGGCCTTTCCCAAGGAACACTACAAATGGTTCCCCGCCTGGGCCACCGAAGACAGAATTTTCTAGTCTTCCTAAAATGCCACTCCTTCTTCCGTGCCGTTGAACCATGATCAACGGCACGGGCCTTCTATTTAAATAACATTTTTTTTGAAGGATGCGCCTTGAAAGAGAGAAAATAATCGTTATGCTGTATGCGTTTGAACTAAATAGTGTCTGAATTGTTGATTGGAGGCCTAAACAGATGTCAAACGATTTGCTGGAAGGGATACGGGTACTCATCGTAGACGATGAACCGGACGTGTTTGAAACCCTTGAAGAGTTGCTGCCCATGTGCCGTCTGGTTGAAGCATCCAACTTTGAGGATGCCAGAAGCCGTCTGGAACAGGAGCCCTTTGATATTGCCATTCTGGATATCATGGGCGTGGATGGATACAGGCTACTTGAAATCGCCAATGAGAAGAAGATTCCCTCCGTCATGCTGACGGCCCATGCGTTGAGCGTAGAAGATACGGTAAAGTCCTTTAAAGGGGGCGCGGCCTCTTATGTGCCGAAAGAGGAAATGATCCATATCGCCACATTTCTGGAAGATGTGCTGGTTGCCCGGAAGGCCGGAAAGAATCTGGTGAGTCGATGGTTTGAACGGTTGGGGTCTTTTTACGACAAAAAGTTTGGTCCGGACTGGCAGCAAAACGACAAGGAATTCTGGGAAAAATATAGATACTGGATCTAGTAAAAATCATTTTCCCGAATGACCGACCGAAGTAGGGACAGAACCTCCTTTTTCTGCTCATCTGAAAAATGTTTCAGGTAGCGGGCGATGTTCCCATCTTTTTCCCTGGATATATCTTTTAAACGCTCCCTCCCTTTCGGCGTAATTTCAAGCATGGTTATCCGTTCATCCTTGGGGTCGCTCTTTCTGAGAAGAAATCCGTTCTTTTCCAGTCGCTTGGCGATTCCCGTCATGTTAGCACCCGAGACCAACATGATTTTGCCCACATTGCTGATGGTATTCTGCCGGTTTTGAGAACTCTCCAGAACCCGCAAGGCATTGTATTGTGGAAATGTGAGACCATAATTCTTGAAAATACTGGCGGAATTTTTCTTGAAAAATTCCGCCAACCGAACAATGGCCATCATGACTTTTTCATCAAGGCTTAAATCGTTTTTATATCCCCCATCAATCATGATTGATCCTTTTTATTGTATATCATTTATAAATTATTAATACCCTAAATAATATTTTGCATTTTGTCAACACATTAAATATAAAAAATATTGTTCGATAAAACGATTTCCGTCCCAATTTTAGGAACTCCTTCTTCTTTCCTGGTGAATTTTTCATTCTCTTGAAATGGAAAGGAATAATATTCCAAAAAAAGCTTGACAAATACCCTCCATTTCTCATAGTGTCAATTTACTTAATACATTAAATATATATGCAGAGATGATCATTGTATTAAAAATTTATCTGTTTATGATTTTTCCAATTGATGAAAAATAATAATGGAGGTTAAGCATGGACGTTAAAGCCAAACTGTCCGAAGTCGTCGGCATGGACAATTTTTCCGATGACCCAACCCAGTTGCAAGCCTATGCGAGCGATTTCAGCTACACACCCCAGGGAGCGCCGAATTATGTTGTAAAGCCGGGGTCTTCCGAAGAGGTGTCGAGGGTTGTGACATTCTGCAACGAAAACAAAATTCCCGTTGTGCCCGTCAGCTCAAAGATTCATTTTTACGGTGCCGCCATCCCTAAAGAAGGCGGGGTGATTCTTGACATGGCCCGGATGGACCGGGTGCTGGAGATCGATCCCGATAACCGGCGCGTGCGATTCGAGGCCGGTGTCACGTGGGAAAAATTAACTCGGGAATTGGCCAAGGAGGGCTTTCGGGTCATCATGCCCTTGACGCCGCCGGCCCAGCGGTCGGTTCTCACGGATTTCATGGAGCGCGAAGAACCCACCAACCAGGTTTACGATTATGGTGAACCCCTTGAGGCCATGGAAGTGGTGTGGCCCACGGGGGAATTGTTCAGAATGGGGTCGGCCAGCGTCAACGGTTACCCCGATTCCCCATCCAAGGGCGGAAACCCTTCGGGTCCGGGACTTGATTTTTACCGGTTTTTTCAGTGCGCCCAAGGGACGTTTGGCGTGGTGACCTGGACCAATCTGAAAATCGAGTCCATTCCAAAAATGGACAAGGTCCTGTTTTCGCCCGTTGATGATCTGGAGTACGTCACCGATTTTCTGTACCGAATCCTGCCCCGCCGGATCGGCCAGGAAGTGTTGCTCTTAAACAACGTGGACCTGGCCGCCATGCTGGCGGAAGATTGGCCAGCCGATTTTGAGAAATTGAAAAACACGCTGCCGCCCTGGACTCTGATTCTGGTGATCAGTGGGTTGCTGAGACGTCCGGAAGAGAAAATCGCCTATGAAGAGAATTTCCTGGCGGAGGTGTTGAAAAATGAATTTTCCCACCTGAAGCTGAGGGAAAGCCTTCCCGGGTTCCCCGGCTTACGGAACAAAATTCTTCCCATGCTTCGAAAACCCTGGCCGGCGGATAAACCCTATTGGAAGAACAGTGTCAAAGGCGCCTGTCAGAGCCTTTTTTTTCACACCCGTCCGGTTTTGGCGCAACAGTTTATTGACCTGGTGGAGGAGATCGCCTCCCGGCATGGATACCCCATCAGCGATATGGGCATGTACATTCAGCCCATTGAACATAACCGTGCCTGCCGGCCCGAATTCAACTTCTTCTATGATCCTGACAGTGATGCTGAAGTGGCGGCCGTTCGCGCGCTTTACAATGAATTGGCGCGGGTGCTTCTCAACGAAGGGGCTGTTTTCACGAGACCCTATGGCGATCTGGCGCCCATCGTTTACGAGAAGGCCGCTTCCTACACGGCGCATCTCAAACGGTTGAAAAAGGTGTTTGATCCGAACAACATTATGAATCCCGGGACCCTGTGCTTCTAAGGAGGGCGCGACAATGGCCAATGAATTGAATGTTAGATACTACCAGCCAAAAGAGGAATTCAAGTTCGATATTACCGATGTGGAGAACTTTGTATACGATATGAGTCGGTGCATCAAATGTAAAGGGTGTACCTGGGTGGAACACACTTACATGCCCGGCGCCAAGTTCACGACCCGGTGCCCCAGCGCCACCAAATACGAATTTGATGCTTACGGTGCTTACGGCAAGATGAGAATCGGCCATGCCATGGCCGAAGGGAAGCTTGCCTGGAACGAAAAGGCCCTGGAGGTGATGTATGCCTGCACCCTTTGCGGGGCCTGTGATGTGGGTTGCAAACGGAACCTGGATCTTGAAATCGAACTGAGTCTGGAATCCCTTCGGGTGAAAGCGGTGCAGGACGGTGTGGGTCCCATGCCGGCCCACAAAAAGGTGGCAGAACATATCAACAAAACCCACAACTGCTTTGGATCTCCCCATGAAAACCGGACCGACTGGCTCCCCGAAGGGATTAAGCCCGCCCAAAAGGCGGATGTGCTGTACTTTGTGGGTTGTACGGCTTCCTATATCAATAAGGAGATTGCGCAATCCACGGTGAAGATTTTTAAAGCGGCCGGGACCGATTTTATGCTCATGCCCGACGAATGGTGTTGCGGTAACACGGTGTTTTCCGTTGGCCTCTACGATGGGGCCAAGGCCCTGGCCCAACGGAACGTGGACGAGATGCGCAAAAGCGGGGCCAAAACTCTTATTACGAGCTGTGCGGAAGGGTACCGCATGTGGAAGGTGGATTACCCGAAACTGCTGAACATTTCAAACTCTGAACTGGGATTTGAGGTGCTTCATCTGGTGGAGTATGTGGATGATATGGTGAAGAGCGGGGCATTGGAACTGAAAAAGCCTTTTGATACACGCATGGCCTACCATGACGCCTGCAGCCTGACGCGTCTCTCCGAACCCTGGACCCCTTATGAAGGAAAGCGGGGATGGATGGGGTGCGTTGAGCCGAGGCTCCAGCGGCGGCGGGGCCAGAACGGGGTGTATGCACAGCCCCGGGATATTCTAAACGCTGTTCCCGGCGTGAATCTGGTGGAAATGCCCCGGATGAAGGAGAACGCCTTCTGCTGTGGTGCGGGACGGGGAACCCAGGCAGCGTTTCCGGATTTTTCCACCTGGGCCGCGGAACATCGTTTGGAAGAAGTTAAGGAAATCGGCGCTGAAACGCTCGTATCCACCTGTCCCTGGTGCAAAAACAATTTCGCCAATGCGGTTAAGGCCGATGGCGATGACGTGCAGGTTCTGGATATTTCCGAAGTCATCTGCGCATCCATTGAGGGTTAGGCAAAAGGAGAAATAGTATGGCCATATCAAAAGAAATCTATTCAGTGATGGAAGCCGTTGTGGGTGAAAAAAATATTTCCGATGACCCGGTCATCTGCGAATCGTACCGCAGCGGCCCGGGGGGGTATGAAAACGGGATGGGATATGAACGCGTCATGACCACCATTCCGGGATGCGTGATCATGCCCAATAGCACGGAAGAGGTTCAGAAAATTGTAAAAGTCTGCTACCGCAATGACATTCCCTATGTGCCCTACAGCACGGGTTTTTATGGACCCAGGTCACATCCCCACGTGGAAGATGCGGTTCTGATCGATCTCAAACGAATGAACGATTTTATATTGGACGAAAAGCATTTCTATGTGGAAGTGGGCCCCGGCATGGTCTATTCGCCCATCCAGGAAGAATGCATGAGCCATGGCGCCTATGTGGTGATCGGCGGCGGCGGGGCACAGGCTTCCGCAATCGCCAACCTCATCGGCGATGGATGGTCCCCTTTGAGTCACCGGATCGGACTGCCCCACCGGCGCATCCTGGGCACGGAAATGGTGATGCCCGATGGAGAGATCGTCCGGATGGGTTCCTTGGCCACGGGCGATGACCCCTTCTGGGGTGAAAGTCCGGGACCGGATCTGAGGGGATTGCTCAGAGGCTATACGGGCCTTCGGGGTTGTTTGGGCATTGTGACCCGAATGGCCATCAAGACGCTCCCCTTCCAGCCCGAACGGCTTGAGCCCACCGGGATTTCCCCCAACACGGCCCTGGCCCTTCCGGAGAAACGGATCAAGTGGATCAATTTTACCGTGCCATCCAAAGAGGCCCAGGTCAAGGCCATGCGGGAAATCGGACACGCCGAGATCGGCGGCGCCGTCACCAAGGTACCCCTTTTCTGGCGGTCCATTGCCAAGGCCGAGTGCAAAGAGGAATTCTGGGACCTGTGGGGTAAGGAAACCGAGGAAAGCATCGCCAACTTTTTTATTGTTCGGGTCCTGCTCATCGGTTTTACCTCCGAGGAACAGATGGCCTACGACGAAAATGTGCTCATGGACATTATGGAGCCCCTGGGGGGCATTGCGCGTCGCACCAAGCCGTCGGATGAAAGCTGGATCAAGAACGCCGATTCCGCCGGCATGTGGCTCATGTGCGGCGGGTATGTGTCCGTGGACTATGTCATCGAAACCCTTACGCAATCAGTGGAACACGGACCCGCCTATGCTGAAGTGAAAAAGAAATATACGCCGCCCCTCATGCCCGACTACGGGGACCCGGGATGGTTCCAGAGTTTTGAAATGGGCCACCAGGGATATTCGGAATTTCTGGTCTACTGGGATCCGGATGATAACACGGACGGCGTGGACCAGTTCTATTTAGATACTTCCAAAATGAACATTCAGAACCGGACCTATACGTCTTTGCTGGGTCCCCATCAACCCCTTTACCTCACCGGACCCAAATACGGGCCCAATTATCACGAGTTTTTGCTGAAGGTGAAGGATGAGTTTGATCCCAAATGGATGAGCCATCCGCCGGTGCCGTTGGCCCATGATGTTTTCGTGGAACGGGCACCGTGGATGGAGAACATGAAGGACTGGGAATCTCCGGAGGATCTGCCGAAATAGTGCAGCAGTCGGAAGCAATAAAAAAATAAGGTTCGTGGTTTGGGAAAAGACTGAAATCCTGAGCCTCCGAACCTTATTAACCCAAATGAAATATCCAATATCGAAGGATACATGAAAGAGAGGAAAATGTCTTATGCCTGTGGGCGACATGATCCGGAGAAGCGCTGAGAGATTCCCTGAAAAAACCGCGTTGATCTTCCAGGAAAAAAGGATCACCTATGGGGAATTGAACCAACGGGTGAATGCCTTGGCAAACCGCCTTTTGGATATGGGTGGCAGGAAGGGCGATCGAGTGGCGGTGGTCCTTCACAATTGCCCCGAATTTATCGAAGCCTATTTTGCCTGCGCCAAGTCGGGACTGGTCTTTGTTCCCATCAATAACTTGCTTAAGCAGGGCGAGTTTGCGCAGATTATTCAATATATTGAACCCCGATTTTTGCTGGTGGATTCGGATTTTGAGGATCTGATTCTTTCAGTGACAGAGGGAATGGACTTTGTTGAATTCAAGATCAGTCTTGGCGGTTCTCAAAGCCCGCCGTTTATTTCCTACGAACAAATCCTTGCCCGGGGCCGTTCCGAAGAACCGGGAACAACAATCTCAAATGAAGATGTCATGAGTATATTCCTCACGTCCGGCACTACAGGGCTTCCCAAAGGGGCCATGCGGACCCATCACCACAATTTTCAGAACGCCCTTGTCTGCGCCCTGGAAATGAAGCTGGATATTAATGATCGCACCATACTTCTGTTTCCCCTGTACCACGTTACCTTTGAGGATCATACGCGTCATTTCCTCATGGGCAATACGGTTTACATCAGAAGGGAGGGTGCCTTTGATCCCAAGGAGGTGCTGGGGATTCTCTCAAGGGAGAAAATCACCACATGCCAGTTTGTGCCCACCATGGTCAACGCCATGCTGCAGGAAAAAAGCATTGAGACCTATGACCTCAGCTCTCTCAGGCTCATTCCCTATGCGGCGTCTCCCATGCCCGTGGAGCTGTTGAAGCAGGCCATGGCGAGGTTCAAATGCGGGTTCATTCAATTTTACGGCCAGACCGAGACGGGACCCTTGACCACGGTTCTGCCTCCCCAGGCCCATGTACTGGAGGGCACGGCCGCCCAGTTGGCGCGACTGGCTTCAGCCGGCAGGGCGGCCTTGAACTACGAGGTGCGGATCGTGGACGAAAAGGGCCTCGATGTGCCGGTGGGGGAGGTGGGGGAGATTATCGTGCGTAGCGAGGCCATGACCATCGGATACTGGAACCTTCCCGAACAGACCTCCGAAAGTATGAGGGACGGGTGGCGTTTAACCGGGGATTTCGGGAAGTTCGATTCGGAAAAAAACGTCTATATCGTGGACCGCAAAAACGACATGATCATCAGCGGGGGAAAGAACATTTACCCGAGAGAGATCGAAGAAGTCATTTACACCCATGATTCCGTTCTGGATGTGGCGGTATTGGGGATTCCCGATGACTATTGGGGAGAATCGGTCAAGGCGCTTGTGGTGCTGAAAGAGGGCATGACCGCCACCGAGGATGACATTATCAGCACCTGCAAGGAACGCCTTGCCAGTTACAAGAAGCCCAAGAGTGTGGAATTCAGGGAAGAACTGCCCCGAAGTCCAACAGGGAAGATATTGAAGCGAAAAATTCGAAAGGAGTACTGGGGATCCAGGGATCGGCAGGTTTAGGGTGAGAGGAGGTGATCGGAGGAAAGACCAAAACAGATGATGAAATGTGGCGGCATTGGGTTCAACACTAAAATTTGCAATTCAACAACAGGTTCAAGGAAGGAGATTCGAAATGAAAAAGGCATTATGGCTGGCAGTGGCTGTTTTCTTTGTTATGGGTTTCGGGGCAAGCAACGCTGAAAGCGGCCCCATTGTCATCAAGGCGTTAACGGCATTTCCCAAAAATCACCTGAACAATGATCCGGTTCCCATTTTCATCCAAAAAGTAAACGAGAAAGCCAAGGGGCGTCTGAAAATCGACTGGATAGGCGGTCCCGAGGTCATTAAAACCTTTGATCAGGTCCATGCCCTCAAGGCTGGCACCATCGACATGATTCTGTACTACCCCTTCGGTTATATGAAACCCGTGATGCCCGAAGCATGGGCCAAAGGGTTGACGCTTTTGGCCGAGTGGGAAGAGCGGAAGACCGGGCTCTATGATGTGTGGTGTGAGATCTTTGCCAAAAGAGTCAACGCCAAGTATTTGGGAAGGCTTCACAGTTTGATTCCTTTTACGGTTTTTTCCAACAAAAAGATCACCAAGGTGGAAGATTTCAAAGGGATGAAGATGCGCGTCATGCCGCTTTATATTCCGGCCCTGAAGGCCATGGGCGCAACGCCGGTCACCATTCCGCCCACGGAGATCTATACCGCCATGGAACGGGGCGTGGTGGATGGTTTCATGTGGCCCAATGTGGGCATGATCAGCTGGGGTCTGCAGGAAGTCACCAAGTACCAGTTGAAACCCGGCGTTTTCGCCATGGAACCGGCCACCATGATCAACCTGAAGAAGTGGAACAAGATCCCCAAGGATCTGCAGGACATGATGATGGAGGTGATGAAGGACACGGAATATATCGCCACCATGCGCAGCATTATGATCGAAAAGAAAGAAGAGGCGGTCAGAAAAGCCGCGGGCATGGAAATCATCACGCTTTCGCCCGAAGAGGCCAAGAAATTCCTGACCATCTGTTATGACAAGACCTGGGAATATGTGACGGGAATGGCACCGGACTATGCCCCTAAATTGAGGAAACTCTCTTCACCCGAAGCCCTGCCCAAGGGAGCATTTCCCTGGCGGAAGTAGAACATTTGTCCTTGAAGGATAGGGCGTAACCGGGGACGTCCTCGCGTTTTCGCTGGGACGTCCGCCAAGACACGATGGATAGTTGGGGATATCGGTATGAAGAAAAAAGGGCTTTTCGACCGGCTGATTGACACAATGGCCTTTCTGGCGGGCATTCTCCTTGTTCTGGCGGTGCTGATCGTCTCCTTTGAGATCTGCATGCGCTATTTCTTTCAACAGCCGCAGATATGGACCGTGGAAGTATGCGAATTCATAATGTTTATCCTGGCTTTTCTGGGAGCGCCGTGGCTTTTGAAAAAAGGGGGACACGCAAGCGTCGACATCCTGGTGGAGAGAATGAATCCCACATTGAAGCGATATGCTTCTCTTTTCGCCGGCGCCGTGGGAATGCTGGTCTCTCTGGTGCTTGTCTGGTTCAGCTTGACCACCAGTTGGCAATGCTACACCGACGGCGTGGTGTTGACCAAAACCCTAACGGTTTCCAAATACTACTTTTTGCTCTTCATCGCCCTGGGATATTTCTGCCTTTTGATTGAATTCGGAAGGCAATTCATTCGTACAATGAAAAATGACAAGGGGGTATCCTGATGGAGTGGTGGGCCCTTCTTCTGTTAATTGTCGGCGTTTTCCTGTTGCTCCTGGCGGTGGGCCTACCCGTATTTTTAGCTTTTACGGTGGTGGATGTGCTGGGAATCTATTTACTTTGGGGAGGGGCTGCCGGCTTAAGCCAGCTCATTCATTCCATCTTTTCCTCCATTAGTAGTTTTGTTCTGCTGCCGGTGCCGCTTTTTGTGTTGATGGGGGAGTTGTTGTTTCAATCAGGGGTCTTTGTGCAAGCCCTGGACACCCTGGATAAATGGATGGGTCGTTTGCCGGGCCGGTTGTGCATTCTCAGCGTGGGGGGGGGAACGCTTTTTTCAACGCTCAGCGGTTCCAGCATGGGCACCTCCGCCATGCTGGGTTCCCTGCTTCTCCCGGAGATGGAAAAAAGGGGGTATCACAAGACCATGGCCATCGGGAGCTGCATGAGCGGGGCCCTGGCCATGATTATCCCCCCCAGCGCCCTGGCGGTGATCATGGGAAGCCTGATGGAAGTTTCCATTGGGAAATTGCTCATATCCGGCGTGGTGCCGGGCCTCCTCATGGCGGCCCTGTATGTGGCCTACATTGTGGGGCGGTGCACCCTTCAACCGAGTCTCGCCCCGGACTATACCCCGGAAAAGGTCTCCTGGTCTCTAAAAATCAGCGCTTTCGTGAAACACGTACTCCCCTTCGGCACCATTATTTTTGTGGTGACGGGCTTGATCTTTGCGGGTCTGGCCACGCCCACCGAATCCGCGGGCATGGGGGTGGTGGCGACAGCTGCGGTAGTGGCGGCTTATAGACGCTTAACAATTGATATCATTCGGAAATCGGTGGAATCCACCCTGCGCATTACGGTGATGATGTTCATGATTCTAACGGGAAGTACCGCTTTCAGCCAGATTCTGGCGTTTACCGGCGCCAGCCGGGGTTTGGTGGAACTGGTGGTGAGCTTTCCCTTTCCGGAGATCATGATCGTCGGCGTCATGCAGCTATTGATGATCGTCCTGGGAACCTTCATGGAACCGGTCTCCATCATGATGATCACGTTCCCTGTGTACATGCCCATTGTGAACGCCTTCGGGTTCGATCCCGTATGGTTTGGTCTCTTGACCCTGATCAACATGGAAATCGGCATGAAAACGCCGCCTTTCGGGATGGTTCTATTTGTGATGAAAGGCGTGGTGCCGGCCAAGACTACCATGATGGATATATATCGGTCCGTGACCCCTTTTGTGACCATCGATATGGTGGCCATGCTCTTGATCATGGTTTTTCCCGTCATCGCCACTTTTCTACCGAGCCTGATGAAGTATTAGAGGAGAACCTGCCCATATGAACCCCAAAAAAATGGCCCCGGTGGACGGCAAAGATGATGCAAAAGACGTTTTGAACCTCATGGTTAACCAGAAGCCCTATGCGCTTGCGGTGGGCCATATGCATGGTGCGGTCGCCCAAACCGACACCCTGGCCCACACCCTGCGGGAAACCCTGGGACTTACGGGAACCAAAATCGGCTGTGACCAGGGATCATGCGGATCATGTACGGTGCTGATGAATGGAAACCCGGTTCTGTCCTGCATGACCCTGACGGTTGAATGCGATGGCGCTGACATCATCACCATAGAGGGTTTGGAGGATCAGAAAACCGGCCGGCTGCATCCACTGCAACAGGCTTTTATTGATCATACCGCTTTTCAGTGCGGTTTCTGCACGCCGGGTATTCTCATGAGCGCCAAGGCACTGCTGGACAGGGAACCGGACCCCGGTGAAGCGCAGGTGAAACAGGCGTTGACGGGACACTATTGCCGTTGCATCTCCCACTATGAGGTGGTGGAGGCGGTATTGGACGCGGCGAATGGTGGAAATGCCGAAAAAACATCATGACTGAAGAATACCGACACATCGGGAAAAAAACGCCCCGCAAGGATGCTCGGGATATTGTCACCGGCAGGGCGAACTTTATTGATGATATCAAGCTTCCGGGGATGCTTTTTGGAAAAGTCTTGCGAAGTCCCCACGCCCATGCCCGAATTACGCGTATTGATTGCAGCCGCACCAGGACTTTGCCCGGTGTGAGGGCCGTGCTCACCCATGAGGATATCCCGGCCTGGGAATGGGGGATTCCCAAGCACATGAGAGTGCTCGACGACAAGGTGCGTTACGTGGGCGATGCGGTGGCCATGGTGGCTGCCGATACCCTCCATATGGCCGAAACCGCCCTGGAACTTATCGAGGTGGAATACGAACCGTTGCCAGGGGTCTATGATGTTGAAGCTTCCGTCCATACCGCTGATCCACGCCTATACGAACAATATCCAAACAACACGTACCCCGCCGATCCGCCCGTCTATGAACCCAAGCTGCTGAACGGTCTTCATATGGGCAATGTGGACAAGGGGTTTGCCGAAGCAGACGTTGTTGCCGAAGGGACATGTGGTTATGAAATATTCCCCAATCCGCTGCCCCCTGAACCGCCGGGCGTCATCGCCACCTGGGAGACGCCGGACCGGCTGACCATCCATACCCCATCCCAGGCCATCGCCTTTAACCGGTTTATCGGCATCCCTTTCATCGGAATGGCCGATATGCGGGCTATCAGCACCCATTGCGGCGGCAGTTACGGCACGAAAAATGCCAACATGACGCCGGTGGGCTATGCCGCTCTGCTCTCCAGGGCCACCGGGCGACCGGTAAAAATCTATTATAGCAAAGAAGAGCATTTTCACGCCTATTCCCTGCGTCTGGGTTCACGGATTCACGCAAAGGTCGGCATGAAGCGGGACGGGACTTTAACCGCCGTCTCGGGCCAATGGCTTGTGAACACGGGATCAGGGTCGGAATCGGGGCCCTTCCAGATCGCCGTGGGTTGCGGCGAATTGCAGCTGGTGTTGCGGTGTAAGAACTGGGACCTGAACCCCAAACTGGTCTGCACAAACCGCTCCCCTTCCGGTATTGTCCGGGGGTACGGGGGCCAGGAACTGGAGAGTTCCATCCTCCCGGTGGTATCCCTGGCCATGGAAAAGGCAGGCATCGATCCGGTTGAATTTTTCAAGAAAAACTTCGTCAAGGCCGGAGACGGCTATTTCTGGCGGGAAGGCCATTGGTGGACCTACAGGGGAATCGCTTTTACAAAGGCCATGGAAAAGGGCGCCGAGGCTTTCGGCTGGAAGGATAAATGGCGTGGGTGGGGGAAACCCGCCGCCGTGGACGGAGTCAAACGACGGGGCGTGGGTGTGGGCGTGCATGGCAACGCCGATGTGGGAGAAGATTCATCCGAGGCCTTGGTGAAGCTGACGCCCGACGGACGGGCCATGGTGTACTGCTGTGTCTCGGAATCCGGACCCGGACAAAGGAGCAGCCTGTGCAAAATGGCCGCCGAGATATTGAAGCTTCCCTTGGAAAAGGTGAGTATGTCTCCCCCTGATACCCATCTGAATCCTTTCGAATTTGGGCTCATGGGGTCACGGGGTACCTATGCGGTCGGTTCGGCCGTGATAGGGGCGGCTGAAGACGCCCGGCGCAAATTGCTCGAAATGGCGGCGCACAGGTTTGAGGCCACGCCCGGCCAACTGGATACCGAAGACGGCATGGTATATGTGATCGGACGGCCCGAGAAGAGAACTCCATGGCGCCGGATAACGGGGGTCACCCGCACCCTGACGGGCCAAGGACGGTTTGATCCTGATTACTCCCTTTGCAATTTCCTGATGACTTTTGTTGAAGTGGAAGTGGATACAAATACTGGGAGAGTGGATTTGATTGAGGTAGTCAACGCCACCGATTGCGGCCAAATCATTTCCCCCATGGCCCTGGAAGGTCAGCTTCACGGTGCCCTGGGGTCGGCCGGACTGGATACCGCTATTTTCGAGGAAACGATTCTGGACGAAAAAACCGGGCGCATGTTAAACGGTAACATGGTGGATTACAAATGGCGCACCTTTGCCGATATGCCGGATTTTACCAATGTGATTCTGGAAACGCCCATACCCAGCCATCGTTTCAAGGCCGTTGGAGTAGGAGAAATCGCCACGTCGCCGGGTCCGGGCGCCGTACTCATGGCGGTTAATAATGCCATCGGAACCCGAATGATGGAATATCCCTTGACCTCTGACAGAATTCTGAAAGCCTTGGGCAAAATAAAAGGGCAAAACACACCATGAAACCTTTCCGGCATACCGATGCCAAAACCGTATCCGGCGTTATAAAATTACTTGTTGAACATGGGGGAAAGGCCAGATTGCTGGCGGGCGGAACCGACCTGCTCGGGCTGCTAAAGACGAGGGCCATGGCGACGCATCCGGAACTTTTGATCAATATCAAAAGTATCCCCGGTCTGAATTATATTAAGGTGGATGACGATGGATTAAGAATCGGGGCCTTGACCAAACTTGCGGATATTGTCGATTCTCATGAAGTGAAAAAAAACTATCCGATGCTCGCCGAGGCCGCCCTGTCGGTTGCCACGCCCCAAATCCGTTATATGGGCACCATCGGCGGCAATTTGTGCCAGGAGACGCGTTGCTGGTATTACCGCTACCCCCATGAAATTGGCGGCCGCATCATGTGTAAGCGCAAAGGCGAAGGCCCATGCATGGCCATTGCCGGAGATAACCGATACCATGCCATCTTCGGAGGCAAATGCTGTTTCGCCGTCTGCCCGTCGGACACGGCCGTTGCCCTGGCGGCCCTAGATGCGGAAATCAGGGTCGTCGGAGCGGATGGTGAACGGCTTTTGAAGATAATGGATTTTTATAATCCCATGGGGAATGCGCTGGTGCCCCATGAAATCATCACTGAAATCCGGATTCCCCGTCCGCCCGCTGAAAACCGGCAGGTGTTTATCAAGCACCGGGTGCGGGAATCCATTGATTTTGCCATTGTAAGTGTGGGGTTGGTGACGGTCCTCGGGGACGGCATCTGTTTTGATGCTCGAATTGTGCTGGGCGCCGTGGCGCCGGAGCCCTACCGGGCGTTTAAAGCCGAGAAACTTCTTTCCGGCAAAGCGCTGAACCCCGAAACAATCGAAGCCGCCGCCGAAGCCGCGGTGGCGGGTGCCGTTCCTCTCAGCAAAAATGCCTACAAAATCGAAATCGCGAGAACCCTGTTTAAAAGGGCGCTTCTCCATGGTGTTTGATAATTTGTAACCTTTTTGACAAGCATCCGGTTTCCCCTTATGTTCAATGGGACTATTCCTTTAAATGAGGATAATTAAATAATGGAAATTAGTAGAGATGTTCGTAAGCTGGCCGATGTGGCGCTGGGAAAACATCCCGCCGATTTGGTGGTTAAAGACGGGGTGTTGATGGATGTTTATACGGGGCGCATGCTGCCGGGTCGTTCCGTCGCCATGGTGGATGAATGGATCGCCTATGTGGGGCCGGACGCTCAGCATACCGTCGGTCCGGAGACCAAGGTTGTCGAGGCGGACGGTCGTATGCTCGCCCCCGGATTCATCGATGCCCATACCCATTTGATCAATTATTTTAATGTCTCTGATTTTCTTTCCTATGCCGTTCCCTCGGGCGTCACCACATTGATAACGGAAGTTGAGAGCTACGGATTCGCCCTGGGAGCGGAAGGGATTAAGATTTTCCTGGACCAGATTGATCCCTGTCCCATCAAGATATTCGTTCTGGTTCCGCCCATGATTTCCCTGAGTCCGGCAATGAAATCCCTGATGATTTCAAAAGAACAATTGGCCGCGCTTCTTGAAGACAACAGGGTGATCGGACTGGGGGAATCTTTCTGGCAGGGCACCATCCTGACATCCGATCGCCGGGTGCTGGATCTCATCAGCGAGACCCAGAAGGTCGGGAAATCCGTTCAGGGTCACGCTGCCGGCGCTTTTGACCGAAAACTGGCCGCCTATGGGGCCACGGGCGTGGAATCCTGTCACGAGGCCATTTCCACCGAGGACGTGCTCAATCGTCTTGAGATGGGGCTTTACGCCATGATTCGGGAAGGGGACATCCGCCGTGATCTGGAAATTATCCTTCCACTGAAAGATAAAATTGATTTTCGTCGGATGATTCTGGTCACCGACGGCACAAACCCCAGTCTTTTAATGGAACGGGGCTACATGCAGGATGTGGTTCAAAAGGCGGTGGATCTGGGAATCGAGCCAATGGATGCGGTCCGTATGGTAACGCTCAATCCCGCCGAACATATGGGGTTGGATACCGTGATCGGAGGCGTTGCGCCGGGTCGACACGGGGACCTTCTGCTGCTTTCCGAACCCGGGGTCATGAAGCCGGAGATGGTGATTTCAAAGGGTCGGGTGGTGGCGGAAAAGGGACAAATGAAAATTCTTATTCCGGATGCCGGCTATCCCAAACTCCTTATGAATTCGGTGAAGGCGCCGCCGATCTCCCCATCGGACCTGAAAATATCCGAATCCCTTGCAGATGAAGAAGGAAAGGTACGCACCCTGGATATCCAGCCGGGCGGCCTGGTGACGCGAGAGGGGAGGGCGGTTCCAAAGGTTTCGGGTGAACAGCTGGCGGCCGATTCTCTAAACGATCTTTTAAAAATCGTTTTTGTGGAACGTCTCACGGGCCGCAAAGAAATGTTTGTGGGATTTGTCCGGGGATGGGGTCAGAAAAAGGGAGCGGTTGCCACCACCCTATGCTGGGATACCGGTGCCATTGTGGGTATCGGCGAAAACGATGAGGATCTTGTCCAATCCGTCAACCACGTAATCAAAATGCAGGGGGGGACGGCGGTTTTTGTTGACCGAACCCTGCAGATGGATATTCCCCTTCGCGCCGGAGGGTATGTTTCGGAATTGAAGATGCCTGAAATTGCCGAACGGCTGAACCGGTTTCAAAAAATTATGAGCGCACTGGGTGTAACCCCGGATTTCGCCCATTTGACCCTGAGTGTCCTTACCACCCCTGCCATCCCGTTCATTCGAATGACGGAAAAAGGATACTATCGTTTCAGGGAAAGCGATTTCGTAGGCGTTGGGTTCGGTACATTTCGCCAGCTTGAAAAAAATGAAAAGGAATTGGAAAGGTGAATCATGACGATGCAGATCCTTAATTCGGAACATGAAATTTTTCGAGATACGTTCAAAAAATTTGTAGCAAAAGAGGTCACCCCCTTTGTTCCCCAATGGGAGGAGGAGCGGGCCGTTCCACGGGATCTCTGGTTGAAAATGGGCCAATATGGTTTTCTGTGCCCCTGGTTGCCCGAGAATTACGGAGGGTTGGGGCTCGGTTTTGAATATTCGTTGATTATTAACGAGGAGTTGATCCGGGGAGACGGATTCGGGGTGGGCGTACCCCTTCATAGCGATGTGGCCACTCCCTATATTTTCAGCTATGGAAACGATGCCGTAAAAGAGCGGTGGCTGCCCGGCTGTGCCTCCGGAGAGGTCATTACGGCCATTGGTCTCACCGAACCCAATACGGGCTCGGATCTGGGGGCCATTCGCACCCGAGCGGTACGGGATGGGGATTCTTATGTGATCAACGGGCAAAAGACCTTTATCACCAACGGCTATTTTGCCGATCTGGTCGTGGTGGCCGTGAAAACCGATCCCGAAGCCGGACATCGCGGTATCAGTCTGATCCTGGTGGATAAGGATAGCCCGGGCTTTTCCCGAGGGCGAAAGCTGGAAAAAATGGGTTACCACATGCAGGACACGGCCGAGCTTTTTTTTGAAGATTGCCGGGTGCCCGCAACCAACCTTCTGGGGGAAGAAAACAAGGGATTCAAGTACATGATGGAGAAGCTCCAGCGGGAGCGGTTGGAAGTCTGCATCAAATGCCAGGTGAACGCAGAGGAAGCGTTAAAAGAAGGGTTGGAATACGCCCAAACGCGGGAAGCCTTTGGGCGTGCCATCGGAAATTTTCAGAATACCGCCTTTGTGCTGGCGGAAATGGCCACCGATGTGAAACTGGGCCGTGTTTTTCTGGATAAACTCATTGTTGATCACATAGAGGGAAAGGATATCGTTCAGGAAGTATCCATGGCCAAGTACTGGTTGGGTGAAATGGTCAACCGCGTGGCCTACCAGGCGGTTCAGATCCACGGCGGGTATGGCTACATGGAGGAATATCGGATCTGCCGAATCTATCGGGATGTGAGGGCGCTTTCCATCTTTGCCGGCACCAGTGAGATCATGAAATTAATCATCAGCCGAAATTTAGGGCTGAATCCTCAATAGTTCGATCCCCATGATATTTAGCCGCTCAATGGGGCAGGGCGTACGCCAGGACGTTTTCCGTATGAAACTTGACATTAAAGGTTCCAATGATTTTTCCGCCCTGGTTTTAATCGCCCGTTCTGTGCGGGAAGCGTAGATGAAAATGGCCATAGGAAAACCCATAGTGCGAACGGATGCGGCAACAAAAGCGAGCGGCCGGGCGCGTTATGTGGACGATTTTTACCGACCGGGCGCTCTGGTGGCCAAGTGTTTTCGAAGCACCATTGCCCATGGTCGGGTCAAGCACGTCGACGTTCAGGCTGCCCAAGCTCTCTCCGGTGTAATCGCCGTATTTACCTACGATGACGTACCGTCAATACCATTTGCCACCGCCGGACATCCCCTGAACCTGGATCCCAAACACGAGGATGTGGCGGATCGACTAATTCTGACACGGGATATTCGGTTTTATGGGGATGAAATTGCCGTGGTGGTGGCGGAAAACGAAGCCATGGCCGAAAAGGCCCTTCGGTTGATTCGGGTGGAATATGAGGTTTATGAACCTTTGATGACCCCCGAGCAAGTCCTTGGGCGGTCTGCAAGAGAAATACATAATGGGTCGGGAAATATCGTTGGCGAACATGCTTTTGAGTGTGGCGGAGACGTCCGGCAGGCTTTTCAGGAAGCCGATTGTCTGATCGAAGCCGATTATCAGACCCCGATGGTGCAGCATTGCCAGCTGGAAAACCATGCGGTTATTGCCCATATGAAAGACGGGGGCCGCATTACCCTTATCACCTCCACCCAGATTCCGCAGATTGTCCGACGGATTGTGGGCAAAGCTCTGAATATCCCCTGGCATCAAATCCAGGTCATCAAACCCCATGTGGGCGGCGGATTCGGCAATAAGCAGGATGCGGTGCTTGAACCGTTGGCGGCGTTCTTAACCATGAAACTGGGTGGTCGGGTCGTTCGGATTTCCCTCTGCCGTGAAGAATCCTTTGCGTGTACCCGTAACCGGCATCCCTTTCATATCCATATTACTTCAGGTGTTAAACGAGACGGGACACTCACGGCCAACCGGATCAGTGCGGTTTCCATCACCGGGGGGTATGCCTCACACGGCCATGCCGTGGCGGCCGCCGGCAGCGCCAAGGCTTGCTCCCTCTATCCCCGTGCCGCCACATCTTTTGAAGGCCGTACCGTCTATGCCAATATGCCGGTGGCCGGCGCCATGCGGGCCTACGGATCCCCCCAGATCATTTATGCCATGGAATGCAACATGGAGGATGCAGCGCGGAGAATCGGCATGGATTCCGTGTTGTTTCGGCTGAAAAACGTGGCTGTGGAAGGGGATATTAACCCCCATTCGGAAAAGGGCATATCAAGCTGCGGTATGAGAGAGTGCCTTATCCGGGGGAAAGAGTGGATTCAGTGGGACGAAAAAAAAGCCACTTATGCGGAACATAAGCATGGCCCCATTCGAAAGGGGCTGGGCGTTGCCTGCTTCAGCTATGGCTCAGGCACATACCCGGTTTGTGTGGAGATCGCAGGAACACGTCTGGTCCTGAATCCGGACGGTTCTATCGGCCTCCAGGTGGGTGCGGTTGAGATCGGTCAGGGCTCGGATACGGTGGCGGTCCAGATGGCGTCTGAAACCATCGGCGTTCCCTGCAGCCGGATCCAACTGGCATCCACCCATGACACCGATTTTCTGCCATTCGACACGGGCGCCTACGCCTCCCGGCAGGCCTATGTGCTCAGCAACGCCCTTTCCAGAGCATCACTGGAGTTTAAAAGTAAAATACTCAATTATGCCAGCATAATAACAAATATACCACAAGCAGAACTTGATATTAGAGACGGGATTGTTGTGCGTACCGGCGAAGCAGATGGGGAGGTCATTTCCCTTTCGGAGGTTGCGAGAAACACCTACTACCACAAGGAGCGGGGCGGCCAGATCACAACGGATATTTCACACAAAACCACCACCAACGCCGCGTGTTTCGGGTGTACTTTCGTGGATGTTACGGTGGATATTCCCCTGTGCCGGGTTCACATCAATGGTATCGTGAATGTGCACGATTCCGGCGTTATCCTGAATCCGGTTACGGCCCGGGGACAGGTCGAGGGGGGCATTGCCATGGGGATTGGCGCAGCGCTCTTCGAGGAATTACAGGTGGATAGGGATACCGGGTATGTTCATAACAGGGGTTTTTCCGACTACAAAATTCCAACGGCTCTCGATATTCCGAACCTGGGCGCTGAATTTGTGGAAACGTTTGAACCCACATCCGGATATGGCAACAAGGCCCTCGGGGAACCCACTGTGATTTCTCCGCCCCCGGCCATTCGAAATGCTGTTCTGGATGCCACCGGTGTGGCCATTAACGAGCTTCCCCTGACCCCCCAGGTTCTGTTCAAGCATTTTCGCCGTGCGGGTCTAGCTTGAATCCATAATGCCCAACGGCTCTGAAACCAGACGCGTTTCAGATCAGCGACCATTTAGATGAAAAGCGCCCTGGATGCCCACCACTAGGAATTCGATTGACAAGGCCAGCAGGATGAGACCCATGACCCGAGTGAGGACCTGCTGTCCCGTATGGCCCAGGAACCGCCCGATCTCTTCCGCCAGGGCCATGGCCACCCACAGAACGGCGCTCAGCCCCGCGATGATGGCCACAAGAATCAAACGCGACGAAAAGACGTTGCACATTTCCGCATCAATGATGGAAACACTGATGGCCGCCGGTCCCGCCATGAGGGGAATGGCGAGGGGGACCACGGCGATATTGCTATCCTTGGTCTTGGCCTCATCATGTTCCTTATTGCTGTAACGCATCCCTTCTCCTTTTTCTTTGGCGCGGGACATGGAAATGGCCATAAGAAAAATCAAAAGGCCTCCCGCGATACGGAAATCATTGATGGTAATGCCGAAAAAGGAGAGCACATGGTGACCGCCGAAAACAGCAATCATCATAATAACAAAAACGGCGATGGCGCAGGTGAAAGCCACCTTCATTTTTTGCGACTTATTCATCCCTCCCGTGAGTCCCAGGAACACCGGAATGAGGACAAAAGGGTTCAGCATAATGAATAAGCCGGTGGTTATTTTAATATAATTCGGATCATGCATACGCCTTCAATCTCCTTATCTTCTTCCAAAAAATCTACTGGGGCTGTTCCCTGAATTTGACAGCCCGCATCAATAGTAATACCAGATGGTTCGATACAATGATGTGTTTTCTCCCATGGCTTTCAGCCTTTTGAGGTATTTATAAATGGATACATCCGTGTAAACGTAGGTATTTGCCAAATGTAATTGCTTTTCCCAGGGATGGAATTCGTAAACCCTTCGACCATCGGGCAAAAGCGAAATGACGTCCCGGTGCTGGACGGCCCGCAGGTAGTTTTTCCCCAGACCCGGCACATTGAAAACGATTTCATCGGTGCGGGCTGATCCCGGCAGGAGCCGCGCTTCCTCCTGCTGTTCCTGCAGAAGACGTGGTATGGGCACCCGGTAGTCGTCGGTCTCTTCCTTGCCTTTGGTATTGAATGTGTAATAGGGGGTCACGCCGATGAGACATAATTTAAGCCGCAGGGCCGCAGCCTCAAATTTACGCGAATTGTAACGGGTGTACACCAGCTGGTTATAAACTTTGATGCCGTTTCGCAGAAACTTCTGAACCGCGTTCATGCTTTGGGGGGTGATTTCATAGGAATGTTCAAAATGGGTGACAATGAGGATTTCTCTTTTTCCGGGGGCGTGAAACCGGCTGATGACACGGATCAATGAATCGGTTATCCGCTGGGGCAGGGTGACCGGTGTGCGGGTTCCGATCCGGATGCGTTCCACGTGTTCAATGCGCGAGAGTTTGCGCAGCATGTACTCAATTTTTGAATTGCTCAACAGCAGGGGATCGCCGCCGGTAATGAGTACTTCCCTGATCTCGGGCGTATCGGCAATCCACCCGATGGCTGCGTCCAATTTGTCGCGTGAGAGTGCGGCGCTCGGGGAATAAACATCTTCGATCTCCCAGTTCCTCTGACAGTAAACACATATCTGGGGACAGGTCAGGATCGGTTTCAAGATGACGATCATGGGATATCGCCGGGTAATCCCTTCGATGGGAGACGTATCTCTTTCCAGCATGAAATCCATTGAGAGCTCATGCTTTTCCCTCATTTCTATCAATCTCTTGACATAGTTCAAGGGCGGGATGACCTGCGCGCGAACCGCATAGTCCCTTTTTCGATCCGCCTGGTAGTCCATGAGCGACAGGTAGTAGGGGGTAATGCCGAAGGGGATTCGATTTTCCCTGGCAAGGGCAACGGCTTCATATTCCTCATCAGTCAGTTTCACCAGGGATTTTAATGTTTCCGCCTTCCGTACGATATGCCGGGTTTGCCATTTCCAGTCATTCCACTCCTGTCCCGTTGCATCAAAATATTTCAGGATTCTCGATTTGTTGGTGCTCCGCCTGCGGATGGCATTGTTGTCCAGGCCGCAGGGATACCGATCAAGGAGTTGCTGCGCCCCCCTGGCCATCCTGGAAAGATCGGCCGATCTCAGTTTGGCGGCTTTTTTTCCTTCATGCCTGGCATAAACCGGGGCTTTGTCGGGATAAATACCCGATTTTCCCATGAGTCCTTTAAGCAGATGGTCCAGTTCCGCAAAAAAATCAGGCGAAGGTTTCTCAATTTCCTTCAGGTCTTCTACGTAAAGGAGATCACGTATATATTGGAGGAAGCTGTACCCCACAAGCCTTTCACTCCTGGGCGAGAGGAGGGTTCGAAACACACGAATGGCATCACGAACCAATATCCATTCAAGGGGTGGGGTTTCATCATCATAGGTGGTCACAATCAGGCTGGAAAGGAACTCCCTGATTTTCCCCCTTTGGACATCTAGCGAAGGGCTTGAGAGGAACGCTTCTTTTAGGGCCGGGGCAGTGTCCAGTATCCGCAGAAGCTTATTTCGAATTCTTGTTTTTTCCATGTCATTCTCCCTGATCGTCGCATTTGGGACTGCAGAGTGGAAATGGGACGGGATCTCTATTCAGAATTCTTCCAATTACATTATGTTAGGTGAAATAATGGAGAAAGGCAAGACTCATCTTGCAATTTTGACCGAAGATGGCTAAAAAAGCAGGGCGTTCATAATAAAATCAAAAGACAGACAAAAGGGATAAAAAACCATGCTGACCCAAAGAATCAAGAGACTCTCACCTTATGTTCCGGGGGAGCAACCCCAGGACAGAACCTATATTAAACTCAACACCAATGAAAATCCATATCCGCCCACACCGGAAATCGGACCTTTCTTGAAATCATTTGAGATTGAACGGTTACGGCTTTATCCGGACCCCTTGTTCGGAAGCCTCAGGGAAGCGATCTCAAAACGCTTCAATATTGATACCTCACAGGTTTTTGTGGGAAATGGCTCCGATGAGGTGCTGGCGTTTGCTTTCTATGCATTTTTTGACAGTGCCAGGGGAAAGCTGCTCTTCCCTGAGTTCAGTTACAGTTTCTATCCGGTCTATTGCGATTTTTACGACATTGAATACCGAAAAATTCCCCTGACCGGGGATTTTGCCATAGAGATCAACGACTATCTCAATGAGGATTTTTCGTGTGGCATTGTTTTCCCCAATCCCAACGCCCCGACCGGGATTGTGCTTTCACTGGCAAAGATAACGGAGCTTCTTGAACGATACCCTGAGGATCGGGTGGTGGTCATTGATGAAGCCTACATTGACTTCGGGGGGGACAGTGCGGTCTCCCTGATTGACCGATTCAAAAACCTCCTGGTCATCAGGACCTTTTCCAAAAGCATGTCCCTTGCAGCCCTGAGACTTGGGTTTGCCATGGGGGATGAAAATCTCATCAGCGCTTTGTTTGCGGTAAAGGATTCCTTCAATTCCTACCCTGCAGATCTTATTGCTCAAAAAATCGGAGAAATAGCCATCCATGACACAGACTACTACAGCGCTATCACCCAAAAAATCATTTTGAGCAGGGAATTTCTTTCAAAACAGCTTCAAGGCCTTGGCTGGAATGTGCTGCCTTCCGGTGCCAATTTCATATTTGCAGGGAAGAAAGGGCTGAGCGGCGAAACAGTTTACAGGCGTCTGAAAGAGGAGGGGATTCTTGTTCGGTACTTTAACACCCGGGGCATCAGAAATTTCGTTCGCATTACCATCGGCACAGATGAAGAGATTGAAGCCCTGTTGGAATCGATCAGGGCACTTTTTTGAGGAAAAACCACGGGGAGGCAGTGGATATGAAAAAAAGTCAGCGGCATCTTGATACCAGGTTGATTCATGCGGGTGAACCGAGGCCGCTGATCAGGGGCGCTGTCAGCATGCCCATTTTTCAGTCTTCCACATATGCAGCCGAAGGGGATCCCGGCTACTACAACCTTAAATATATTCGCCTGAACAATACACCCAATCATGTTGCTCTTCACCAAAAACTGGCGGCATCGGAAAATGCCGAAAGTGCGCTGGTGACAGCCAGCGGCATGGCAGCCATTTCAACCACGCTCCTTACCCTTCTTTCCACGGGGGATCACCTGCTGGCCCAGAACTGCCTTTATGGCGGCACCCACGATTTCATCACCGAGGATCTGCCGGCATGCGGCATTTCCGTCGACTTTATCGATGGCAGTGCTCCGGAGTCATGGGAGTCGAAATGCAGGTCCAACACCCGGGCCATACTGGTGGAAACCCTGACAAACCCACTCTTGCAGCTGGCAGATCTCAAGGCTCTGGTCGAATTTGCCAGGACGAATGGTATTATTTCTCTGATTGACAATACCTTTGCCAGTCCGGTGAACTTTCGCCCCTGCGAATGGGGGTTTGATCTCTCCCTTCACAGCGGCACCAAATACCTGAACGGGCACTCGGATATTGTGGCAGGCGCCGTGATCGGGTCTTCAGCTCTGGTTGATCCCATAGCTCGGAAACTGGCCCGTCTGGGTGGATCCCTGGATCCCCACGCCTGTTTTCTGCTTCACCGGGGCATGAAGACCCTCGGGGTCAGGGTGAGATACCAGAACGGTAGCGCTCTCAAATTGGCACAATTTCTTGAAAGCCACCCCGCCGTTGAAAAAGTCCACTATCCTGGCCTGAAAAGCCATTCAGGCCATATGAGGGCAGGGGAATTACTGGATGGTTTTGGCGGCATGATGAGTTTTGAAGTAAAAGGCGGCGTAAAAGCTGCCAACCGAATCCTGGAAAATGTATCTTTGCCCATTTCCGCCCCAAGCCTCGGCGGTGTGGAGTCACTGATTACGCGTCCCGCAGTCACCTCACACGCTGGAGTTCCCCCCGAGGACCGCTGTGCCATGGGCATTTCAGACAGCCTGATCCGCCTGTCAGTGGGGCTGGAGGCTACGGAAGATTTGATGGATGATTTTGAACAGGCCCTTTCGCGCGTGTGATTCCAAGTGGATCAATAATACCAGTAAGGGCCATACCAAGGACCCCACATACCCCAGGGGCCCCAGCCCCATGGTGCGCCCATGGGATACCAGGGATTGGGATCATAGGGCAGGGATTTTATTTTTTTCCACAGGTGAATGGCTTCCGCCAGGATGAGGGGATAGGGGTATTCCATTTCTCCCAGCTTCATGAATTTTACACCGAGGACCTTTCCGGCAATGGTCACCAGTCTTTGTTTGCTGTAAATTTCGGGATCCAGAAAATCGCCGTATTCCAGTAGAAACCGGCCCCCTGACACGTCCGTATTGGTGGGCCTCTCTTCCCAGTCCATTTCGGTCTGGTAAATTTCCAGGGTGGCGCCGGTTGGTGTATTGGTGGTTTTGACAATGACCCCTGCCAGAAGGACCATCTGCCCCTCATAGGCCATCGGGTTTTCTTTGAGCGCCTCAAAGGTGATATTCCGATTGACCTTTTCAAGCACGGCTTTTGGGATGGTCGCTGCGCAACCCGGCACCACAAAGCCCGTTATGAGCACCAGCAAAAGCAACTTGAACATTTCAGGATCTCCTCATCAAAAACCGTAATTGTCTATGCCGTTCAACTGGCGGATTTCTTTACCCCATTACCGGACCGGGGGGAATGTCCTCTGCCCGTTGAAATGGCTAAGCCAAAGCCCACTGTCAGCAGCGTGACGGTACCGATGACGCCGATCATGCGGGAATGCCATGCACATTCAAGCCAATCCCATGCCCCAGGCAGTTCCCGAGCGAATGTAGCCCAAACGATGCTTGTGATGCTGGCCAACACAGCTGTTCCGGCCTGCCATGGTTTTATTCGTCGGGACAGCAGGCCCAGAAGAAACAGCCCCACAAGTCCGCCGCCGGCAATGCCCGCCAGCTGCCAGCCGGTTTCAAGGGCCGTTTGGACCTGAATCATGGCCAGCCCCGTGATGGTTCCCAATGCACCCCAGACAACTGTATAAATCCTTAACATTTTGATGCTTTGTTTCTCATGGGCGCCTGGGTTGATATGCCGTTTATAAAAGTCAAGCAACGTCAAGGTTGAGACACAATTGAGGGATGAGTCGATACTGCTCATGGCAGCGGCAAATATGGCGGCAATGAGCAGCCCCCTGAGGCCCACCGGAAATTGTGTGGCGATGAAGTAAGGGTAAATTTTATCCCCTGTGAGCGCCCCTTCGAGTGATGATGGAAGCAGCTGGGGGTTGGCGTTGTAGAAAGAAAAAAGGGCTGTGCCGATGAATAGAAAAAGTGCTGACACGGGGATATAGGCAATGGCTGCGATCCAGACGGAGCGTGATGCGGCCTTAATTGATTTTGTGACCTGGTAGCGTTGAACATAGTTTTGATCCACGCCGAAATTCCTCAGGTTTTCAAAAATACCGTATATGAGCACCACCCATGCCGTGGGGGCGATGAGCTCCGGTTGCCAGCTTCCGAGGGAAAATTTCCCGTGTTGTTGAGCAACTTCGAATAGCTGCCCCGGACCTTCGGGCATGCCGGCGAGCAGAATAATGATGGAAACGATGGCACCGGCAAAAAGGATAATGACCTGGACCACGTCCGTCCAAACCACCGCTTCAATGCCCCCCAGCACCGTATAACAGGTCACCCCGATGCCGGTAACGATGATGATGGTTTCATAGGACCATCCCGTGAGATGGTGCAAAACGAGGGAAACCAGAAAAAGAATCATTCCGATGCGGGCTAAAGAGCCGAGCATGAAACTGATGCTGCCGTAGATACGGGCCCAGGGCCCGAAACGCTGCTCCAGATATTCGTATGCCGATATTTTGACCTTAGTTCTGTAAAGGGGAATAAAGTAGAATGTGGCGACCAGGGCTGCTGGCGGCAGGGTGAGTGAAAACAGGAAAACATCCCAGTTGGCGTTGTAAGCCTGGCCCGGATAGGCCAGAAACGTGATGCTGCTCACGAAAGTTCCCAGTATGGAAAGGCCCACCGCCCAACTTGGAAGTCCGCCATCCGCGATCATGAATCCGGAACTGGTGCTGCTTTTCTTGCGGAAATAGGCGCCAAAGAGTATAACGGCCAAGAAATAGAAAACAAGGATCAGTTTGTCCGCCAGAAGAAAATGTGTTTGCATGGGCTTTCCCCGTGGTTGTTTTGGCGGGAGATTAACCCAATGCCGGCCATTCCCGCAAGTAAAAAGGATATTCAATGAACACCGGAAAGTTCGGCAGTCCGACCTTGGCGTACTTCATTTCACCCCATGGGTTCGGCCATGCCGCCAGAGCATCGGCGGTTATGAGTGCCATTCAAGAGCGCTTCTCCGGGGTTCGATTCGAGATATTCACCACAGTGCCGCCATGGTTTTTCGAGGAATCCCTTTCCGGACCCTTTTCTTATCATTCGCTTTTGACCGATGTGGGGCTGGTGCAGGAAGGCCCCCTTTGTGCCAATCTATCCAGGACAGTGGCATGCCTGAACGAATTTCTGCCGTTCAATCCATGGCAGTTGGAGGATTTGGCAAAAAGAGTGGACCATTTGAAATGTGCTATGATCCTTTCTGATATCTCTCCCATGGGTATTGCCGTTGCCCGGGAGGCAGGGTTGCCATCTGTTCTGGTGGAGAACTTCACGTGGGATTGGGTTTATGGGGAATACGCCTTGGAAGAGGCAGGGTTCAAAACCCATATCAACCAGCTTGAGACCCTTTTTTCATCAGCTGATTTCCATATTCAAACTGCGCCCGTTTGTTCAAAAGGCCCGGTTCACCTGACCACCGGGCCGGTAAGTCGGAAGCCAAGAAGCGATCGATTAAAGACCAGAGAAAAACTGGGAATATCCGGTCAAGACCCCATGGTTCTCATCACCATGGGAGGGATACCGAAACATCATGGGTTTATTGGTCAATTGGCCAATCAAAAAGGGACACTTTTTGTTGCACCGGGCGCTGGTACGGATTTTCGGGTTCTTGAAAACGTGATTCTCCTTCCCCATCGTTCTGATTTTTTTCATCCGGACCTGGTTCATGCTGCTGATGCAGTGGTGGGAAAAGTGGGATACAGCACCCTTGCGGAAGTCTATCATGCGGGAGTTCCTTTTGGATATATCAAACGAACCCGGTTCCAGGAATCCGAAATACTTTCTGAATATATTGGAAATCATATGATGGGTTTTGCCATTGATGAACGGATATTCGAAGATGGGGACTGGATTTTGCGGGTTCCGGAACTGCTTGATCAGCCGTCTGTTACAAGAGAAGACCCCAACGGAGCGGAGGCGGCGGCAAATTTTGTTTTAAAGTTGTTGAATGGGGATGCGGGATGAATAATTTCCCCTGAATTTTATGTTTATACTTGTACTCATCGCTATTTCAATGTAAGTTTTCCATCATGGGTCCATGAGAATTCGATCGGTTGACCGATTTTGGACCTATCTCATCAAAACAAACGGAAAAAAGGAGTATCGATATGGCAATCAATGTGCTGGGAGTCGTGGGTGCCGGACAGATGGGTTCGGGAATTGCGCAGGTGGCTTCAGCCTGCGGTTTGACCGTTGTGATGAATGATATTAATGACGAGTTCGTGGAGCGGGGTTATAAGACCATCGAGAAGAGCCTCGGGCGGCTCGTAAAAAAAGAAAAGATTACCGGGGAGGAACAACAATCCATATTGAGCAGGATCGAGGCGTCCACATCCCTGGAGGATATGATTCGAGCGGACTATGTGGTGGAAGCGGCCACGGAAAATGAGGCCCTTAAATTGAAAATATTTGAGGATCTGGATGGATTCTGTAAACCCGGGGCCATACTGTCCTCAAATACCTCCTCCATCTCCATTACCAAAATTGCCGCCGTCACAAAGCGACCGAACCAAGTCATCGGCATGCATTTTATGAATCCTGTACCCCTGATGAAGTTGGTGGAGATCATCAATGGCCTGGCAACGGACGATGACACCACCCGGGCGACCCAGGACCTGGCGGTGAAAATGGGGAAAACCCCCGTACCAGCCAACGATTTTCCGGGGTTTGTAGCCAACCGTATCCTGATGCCCATGATAAACGAAGCGATATATGCGCTTTATGAGGGCGTGGGCGAAGCCAAGGATATTGATGAGATCATGAAACTGGGCATGAACCATCCCATGGGCCCTTTGACATTGGCGGACCTGATCGGGCTGGATACCTGCCTGGCGATTCTGGAGGTTCTCCAGAAAGGGTTGGGTGACAGCAAATATCGCGCATGCCCGCTGCTGAGAAAATACGTGGATGCGGGTTGGCTGGGTCGAAAAACAGGCCGCGGATTTTATGTTTACTAAGGCCGGGTCGCGTTTATGGGGACTGAACAGGTATGGAAAAAAGATACATGGTCGGTTTGCAAAGGCCATTTGCTTTTGATATGATACCCGAAAGATAGGGTTGGGCTTAACTAGTGCTTGCCCAAAAACTCTGTTTTTCAGTCAAGAAATTCGAAATCCAAGGCACCAAATACGAAACAATGACCAAAACACCAATGTTCCAATAACAAAAAAATTGTATTTTCAGGGTTTTCGTTTGGGTCATTTTGTCATTTGATATTCGAATTTGTTTCGGATTTGGATATTCGGATTTTGTCTGAACAGGGGTTTTCGTTTGGGCACTAACTACCGGTCAGAAAGCCAAGCCACGTGCCCGGTTGAATTTTCAAAATTTCTGGAGAGGAATTATGGCCAAAATCCTGATTGTGGACGATGAAGAGCATATTCGCTATCTGTACTCAGAAGAGTTGAGTGACGCCGGCTACGAAGTGATTACCGCGGAGAACGGGTATATGTTGCTGGAAAAGATCGAGGAAGAAAAGCCGGATCTGGTTGTCCTGGACATCAAGATGGTGGATTATAACGGTCTCGATCTTTTGCAGGATATCAGGAATAAGTTCTACGACCTGCCGGTTGTTTTATGCACCGCTTACGACACGTTCAAGGAGAACATGAAATCCATTGCCGCTGATTTCTATGTCATCAAATCATTTGATCTGTCCGAGCTGAAGAACAAGATCGCCATGGCGCTTGAGGCCTCAAAGGATTAGAACAGGGTTAGCCGCGAGGTCCTTATTTGTGATATTTTTCGCCTCTTATGATTGTAAATGTCCTGTAGAGTTGTTCCAGGAGGAAGACGCGGCACATTTCATGGGTCAGGGTCAGCTTTGAAAGTGAGAGCGTTTCGTGAGCCTTGTGCAGGATCTCCTTTGAAATTCCTAAAGGACCTCCGATAACAAAACACAGAGAATCTCCCTTCCATGATAAGCGGTCAATTCGGTGGGAAAGCGCTTCAGAAGTATACTCCCTCCCAGATATGTCGAGGACGATGATGTGGTCTCTGAGCTGGAGTTTCTTGAGAATGGAGCGTCCTTCCATTGCGAGCAATTCATCTTTTCGGATGCCCTTGGAAATTTTTTCGGGTTTTACTTCGATCCATTCAGTTGGGATGTAATGCCTGAGGCGTTTGAGATAAAATGATTCCCCCTCACTGAGGAAGGACGATTTTGTATTGCCAACCACAATAATTCTGATTTTCGGCATGAAACCTCCCGTGCGCACCATGTGAAGAAACGGAGCTTTGTCTTCTCTAATAGCTAACGGCTAACCGCTAATTGCTTTTTTTAGATATTACAAAATGAAGGGAATTTCAACATCGGAAAAGTTCTAAACCATAACGCGGGTTCTGCTGGATTTTTTCCCATGGTGATCAGGAAGTTTGGTTTCTTGACCCTGGAATATGTTCGCAGAATGGGTGTTATGGGTATTTTTTTTCTCAAGACACTCCTCTACACCCTTGTCCCGCCTTTCAAGATCTACAGATGCCTCAAGCAAATCCAATTCATCGGATTTCAATCCATTCTCCTCATTGTTCTGACCGGGGGGTTCTCAGGCATGGTATTGGGATTTCAGGGGTTTTACAGCTTAAGCCGGTTTGGCTCAGATGCGTTTTTAGGCCCCATGGTGGGCCTGGCCCTGATCAAAGAGCTGGGGCCTGTCATTGCCGCCCTTATGGTCACAGGGAGGGCAGGTTCCGCCATTGCCGCTGAAATCGGGATTATGCGCATCAGTGAGCAGATTGATGCGCTGGAGTTGATGGGGCTCAATCCCTATCGCTATCTGGTGGTGCCCAATCTGATCGCCGCCATGATTTGTCTCCCGTTACTCACTGCGCTTTTTGATGTGGTGGGGATTTTTGGCGGTTACCTCATCGGTGGTAAGCTCCTCGGGGTGGGGGCCGGTACCTATTTTGGGGAAATGGCCCATTATGTGGAGATGAAAGATGTCTTGGAAGGTATTTACAAATCGCTCAGTTTTGGTGTTATTATCGCCTGGGTTTGTTGCTTCAAAGGCTATTATTCGGGAATATACACGGGATTCGGTTCGGAAGGGGTGAGCAAGGCCACCACGCAGGCTGTGGTACTCTCTTCGGTGTTGATTCTTGTGTGGGATTATTTTATGACGTCCATACTGTTTTGATGCTTTTCTGGTTAATCGACTGATGATCAAAATCGAAGACTTGCAAAAATCATTTGATGGACACGACGTGCTCAAAGGCATTTCCTTTGAAGTGGGCATGGGAGAGGTATTTGCTCTGGTTGGGGGGAGTGGCGGGGGCAAGAGTGTGCTGTTGAAGCATGTTGCAGGGCTCATGAAACCGGACCGAGGAAGCGTAACGGTGGACGGCATGGAAGTAGGTACTGCCGGGCAAGAATCCCTGCAGGCTTTTCGAGAACGATTGGGTTTTCTTTTCCAGGGGGGCGCGCTTTTTGATTCTTTGAGTGTTTTTGAAAATGTTGCTTTTCCTCTAAAAGAAAAAAGCAAATTGAGCCGAAATGTCATTCGGGAAAAGGTTTTGATGGAGTTGGAAAATGTAGGGCTCACCGGGTCGGAGCATCGTTATCCTTCTCAAATCAGTGGTGGCATGGTAAAGCGGGCAGCCCTTGCCAGAGCCCTGGTGGAAGATCCTGAAATCATGCTTTTTGACGAACCCACCACCGGGCTGGACCCGCTAACGGGTCAGTCGATTCTGGACCTGATCGATTCCTGTCATAAGCGGCTCTCTTTTACAGGCATTATTGTTACCCATGAAATCCCGAAGGTTTTTACCATTGTGGATCGAGTCGTCATGCTTCATGAAGGGTTGGTACGTTTGGAAGGGGCTCCATCGGATTTTATGGAGAGCCGTGATCCGGTGATTCAAGCGTTTTTGAGTGGTTAGATGTCAGGTTCTAAAGGGGAACGGATGAAAAAATTTGATGTTGAATTGTGCGTGGGCCTGTTCATGATTTTAGGGATTTTGTGCCTGGGATATCTTTCCATTAAGTTGGGGAAACTGGAAGTCCTGGGCAGCCAGGGATATGAGGTGGAAGCCGTCTTTTCAAACGGCGGTGGTATCAAATCCGGTTCGACGGTGGTGATTGCCGGGGTGGAAATTGGACGGGTCAAAAAGGTCAGCCTGGATGATTATCAGGCCCTGGTGGTAATGGACTTGCCCCTTCATGTGAAGATCCAGGAGGATGCCATCGCTTCCATCAAAACCCGTGGGCTTATTGGTGACAAATTTATTGAGATTACACCGGGTGGTTCTGAAGAAGTGATCGGTCCCGGAGGAAAGATCAGAGATACACAGTCAGCAATTGATTTTGAGGAGTTGATCTCAAATTATGTATTTGGAAAGTTATAGAAATAACCATGGGCAGGAGGCCTGTATAATGGAAAAGCACCGGATTTGGCCATATTTTGGATCTCTGTTCAGTGGTGTTTTGTTGATCCTGATATTTGCGGTACCCTGTTTTGCCGGTGTCCCCACGGACGGCATCAAAAAGACCACGGACCGCATTCTCGTCATTGTCAGCGACCCGGCCTTAAAGGGCCCGGAAAATAAAGACAAGCGGGGCCAGCTGATCCGAAAGGCGGTAGACGAACGGTTTAATTGGGAGGCCATGACCAAAAGATCCCTTGCTAGACACTGGCGGAAGAGAACCGAAGCGGAAAAAAAGGAATTTATCTCGCTTTTCGGAAAATTGCTGGAGCGGACCTACCTGGACAAGGTGGGGAGTTATTCCGGTGAAAAGGTGATTTATGTGGGTGAGACCATTGATGGGAGATACGGAACCGTAACCGCTAAGATTCTCACCCATTCCCAAACAGAGGTGGAGGTTCGCTACAGACTGAAAGAATTAAATGGCGATTGGCGGGTATACGATATTTCTGTGGAGGGGGTCAGCCTGGTCAATAATTATCGAAAACAGTTTAACAGTATTATATTACGCTCTTCCTATGATGAGCTTGTACAGAAACTAAGGAAAAAGGTGGCGGAGAAAGATTGAAATGGGGCTTGTTGTTGAGGGGAAACAATTCATGGGGTGTTGCAAACGTTTAGGATTTGTTCTGATTTTCGGGCTGGTTTGCTGGGGAATTCAAGGCCACCGGGATACAACCTGGGCAACGCCATTTGATTCAGGGGAGGATGCCGCATCCCTTCAAGTCAGCATGGCCGGTCATGAGTTGGTTCAAACAGCCCGCCTGGATGAGGACGCTGCAAAAGCAAGCGCTTTGGCGGGGAAGGCAGCATCAAAGGCCGAAAAACCCTCAGAAGAGCCTGATGATTCGGAAATGTGGCCGGAGGATGAATTGTCGGAGGATTCATTCATCCCCGATCCACTCGAACCGATGAATCGTGCTTTTTTTGCATTTAACGATGCGGCTTATTTCTGGTTTTTCAAACCCGTTAGCGAAGGGTACAGCGTGGTGATGCCGGAGGTGCTGCGCCTTTCCATCCGCAATTTTTTCACCAATCTGAGCATGCCCATTCGTCTGGTCAGTAGTTTGTTGCAGGGAAAAATTAAAAGCGTGGGTATGATCCTGGTGCGGTTTGTGGTTAATTCATCGGCAGGTTTCCTGGGATTTCAGGATGTGGCCAAACTGGCACTGGATTATCCGGTGCAGGACGAGGACCTGGGGCAGGTTTTCGCGTTTTACGGTATCGGCCCGGGATTCTACCTGAACCTGCCTTTCCTGGGGGCCAGCAGCCTTCGCGACACTGTTGGCTGGGTGGGGGGACTCTATCTCAATCCCCTTGACTATATTTTGGAAGACTGGTGGCCTAATATAGGCGCCCGAGCCTTTGATATGACCAATAAGACATCCCTTCGTATCGGCGAATATGAGGCACTGAAAGATGCTTCGCTCGATCCCTATGTGGCCATGCGGGATGCCTATTTTCAATACCGGCTCAACCAGATTGAAAAATAATATGATCGGTGCTCGAATTCCAACGATCTATCCCTATCTTCATTGTTTTCACTCTCAACCCCAAAATCGTCGACCATGAGGCCATTGTCGAAATCGATTTTCCTTGACGCAAAGAGTTTTTTGTCGTCCCATCAGTCATTTTGGTATCTCAACCAATCATCTAAGCCTCCTATGGCTATGAAAGCAGCCTGGATGCGGCAGGATGATTGAGGTCGGAAAAGCAGAAAACAGCATTATTTACGAGCTTGGAGATGGTAGAAAGACGGGCCACTATTTTTGATATTCAGCGATTCTCTATTCACGACGGGCCTGGAATTCGCACGACCATTTTTTTTAAAGGGTGTCCCTTGAAGTGCAGGTGGTGCCAGAATCCTGAATCCCTTAATCCCGGCCTTGAGGTTGCTTTTTACAAAGAGCATTGTGCCTTCTGTTTTGCCTGTAGAGATGTTTGTCCCGAAAATGCAATCGTGGAATCAGAAGACGTTCGGATTGATTTCGACCGGTGTAATGCATGTGGAAAATGCGTATCCGAGTGCATGAACAATGCTCTTAGATTGGTCGGCGGGAATTGGGACGCTTCCGGGCTTCTGGATGAAATATTAAAAGACAAAGACTTCTTTGATGATTCCGATGGCGGCATTACCCTTTCCGGGGGGGAACCGACCCTGTATACTCCGTTTTTGAGGGAATTTCTGCCACTTGTCAAGAAGATGGGGATCCATGTGAACATGGAAACCTCGGGGATGTTCAAGTGGGATAACATAGAGCCGATCCTACCCTTCCTGGATCTCATTTTTTACGACCTGAAATTGATGGATTCAGAAATGCATCAGGCATATACAGGAGTTGATAATAGAATCATCATGGAGAATTTCGAGAAACTGGCTGTAACTTTCACGGACCTTTCCGCCAGGATGCCCGTAATCCCCACCGTAAATGATACCCCTGTCAATATCAGCGCTACCGCCGGGTTTTTAAAGGAAAACAGCCTCCAATCCATCCACCTTCTTCCATATCATAATTTCGGAGAAGCCAAGTTAGCGAGAATCAAAACAGATCTTGAACCGCTAACTCTGTCCACCGGTAAAGGGGATTATCTTATGTCCTCAAAAAGCCGGTTTGAAGGCCATGGGATTCGTGTCCTCTTATATGACTGAGAAAGGATTTGAGATGGATCATGACAGGATAGACCGACTCAAAGAGGCCGTTCAGACATCCAGCCCCAGTGTCTGTACCGAGAGGGCGCTGATCTGGACCCGGTACTTCAAAAACAGGGAAAACAGGAAAAAACATCCCTCCATTCAGATAGCCGAAGCCCTCAGCGAAGTGCTGCGCCGCAAATCGATCAAGATCTATCCGGATGAATTGATTGTGGGAAACTTCTCATCCAAGAGAGTCGGTGGTTCAATCTTCCCCGAACTTCACGGTGTAGTGGTGATGCAGGATCTTCTAAAATTTTCCAAAAGAGAAACCAACCCCCTTGAAATATCAAGCAAAGAAATTGGACAGTTGATTAAGATCATACCGTTCTGGCTTTTTCGTTTCCTGGGGTTCAAAGCCCATAAGTCCAAAATTGATACATTCCGTTTCATCGCCGATCAGCTGACCGCCCGCTACTATCTCATTAATGAGAGCGGCGGCATCGCTCACCTGGCGCCCGACTATGAAAAGCTGGTGCACGTTGGGACCGAAGGGATCATCTCCGAGGTTGAGACCCTACAGGCGCACGCCTCGAAAAATACCCCTAAGTGGCATTTCTATGAGTCGGTCAAGATCATCGCCCGTGGTCTGGCCCGGTTTGGAGAACGCTATTCGGATCTTGCCCTTCAAATGTCCCATGGTGAAACCGATCCCGTTCGCAAACAGGCGCTTCTGGATATTTCCATTGCTTGCAAAAGGGTCCCGGCAAAAGGTGCTGAAACTTTCCGTGAAGCAGTTCAGTCCATCTTTCTGGCTCAGATCGCCATCAATCTTGAGAGCCTGGATAATGCCATATGCCCCGGGAGAATGGACCATTATCTCTTTCCTTTTTACGAAAAGGACCTTAAAGGGGGCACTTTGACCCGTGAACAGGCCAAAGAACTGGTATCCGCTTTTTCCATCAAGATGTCGGAGATCATTCCGGTGTTTTCAAAGCACATCACCCGGTTTCACGGAGGTATGTTCAATGGCCAGGTGGTAACGGTCGGCGGCATGGACCGTGATGGCAAAGATGCGAGCAACGCACTTTCTTATATTTTCTTAGAGGCTATGGATGAACTGAGAATGCGCCAGCCCAATTATCATGCCAGAGTTCATAAAGGGGCTCCGGAGAAGTATCTTGACAAGGTATTCGAAATTCTCTCAAAGGGGAGTGGTTCCCCCGCTCTTTATAATGATGATGTGATCGTTGAAACCCTTGTTAATAACGGGTGCGATCTCGCTGATGCGAGAGATTACACAGGGGTTGGGTGCGTCGAACCCGTCTGTCAGGGCAAGAGCTTTTCCTCTACCGACGCGGCGATCTTTAATGTCCCCCTTATGCTCGAACTTGCTCTTAATTGTGGGAAGCGGTTCGGTTCAAATTCGCAGGCAGGCCCAAAAACCATTTCCCCTTCCGAGATGACGGCAATGGACGATGTTAAGGAGGCATTCGAATCGCAATTGGGTCACTTCATCTGGAAGATGATCAAAGACCTTCAGAGCATTGAAAGGGCAAATGCCGCATATCATCCCACGCCGCTTTCCAGCATGCTTCTTGATGGATGTCTTAATAACGGTTCCTGCGCCACATCCGGGGGCGCCGCCTATAATTTCTCCGGCATCCAGTGCGTGGGACCCGCAGATACGGGCGATGCGCTCTATACCATTGATAAGGCCGTGTTCCGGGATAAAAAAATCACCGTGTCCGGGCTTGTGGATCTATTGAAGAGAGATCTCCAGGATGAAAAGTGGCGGGCTTACTTAAAAAGTATAGACAAGTTTGGCAATGACAACGAAGAAGTGGATGCATACACACTGTACGTCCTTCATGTTTTTAATAGGAATCTGAAAGGGCGCATGAATACGAGGGGTGGAAGATATACCACGGGGCTCTACTCGGTGACCGCACATCAGTATTTTGGCGAGGTAACAGGCGCCCTGCCCAATGGTCGGAGGAGAGGTGAATCCCTTGCTTCGGGCATTGCGCCTTCAAATGGACAGGACAGGTTGGGCCCCACGGCCATGTTCAACTCAGTTAACCGTATCGACGCCGGGAACTTCGCAAATGGTATAAACCTGAATGTGAAGTGGGACCTAAACAACATCAGAGGACAGAACGGGCGGCTGGCCCTTAAGAATATCCTTAAAACCTATTTCAGACGGGGCGGCATGCAAGCGCAATTCAATGTCCTTGATCCCTCAATCCTCCTGAAAGCCCGCGACAATCCGGATGCTTATCCCAACCTTCTGGTCAGAGTTTCCGGGTACTCCGCCTATTTCAATGATCTGACGTCGGCAATGAAGGATGAAATCATCCAGAGAACCGCTGTTTCAATTAGATGAGTGGAGGATTTTCGGATGGCCTTTACTGAACAAAAAGCGCAGAAGCGGCCCATAAAAATCAGCACCCGTCTTTTCTTAAGTGTCGGCCTTTTTTTCCTCGTGGCAGGACTATTCGCTGTTTTCATGCTGAACCATCAGATGAAACAACGGGCGTTGACGGAGGCCGAGTCCAAAGCCCGGATACTCTTGGACCGCAATCTCGCGACCCACACATATTTCACCCACAACCTGAAACCGGCTCTCTTTGGTTTGACCGATTCCATAAGAGACGACGCCTATTTCGAACCGGTCTGGATGTCGTCGACCTATGCTGTGAGAAAGATAGAACAGTATTTCAAAAGCCTGAATCCCGCCGGGTACTATTACAAGGAGTGCGCCATCAATGCCCGAAGCCCCGAAAACGAAGCAGATCAGCGTGAAAAGGCTTTTCTGGAAGAATTGAATGCGGACCCTGAATTGATGAAACGATCTGATATTCAAACCATAAATGGCGAACCCCACTTTGTGGTTTTACAAAGGGGCGAAGTCATGGAGGAAACTTGTCTTCGCTGCCACAGCACACCCCAGGAAGCGCCCGGGGGACTGGTGGGCCGATATGGACCTCATCGAAGTTTTGGGCGCAAAGAAGGGGATGTCATATCCGCCGTCTCTATCCGTGTGCCGCTATCAGAAGCCTATAGAGAAGCCAATCAGCTTTCCGTGCGGCTTTCCGCTTATTTTCTCGCCCTCCTCATTTCCCTTTTCGGGGTTCTGTACTGGCGGAGCAATCGTTTGATTTTCCGCCCTCTTTCGGCCATTCGTGAAAAAGCGCTCCTGATCTCAAGCCATGAGGAACACCTGGGCGAGACAATCCCTTTGCCGGAAGGGAGTGAGCTGAAGGAATTGGCCATCGCATTTAATGCAATGTCAGGGGATTTGCGCCGTCGCGTGGACCAGTTGGGGGCGCAGGGGGAAACGCTGGCTGTAACAAACGCGCAGCTTCGGCGGCGGATGGAAGAGCGGTATTTAGCGGAACAGGAAACCAGGAGGTCACGGGAAACACTTCAGAAAGTTTTTGACGGTATTTCAGACCCCATTCTAATGCTAAACGGGGACATGTCCATCGTTATGCTCAACAGGGCTGCCAGGTCGTATTATCGGATTGACCGCCACGATGAGGTTATGGGCAGAGCTTGTTATGAAGTAACCCACGGGAGGTCCACACCCTGTGATGGGTGCCGCGTGCCGGAACATCTCGCAAAATCGGACCGAGAAAGTTTCAATTTTGAACGGCGAGGCCTTTTTGATTCTGGCCGCCTGGAACAGGTCGTGGTCTATCCGGTCCGAGAAGGGGCGGGGGCTGAAACAGCTACTATCTTACGCATCACGGACATTACCGAGAAGCGGGAAGTGGACATGCAGTTGGTTCGTGCGGACCGGCTCTCCTCCCTGGGGCAACTGTCCGGCGGAATCGCCCATGAAATCCGGAGCCCCCTGTCGGGGATCCGCCTGTTTGTGGATGTCCTTTGTGACGAAGAGAAATTCGATAGGTCGGAACAGGAATTGGAGATCTTCCAGGATATCGCCCATAACGTCAAGAGAATCGACGATGTCATAAGAGGGGTGCTGGCTTTTGCAAAGGACACGAAAATCGAGACCCGGGAAATGGACATTAACCGCCTCATCCATGAGACCCTCAATCTCTGGTATGTGGCCCTGAAAAACGGTGACATACGACTGGAGCTGTCTCTGGAGGAAGGGCTTTGGAAAGTTTTCGGAGATGCCGTGGGGGTTCAGCAGGTGGTGAACAACCTGGTGCAGAATGCCGTGCAGGCCATGGACGGGGGAGGCCTGTTGCGCATCACCTCCCGAAATGAAACATCTCCCTTTCATAAGGGGAGGAATATCGTGACAATTCGGGTCCGGGACACGGGCCCGGGGGTTGCTCCTGAAGACCGGGAAAAGATTTTCAATCCCTTTTTCACCACCAAGCCCCAGGGCACCGGACTGGGTCTTTCCATATCACACCAGATCATCGAGCGCCAGGGGGGGGTGCTCTCATTCGAGAGCCACCCCGGGCGCGAAACGACATTTACGGTTGAACTGCCGGCCGTGTCAGGAGACGGAAAATGATGGAGAGCATCCTTGTTGTGGATGACGACAGGAGCATCCTCAAATCCATTCAAATGATGTTCGAAGGAAAATATGCGGTCACCACCGCGGAAAGGGGGGGTGAGGCACGGAAGCACATCCAAGATCGGGAGCCTGAGTTGGTCCTGCTGGATATCGGCCTGCCCGATATGAGCGGCATGGACCTTTTGGCGGAGATCAGACGGACGGCCCCGGAGATCGTGGTCGTCATGATTACCGGCGCCGACGAGGCAAGAACCGTAGTCAAAGCCTTGAAACTGGGGGCATACGACTACCTGGTAAAACCCCTTGACGGCCAGGAGATCAAGATCACCCTTGCTAACGCCCTTGAAAACAGACGACTGAAAGACAGAATCCGGCGCATGCAACAGGCCAACGGCGAACGCTACGGCCTCGAACTGGTGGGAAAAAGCGAAAATCTAAAAAATGTAATGGCCATTGCGAAAAATGCCGCAAAAAGCGTGGATACCCCTTTGTTGCTGACCGGGGAGAGCGGCACGGGCAAGGGTCTTCTGGCCAGGGTGGTGCATTACCGCTATTCCGATCTTCCGGGTCCTTTTGTTACGGTCAATTGTACGGCCATTACCCACGAGCTGTTTGAAAGCGAGATTTTCGGCTATGAGCGGGGCGCCTTTACCGGGGCAAGGGCCGAAGGAAAAAAGGGGCGGTTCGAGGTGGCCGCCGATGGGACCCTGTTTCTGGATGAAATCGGTTCCATGTCCCTTTCCACCCAGGCGAAACTGCTCGGCGTGCTGACAGAGTCGGAGGGAGTAAGGCGGTCAGGGTTTCCGCCAGAATCATTGCGGCCAGCAATATGGATTTGGAAAAGGCTGTTGATGAGGGCCGGTTCAGAAAGGACCTTTTTTTCCGCCTGAACGTGGTGAAGGTGGAACTCCCCCCCCTGCGCGAAAGACCCGATGACATTATTCCCCTCACTGAATACTTCATGAACAGCCATAATGAGAAAACGGGCAAGAAATTCACCCGTGTTTCCCCCGAGGCGGTAGCGGTGCTGCAGGGCTATTCATGGCCCGGAAATGTGAGGGAGCTTCGAAATGTCATCGAGAGGGTTGTTCTTCTGGAGGATGGGGACGAACTGCTCCCCGGGCATCTTTCTTTTATCCGGCCCGAGCCGGGAGCAACCCGCATTCCGGAAGCTGATTTTTCCGGTGAGCTGGATTATGCCGAAACCATCAAAGGCCTGATTAGAGAAGCGCTCAGGAGGTCCCGGGGGAATGTGCAGGAAGCGGCCCGCCTTTTGAAGATGCCCCCCCATAAGATGCGGTACCGGATTAAGAAGTATAATCTGGGAAACTGAACAGACCCATCCCTCCGAACACCGACTTGACAATATTATCAAATTTACTTGGCAATATTGTCAAGCCATTAAGTGTATGAATTTCCTGAAACATTCCTGCAAATCCCCATTTTTCATGATCGCCGTTTGACAATATTCTCAAGTCAACCCCGGGGAACCGATGGTTGCTATCCCCTAAGTTACGACCCAAAACTATTATAACCTGTTGTAATCAAAGATATTTCCATGACGAGACGCCTGCCTCATTCCTTTTGGCATTGCTCTTGCTCGTGTGAAGACGGACGGGAGACCGGATCACTAGGCACATTTACTGAATTCAAAGGGAGCCCATGAAACGGATACTGACAGTTGATGACGACCCTTCCATCCTCAAAGCCCTCAAGCTGGGGCTTGGCTCAGAACATGTGGTGGTGGATACGGTCGAAAACGGCACCGGCGCCATCGCGCTAGGCTCCCTGAAACAATACGATGTTTTAATCGCCGATCTGTGCCTTCCCGATATGAACGGGCTGGCGTTGATAGGGGAAATCAAGCGCCGCTCCCCTGAAATCGTCCCCATTGTCATCACGGGAAATCCCGTGGATGAGAGCTTAATGAAGGCCATCTGCCATCAAGCGGACGGCTATCTGGAAAAACCACTCGACATGAAACGGGTAAAAGAGGCCATCGGGCGTGGCCTTAAAAACCGACAGGAAGGGGCCAAAACGGCCCAATTTGATATTTGAGTGCCATTATTAAAACCTTTTTTTCAGGAGGCTTACCATGAAAAAAATCATTGTTCTTTTGTTCTCGTTAGTGTTTTTACCCGCCGGCGTGGCCTACGCTGCATGCGGCAACCTAGCCAACCCGTGCGCTTCCATTACCCTCAGCGCGGACAACACCGTTGTCAATTGCATTTTAGATGATTCTCCCGGTACATGTATGGTTGACCTCACGGATGTCCTGACCCAGCTGAACAATAACACCACGCTCAAGACCGCCAATATCACCGTGTTTGAGAGCACGCCCATGGTGGTTCAGGCCTGGGGCGGCAATGGCGGCAACGGAAGTGGAACGCTAAACGGAGATGGCGCCGCCGGCGGGTATGCCCAGACCACCACCAGTGTAAAGGATTTAAATGCCCTCAATTTTTCCACCCAGCTTTTCTTCTATAAAGGTGGGGGCGGGGTCTCCACCGGCACGAAGCATTGCGGTGGCGGGGGTGGCGCTTCCACCGCGGTTTCACTGTTCGATCTGAGCCTGAACCCCACCACCAGACCGAATCTTGGAGAACTTCTGCTGATTGCCGGCGGCGGGGGTGGCGGCGGCGCCATGGACTATTCAGGTTTCTGCAATCTGGGAATTGGCGTGCCGGGAGGTCCCGGAGGGGCGGGCGGGATTGCCATTGCAACCCAGGGGGCGGCCGCAAACGCGGACGGCGACCCCAGCAGTAGTTATGATGGAAGTTGTTCATCTGATTCAGGCGGCAATTACGACGGCAAGGGGTCCGGCGGTGCCGGGGGTGGCGGCGGAGACGGCGCCAGCGGGGTTGGTGCCTGGGGTGGAACCGGCGGCGATGGCTCGGGCTGTTATCCCTCGTACTATGCCACGTGGGTAAATAGCGCGAACCCATTCGGCTACGAGGGCCCTGATTCGGGCGGAGGCGGAAATTCCGCCACGTCTTCCTGCGATGCCGGCGGCGGTGCCGGTGGCGGGGGCTACGGCGGCGGGAGCGGTGGGCGTCACGCCAATGATGCTCAGATTTCCTGTGGCGGCGGTGGCGGCGGCAGTTATGCCGTCAAATCTACCCTTGCGGGCGGCCCGGCGGCCCGGCCGAGCAATCCCTTCGGTAATAATGGCGGTGTGGCGCTTCAGTTCCTCATCGACAGTGCCGAAACGCCAACGGTTACGCAGGGGCTGAATGCCAAATCCTTTCAACCCGGTGATACATTGTCGGTCCACGTATCCGTGAAGAAAATCGCCAGTCAAACGGAGTTTTACATGGGTGGCCTGCTCCCGGACTCACACACCATGTTCTTCGTCACCGTTCTGGATCCCCTGACCCTCATCGAGGGGGATCTGAACGACCCGAAAACCTTTCGGCCCGTTTCGGATCGAACGTTCATACCCAATGGTGTGGCAGCCGCTTTTCCGAACCTGTTTTCCTATACCTTTACTTCGGTGGAGCCGGATGGAGAATATCTCTTTTTTTCCGCCCTGGCCCATCCCGGGGCATTTGCGGATGGCAGCATCGATGCGGGAGATTTCATTTCGATTGATACGGATGCATTTCATGTCGGCACAAAGGAAGCGCTGGACCGGCAACATGAGTTTGGCGAATAGGAGGTGTACACATGGCTTTTGCTAAGAGTAAATTGACACGGACATCCAGTCTGTTCCAGAGGTTGAAACATCGATCCGCCATCGGTTTCATCATTATACTGTTCGGGGTGTTGTGGATGACACCGGTTCAGGCCGATACCAACAACAACCCCGCACCACTCGTGACGATCAACACCATTGCCTTTGACAGCTCCAGCAAACAGGGTATTGCGGTGGGCCTGAACCGCTTCTGCCGTGACGCGGCAGACGCTCCCAAGTGCTTCTATGAAAACCCGGGCCAGTCCTCGGACGTTCAGATGCTGGCCCTCGACAGGATCACTGTTCAGCCCGTCAGTTTCACCGGAGCCCCGGACGGCAACCTGAACTTCAGTACCGATGCATCAGGCCTGACGGCACTCAACACTGCCCTCATGAACCTGAAGACGTCCGACCCGGACAACGTACTGGTTATTCTCGCATACAACTCGACTGATCCCGTTGTTTTTGCCCCCATCAGTGACGGGCTTCAGTCCATCGGCCAGGAGAATATTCCACCCGAGGGGAGGCCGTGGTCCATCATCGGGGTTCCCGGCATGGTCGCCGGAAACGCCGCCATCAACATTGACACGGTCATTAACAACAGCGCCACAGGGGGTCTAAAGGGCTATCTTCGCGAGGCGGCCCTCGTCCGTGACGGCGAAGAATACCTGGGGCGCATCTTCGACTTCGGTTACGCGGAAGGCTACACGGTGACCCCGGTCTCAAAACCAGCCAACTACCAGCAGGCAAGCATCCAGTTGGGCAGTACGACCCTCCAGCCTTCCACCCCTTCATCCACCGAATCCGCGGGAGGCTTTTTTGTTGTCCTGTTCGACACGAGGACCCTTGATGTTGATGCCAACGGCAACGGTCCCCACGGCGTTTTTGTGTCAAACAGTACCGGCTGCGTGGATTTTACCACCCTCAACGAATACCTCAGCCAGGCCGTGCCCCCCAGCAGCACCGGGGTCGCACTTGCCTCCCTGGGCCAGGCCTGGAGCGCAAGTTCCGGCAACGGCGGATGTTCCTCAAGTGACTTTACAGACGTGCTCGAGACCCTGGGGCAGCTTGGCGTCAACCCCGACATCTTCGCCCGTGCGGTAAAGACCAACCTTGCCTCCCCCTACTCCATGATATCGGCGAACGGCTATTTTGGAGAGCGTCTGGCCTATGAAGCGAGCGGCGTCATCACCGACTGGGTGGCCACCCAGACCAAGAACACAGCGGGTGCGCAAAAAATGCCCCAGTCCAAGGGCATTTTATCGGGCGCGCTCAACCGCAGCAATCAGCGGGGAACCATCTACCCGCAAACCGGCGATCCGGCCGGTTTGTCGCAGCCGGAGCTCGAAACCATCTTTTATCAGGACGAGGTTCCCTGGCCCCTCACGCCCGCGGCCGGCGCCACCGCTTCGGCGGCTGAAACCGCCTTTGCCTGGGTTGCCTATGACACCCAGCAAATCGGATCGGGCACGGACTGGACCAATGGAAAGCCCAGTTCGAACAGTGTTGTGCGAAACACCGCCCTCCTACTGCGCGAAGAGTATCCCAAGACCGACTCTGCCCTGAATGTTATAACCACCACTCCCACGGCCCCCACGGGTGCTCCCTTCACCCAGGCCGACATGAACAGTGCTGTTACTCAGCTCAACCTTGAGATCAATTATCGCATAGACGTGATGGGGATGTTCACCACAGTCGTAACACCGGTGGTGGACAACCAGACCCAACTCTCCCAGCAACTCCAAAACGTTGCCAGCAAGATTGCCAGCAACACCCTCAGCACCGAGGCGAGCCTGACATACAACAGCAGCTACTGGGGGTCATCCATGTTCCTCCATGCTGTCTCAGGCCTCAAGAGTGTTATCAATGCCTTTCAGGAATTCGCCGACGACAGTGTGGCACTGAAAGCGGCCTACGGGCTGGTCTCAGTGGCAGGCGGTGGGTTTCAGTTCATTATGGGCGCCACTGCGGGACCGCCCGCGGCAACCTTGATAGACAATTACCTTGTCCTTGAATCACAGCTCAGCGAGGACACGGACAAGGTGGAGCAGCAGGTTGAGGACGCCATTACCCAGTGGCGGCTCAGTATGGGTTCATCGCAGTCGGTTGTGCTCTCAGACTGGGGTAAGATGGGGGCGATATATGGCAAACTGGTCAACAACGGCCCATGGGAGTTCACCCAGGACCAGATCACCTTCATGTCCAACGCCTGGAACGTATCCGCCCGGCAGCAGACCTACTACGCCTACTGGCCCAACCTTTACAATCTGGGGGCTGCGCGACTCACGTCGGATGGCCATGCCCCTACGGCATCGGGCTCGGGGTCCTGGAATTGCTTTGGACAGTATGGTGCAAATGGAAACAACAAGGAACTTGGTAACACCGATATTTATCCGTTCGTAAAGAATGGAGGTCTCACCTTCTCGGGGATTCGCAATAATAACACGAGCACCGACGTGCCAGGGACCGGCACCGATGGCATTGGTGACGGCCCGACCTATCTGCCGCTGTTCGATATCTTCAATAATGACCCCGCGGAACTGGTCGTTTATATGTTTGAAAATGGATGGGATTTGAGCATGATTTCGGGATGGGCTCAAGGGAATGATCACGGCGATTGTAAGGACAACGGCGGCGGCGCATGCGGTCAGGGATATGCCAACATCATCGGCACCGATCTGATGACGTCGATCGCGGAACAGATCGACTTCTCAACGAGCAGTGCGTCCGCGGCCAACTTTTATCCGCCCACGTTCTGGTTCAATGCGCGAGCCTCACAGCAACTTGTGTGCGATACGGAGACGAATGTGGCGCTCAAGGCCAATGGATTTTACGCTGATCCCGGCGGCTCGAGTGGAGCAACCGTTACCCAGGTGATGAACGCCAGTGAATTCCAGACCGGAGATCATTTCTCCGTCGGTGTTTCCGTGAAGAATGTTGTGGGGCAATCGGATTTTTTCATGGCGACCCTGCTCCCGGATGGGAACACCCTGTTTTTTCTGACCGATCTTGATCCCATGACCCTGAGACAGGGCGCCATGGATGATCCCAAGAGTTTTCAGCCCCTCTCCGATGGTTCCGTCATACCCACGGGTGTGAGCGCATTCCTTCCGGACCTCTTTTCCTACACCTTTACCGGTCTCGAATACGGTGGAACTTACCGCCTTTATTCCGCCTTGAGCCGGCCCGATGCATTCAAGGACGGGAGCGTCGATCCGGGAGATTTTATTTCGGTTGATATGGACACTTTCACTTTCAGTCCGTCAGAAACGCAGGCAAAGCAAGCCCCTTTTGGAGAAGCGGGGAGGAATCTTCTGCTTCCGAAAGGAAACTGAAAAAGCACTGGCCAGGCGCCGGGAATTGAGGGTTTTTTTCATTTCTTCCGGCGCTCAAACCATACCGAAACCGCATCGGATCAACATGACGGGATCGGCAGAGAACGGGGATTAAAATAAAATGACAGACCGTTCAACAGGTAGCCCAATTATATATTTCTTTACCCCGTTTGCTGGTTAACTTAGCATCATGTCCTGCAAAGGAGAGATAATATTATGCTTAAGTTACGATTCTTGCCTGGGTTATTCGTCTTGTCCCTGTTGTTCACGGTCAATTCGTGCTCCAACGAATCCAGGGGGGAGGATGTGAAAAAGAGGATTTTTATTTCCACTGATATCGCTGCGGGACTTGTGGGAGGGTCGGAGGCCGGGCCGGCCGATACCGATGATTCCTGGGCTGTTGAGCTTATCAGCACTTATGCGGGAGTTGTAGTGGAAGGCGCGGCGGTGGTAAGGGGAAACGATCTTCAGCCCGCTGAGCTCTATGCAGCGAAACAGACATTTATTGAAACCCCAGGGCTTTGGAACGGGCCTGTTCTCGCGGGAGGTTTCGAGAGCCTCCCCGCTCCCGGCCCGGTAATTTGGACAGGAGATGCGGGAAGTCCCGTAACGCTTTTCGAGCTATGTCTGAACGAAGCGGTTCTAGCGCTCGCTGATGTGCTCGCTCGTAGTAAAGATCCGGTTACAATTCTGGCGATCGGACCGCTTACAGATATTGCCTGCCTGGTGATGAATTTCCCGGATGTGCTTCACAATATTAAAGAGGTGATATTTCTGGGTGGCCGCGCTCCGAATCAGGTGCTGAAATATCCTTTCTCAGACGTGGTGTTTACGGATTTTAACATCGCTCAGGACGTGCGCGCTACCAAGATAATTTTGGGGGGCTCGGACATTCCGGTCACCTTCATCACATTCTCATTATCTTCAAGCACTTTATACACAAGGGCAGAGATTGATTCGCTCCAGCGGCCTGGATGCAGTGAGAGGGCAATGCTTCTTTCCCGCGCATCACAGGCAAGAATGAATTTCTTGGAGCAAGCGCTTAACCTTAACGGAATGGATACTTTTGATATCAACGCCGCCTACTACTTGGCAACGCCGGAGGTATTCAAATGCGAGGAGGCCGGCAGTGCTGAAGCACGTGTTTGTATCCGTTGATGAATCATAGGGTTTTGATGAT
>CAYSFQ010000003.1:0-46281 GCA_964430575.1 uncultured Desulfobacteraceae bacterium
TTATCTGCGATTGAGCGCCCCGCCTTATCAACCGATTGTCTTCGTTCATCTCTTTTACCGAGGGCCTAATTTAAAGACGATTCTGATTTTTAACTCGGTTCTTTCTTCCCGAAACACTCCCTTAGTTTTGATCTGAGGCGGTTTTGCATGTCCCGGGGTATTTCTTCCCGGGCGCTTTTCTTACAGAGGTCCACGGTTTTTTTCAGGGCATCAACGCATGACTTGCATTCCGGGCATGCTTTGAGATGCGCTTCGATATGCTGGCAGACGTCGAGGCTGAGTTCTCCGTCCAGATACTCGGAAATCCTTTCAAAATTTTTTTTGCATTCCTCCTTCATAAGATTTTTCCTTCGCTGTATGAGTGGGAAATTTTTTTCCGCAGTGCCAGGCGCGCCCGGTGGAGTCGGGTTTTCACCGATTCGACGCTGATTCCCAGGATGTCGGCCGTTTCTTTGGTGCTGAACCCTTCAGTGTCCCTGAGATTGAACACCAGTTTGTATTTATGCGGAAGGGTTTGGATGGCATTGTTGATGACCGTTTTCATTTCCGCCTGTAGCACTTTGTCTGAGGGGTCATCGGACCAGTCGGGAATGTCATAGGTTTCAAAAGTCCCGTCTTTGTTCATAAAGGATTCCAGGGACAGCTCATGATCCGGTTCGCATTTTTTCTTTCGCCGCTTTCGAATACAGGCCGTGGTAGCAATTTTGAACAACCAGTTTTTCAGTTTTGTTTCTTCCCTGAAGCTGTTTAAATACCTGAAGGCATTGAGAAAGGTATCTTGCGTAATATCTTCGGCGTCCTGGAGCTGACCGCACATTTTGAGGCCGAAGGTGAAGATCCGGTTTTCATATCGATCCACGATGGTTTCCATGGCTTTCATGGACCCTTTTTTGAACTGAGCGATCAGGTGGTGATCCGTCATGTCTGTTGCGATGGCTGTCACGGTTGCGCTTTCCTGCCGAATACGATGGCCCTGTTGAATATGATGGGTTAAAAATATTTTTTCCATCAATTGAGGCGACTTAGACATCTTCCTTGAAATGTTGCCACAATATGGATATTCTACACATTCCAGGTCTCATTGGAAGGATTATTTTTTCTAGAGGCATAAAGGGAGGTAATAATTGTGAAGAAGGCAATGTGGATATGGGGCATTTTCTGGGTGATAATGTGTTTTTGTATCTTGCCATCGACTATCAGCCATGCGGGGTTTAAAATCTGTCTGATGCAGGAGCAAAAAGGTGCGGCGGCCAGGTTCAGACCGCTCCTCAATTATTTAATAAAAAAGGGTCTGAAAGCATCTTTTGTTGCGGCCAAAACCTATCCGCAGGCGGCAAAGATGTTTGCCAAAGGAAAAGTTGACGGCATGTTCAGTGGTTCGGGGATTGCGGGCTGTATGATCATAAAGGGCTTGGCGTACCCCGTGGTTCGCCCTGTAAACAGCGGTGGATGGAGTACCTATTGGGCTGTGGTCCTGGCCCCAAATGGTTCAGACCGCTTTGCCCAGAATGCGGATTATTTCCGTAATAAAAAGGTTATCTTTTGTGGTCTTGCTTCTTCGGGAGAGTTTTTTTTCAGGGCCATTAAAGGGGATAAAAAGATTGAGGTCAAAACATTGAATGCCGCTTCCCATGGGGCTGCCATCGATGCCCTGGATCGGGGGGCTGCGGACGTTGCCATAGTGAAAAACAGGGTGTGGGACAGTGTAAAGGAGAAATATAAAGGCATTGACCGTGTGGGTGAGGACCCCGGAGAAAACCCCAATATGGTCTTGATCGTTTCAAAAAAGGCTGATCCAGCGGTTGTAAAACAGATCCGTAACATCCTGCTCGGTTTGAAAGATGACCATTCCCCTGAAGCTGAAGCCGTCAAAGAAAAAATGGAGATCACAGGATTTCTCAAAACCACTGAGCAGGATTTCAGATTCACCCTGCCACTTTTGAAAAGGGCAGGCGTTGATGCGTCTTTCGATTTTAAATACTGAGAAGATCTTTTCCATAAAAAACCTGGGGGAAAATGGAAACTGGTAAATTCACTGGTATCAATATCAAACTGGTTGCTGCCATCCTGATTCCAACCGTTATTGCATTCGGGCTGTTGAGTGTCATTATGATCCATGAGCACAGTACAACGTTCCATGAGTCCATGGAATCAAACGCCAATACGGTGATGGATCTCATGCAGAAAATCAGCGTACCCTGTTATGAAAATTTCGAATACGCCACCCTTGATGAATACGCAGAAGTGGCAGTGAAAGATCCACAAATTCAGTTTATGTCGTTTTTTGGCCCAAACGGCGGTTTGTTGACTGAGGATTTGCGTGGAGAACCGGACGATCCGTCAACGCTTGTTTTTGAAAGAGAGATCCGTTCAACCGGCGCAGATCAGGCGCTGCTCGGGCATATGAAGATCGGCTTCAGCACCAAAAAGTTCGAAGAGACCCTGAAAAATGAGATTCTGACGGTCACATTGATCAGTATCCTTGCCACGATCCTGTTTGCAACTTCTGTTATCCTGCTGACCCGAAAGCTGATTGGACAGCTCAAGGTTTTGATCATACGGTCCGAAGAGATGGCCCGTCAGGCCGAGGTCGCAAATGCCGCCAAAAGCGAGTTCCTGGCCAACATGAGCCATGAAATCCGAACCCCCATGAATTCGGTCCTGGGTTTTTCTGATATGCTGCTTGATACTGATTTGGACGAAAGCCAGACAGATTATACGAGTACCATTAAGAGAAGCGGTGAGTCGCTGCTTTCTTTGATAAATGATATCCTGGATTTTTCTAAAATTGAGGCTGGGCAGCTGGATTTTGAAGAGACCGAGTTTGATCCTGAGCTTCTGGCCTATGATGTTTGTGAAATGATTCGCCCAAAAATCGGCGTCAAACCCATCGAACTGCTTTGTCACATCGGGGATAACATCCCGCCCAAAGTCAAAGGAGATCCGACACGTTTCAGGCAGGTTCTCATAAACCTGATGGGGAATGCTCCTAAATTTACCGATGCCGGAGAGGTTGAACTCTCTCTTGTTATTGAAGAAGAAAAGGAGGACAGGGTTAAAATCCATGCAAAGGTCAGGGATACGGGCATCGGCATACCCAGCAAAAAATTGTCAACCATCTTTGAGCCGTTTAAGCAGGCAGACGGTTCCACTACCCGGAAATACGGCGGCACCGGCCTGGGGTTATCCATATGCAAAAAGATAGCAGAGCTTATGGATGGTGAAGTATGGGCAGAAAGTGAAGAAAATAAGGGGAGTACATTTCACTTTACAGGATGGATTAAAGTGCCTGAGGACAAAGGAACGAAAAGAATCAGTCCAGCCCCCCTTTCTCAAAAAAGGGTCCTTATTGTGGATGACAACCCGAGCAATCTGAAAATATTGGCCCATTATCTGGAATCTGCGGGCATGGTGGTCGTTTCTCTTAAAGGGGGAAAGGAAGTTCTCTCGACATTACTCAAACCTCTAGATAGCGGCAAGCCGTTTGATCTCTGCATTTCGGATATCCAGATGCCGGGGATGAGCGGCTATGATGTGGCGGAGCAGATCCGGAATTCAACATCCGAAATTCAAAGTTTGCCGCTGGTCGCAATTTCTTCCCTGATGGAAAGGGACGCAAAAAAATGTGAAGTTGCGGGGTTTGATGCTTTTTTGAGCAAGCCCATTCGTAGAGAAAAACTGTACCGGATGCTGGAGAGAATATTGGGCGAAAAACAGGATGAAGGGGAGAGGCCTGATCCGGAAAAACCGAAAATTGTCACACAATATTCAATTCGAGAAGATATGAAGCACTCCTTGTGTGTACTCCTGGTAGAAGATAATCCCGTCAACCTGAAACTGGCAAAATTGATGCTGACTAAAGGCGGTTATCAGGTGGAGGTCGCGGGTAACGGCCTGGAGGCGGTTGAAAGATTCACCGCTTCACCTGAGGATTTTGATTTGATCCTGATGGATATTCAGATGCCGGAAATGGATGGGATGGAGGCGACCCAGACAATCAGGAGCAAAGGATTTGACGCCATTCCAATTATTGCCATGACGGCCCATGCCATGAAGGGTGACAGGGAAATGTGTCTTGAAGCAGGTATGGATGATTATATTACAAAACCGATCAAAAGAGAGACTGTTTTCAAGATGATTGAGAAATGGGTCTTTTCAAGAAACCCCTAACCTCCCTGCGAGCGTGAAGACCTTACGAATACGAGCCATTGCCCTTGAAGGAACATTCTATTCTTACAGAACTGAGGCCCAGGATGTTATGGTTTCAAGTGTTCGGAAAAATATGGGAGAAATACCATGCCTGTCCATGAAGATATGGCCTGTTTCATGTTTTGCGGTAAGCGATTATGCCTTCCCGCTGTTAGACGAGCAGCAACCCGAAGAAGGGATTGTCTCCAATTTTTCTTCGGAACTCTCCTCTTTGACTTCCTCGATTTTAACGCCGCAGCAGCCAGTATTTTTGCCAATAAATAAGCGTTTAAAGAACCCTTCTTTCTTTTTTGTTTCTGCCATTTTCCTGCCCCCCTTTTGAGTTATGGTCGTTTCCAACATATACCGAGACAATTTTTCCCCTTAATAAATCTTTTTGACATGTCTGAAGTATCCTTTTCTTTTTCCTATTTCATTTCTTGTCATCCTCGAAGATAGAAGTATGACTCTACCCCAACCCTCTCAAGAAGCCCGATTATCTCCCCCTCTCGTATTTAGAAGTTGCGCATCAGCCAATGCTGAAAACGAATCCGGCCGTAACAGCGGTCAGAAAGATCACCCCCACCAGTGCCGCCACAAGCCGCGGCCGAAAGATGCCGGCCAGCAGGCTCATTTCCGGAATTGCCATGCCCGCCCCTCCGATAATCAAAGCAATTACAGCCCCAACGCCCATTCCCTTTTGGACAAGGGCCAGGCCAATGGGGATCGCAGTGGTCGCTCGAATGTATAATGGGATTCCGACCACGGCCGCCACCGGGATGGCCAAAGGATTTTCAGGCCCTGCGATTTTAACAATCACGTCTTGCGGGACAAATCCCTTGATAACGGCGCCAATGGCAACGCCTATCACAAGATATAAAAAAACCGCCCGAAAACTATTAAGTGCCGATCCCAGTGCACTTTTCAGCCTATCTTTAAGAGTATTAAGTTCGGCATTCTCTTCTGCACCACCAGTAATGATTACGTTCTTGACCTGGTTGGCAAACCCCAGTTTTTCAAGTATCAGACCGAATAAAACAGCTGCGATAAAGGACACCACCGCATAGATGATACCCGCCTTGATTCCAAGCAACACGATCAACATACTCAGTACGATGGGATTGAGAATCGGTGATGCCACCACAAAAGACATGACCGGTCCAAAAGGGACCCTTGCTTTTAACAATCCAACGGTCATTGGGATGGTGGAACAGGCACAAAATGGGGTCAAACCACCCACCAGGGCACCGAGGATGTTGCCAAACAGACCTTTATGCGAGAGCCAGCGCTGCAGTTTCTCATAAGATACATAGGCTAACGCAAGTCCGACAAGAGTGCTGATCCCGATAAATAATAACGAAAGCTCGACCATGATGAAAGCGAAAAAATAGAGCGACGTTTGAAATGAATTCACCGAAATCCCCTTTGCACTTTAGTTGTTGTTATCAACTATTGTAAAAAAATCAATCTTCCTTTTGAAGGGCATGCACAAATGACTTGAACGCGGCCCTTATGACCTCCTGCATCGCCGGATCAATTCTTGACATGATTTTGTCAATGCGATCCTCGTTTTCACGTCTCAGGTCTTTGATTAGCATCATACCGGACGGTGTAAGGTCTATGCAGCAAACGCGCCCATCCTCTGGACTGCGCTTTCGTTCGGCATAACCTTTTCTTTCAAGTCTATCGACGATACGGGTTGCCCCACTCTTGGTAACCCCCAGATTTTGTGCGATCCCCTGCATCGAACACTGAGTTTGGTCTGAAGCCAGGCAAAGTGTCCGGTATTCCGGTTGGGACAAATCACCACAGCACTCTCCTTGAAGACCACGGGCCCCGAAGTTCCAGGTAATTTCACTGATAAGGGCTGGAAGATCCTTTGTAGAGTCAGACCCCATTATCATTTCTCCTTGGATAGTTATTGGGTAGTTAGTTGATTGCGTCAATCAAATATAAATGCAATCCACATATTTGTCAAGGGGATAGCTGAAGCGTTTTTGCCCACATGTTCAAAATCCTGTGGCTGATGCTTCTTGCAGAATATCCTTATCTAATCCAGAATCTCCAAATTCCGGGGACATCTATGATTTTTTAAAGACGAACTTCATGGGAAGAAAGGGCAAACCAATAATTTTGTATTGTGTTCCCGGAATTTTAAAAGAGAGACTGTTTTCAAGATGATTGAGAAATGGGTTTTTTCAAAAAAATTGTGATCCAGCGATGCCTTTATCATGCCAGAGGCGGCGGGGGCGGCGGCAGTTCACCACGCTCCAGGGCCTCACGGGCAGGTTTCACCGGTATGGTTGCTTCGCAGGGAACCCCCACCTGGCACAATCCGCAGCCGTACCCCTCGAATTGGTAGGTTTTTTGAACATACTCTCTGGAGCGGGCCAGATGCTGCCGGCACTTTTCTTTGTCATGGCCCGCTTCAGTGATGGCACGGACCGGGCAGCGATCAATGCATTTTCCGCAGGTCCCCTCAGCGAAAAAGAGGCAATAGGCCCGGTGATCGGCGTACGGCCGTGGTGTTGGCTCAATGGATATTCTGGCGATTACCGACCCCGCCCGCAGGGCTTTCCCCTTCTGGGTGATCAGTCCGTCGCACAGACCGAACGTGCCCAGACCGCCCGCATGGGCCGCATGGCGCTCAGACCAGGAGGAGGCATAGGAAAACTGTTGGGATTTGACAATGGTCCAGTTGGGAACCAGCATGGGTGCAACCGCCACATGTCCGGTTTCTCCCAGGCGCTGAACCACATGGTGACGCAGGGCGACGTTGAATGCTTCGCCATAAACCCTGATTCTGGCCCATTGTTCGGATGGGTATTTGTTGCTCCGGCAGTTCGACTCCCGGACTGCCCTCCTCTGGGGCAGCACCCATGAAATGACGGTCAGTTCATCAGGTGCGGCGGTTTCCCGGGGACAGTGCTGGCTGAAGACTTCCCATGGGGTCCAATGAAACGCGCCCACATACTCCTTGTACTGTTGCCAGATGGGGTCCGCCCCAGAGGCGAATCCCACCAGAACATCGTCCCATGCCGCTTCGTTCGATTCGTCTTGCATGGTGTTACGGGGAGAATCGGCAATAAAGTCCCGGATGGTATTTTCAACCCAGGCGGCTGCATCCTGCGACATCTCTCCATTGTCCATGGTTACCCCTCTTCAATCATTTTTCTCTATCCCACGGGCCTTCACGCATGGGTTCAAAGAATGGAGATTGTTTTGGCCCTTTCTTTAATTTCTCCATCGCTTCTTGATTTAAACGTTCAATCATTTTCTGCGATTCAGGAGTGGTTTGGAAAGGACTCAATTTAACTGTGTTACATATCATATCGGATGCTTGATCGATGGATATCTTTTCAATATTGATTACCAGATCGTAAAGCCTTGAATCCCATGTATCGAGATCATAAAGTTTCCGGCTCCATTTCCGTCTCTCTTCGTCAACCTCTTTGACCATTTTTTCAGCTTTTTTCTTTGATACCCCTTGCCTCTGCATCATGCATTCTATGCGATATTCCATATTGGCAATAATTCGAACTTTCAGAACATGCGGGGCATCCTTTAGAAAATATTGGCCTGCAAAACCATGATAGACGACATTGTCCTTAATGATTTGAGTTAAAAAAGCTGCGCGAATAAAGTTGATGTATTTGTCTCTTCCAAAAGTGTAACGTTCGAAAAAAGATGGGCCATCACGAATAGAGCGTAAAAGCTTGATTTCAGGGATATTGTATTCATCCTTAATTTCTAAAAGAATTTCGCGAGAGATACATCTATAGCCAAGTTTTTCCGCCACTTTCTCAGCTACGATACTGCCGTGGGTGAATGAACCTCTTGAAATCGTGATAACAGACATGGCCCACCTCCTTACTAAGAATGAAAGAGTTATTATTAAGAAGATCTGTTTATCCTAAAGTAGATGGTCCTGAATTGTTAAAGAATCCCTCTTTTTGATATTTTCTTTCATAATAAGTTGCTAGACCCATCAGTGTCAATCCCAATGTTTGAAGTGGACCCCCACAGTACAGAGATGCTGCGAGGGGGCCAATCAAACATCACCATCGGACCCATTGCTGACAGAAACTCTCATTTCAAAATGATAAACCTTTGGGCCCGTCTTTCCAGTTGCTGAAAGTCGCGGTAGGCGGCCGCTCTCGAAGGCTGATGTTGAATAACGCGCCTTAAGGGGTCAGGACACGGTGGGAAAAGAACCTGCGGAACGTATGGCGTATTCGTATCCCTGCTCGCAGAGAAACAACTGACGTTTCAAGGCGAAGTCCTGCTCCACCGTATCCCGGGTGACCAGGGAATAGAAATGGGCTTGATTTTCCCCGGGTTTGGGCCGCAGAATCCTGCCCAGGCGCTGGGCTTCTTCTTGCCGGGAACCGAATGTGCCGGAGATCTGAATGGCCACGGCGGCATCGGGCAGGTCCACCGCGAAATTGGCCACCTTGGAAACCGCCAGGGTGCTGATTTTGCCGTCCTTGAAATCTTCGTAGAGGCTGTCCCGTTTTTTCTGGGATGTGGATCCGGTGATCAACGGGATATCCAGGCCTTTGGCGGACTCCTTCAACTGATCGATATACATGCCGATCAACAGGATTTGTTTTCCCTTGTGCCGGGACATGATTTCCCTGATGAGGGCCTGTTTGGCGGGATTTTCCGAAGAAATCCGAAATTTTCTTCGTTTGTTTGCCACGGCATAGGTCATGCGCAGGTCTTCGGGAAGGGGAATGCGGATTTCGCAACACCGGGCCGTGGCGATCCAGCCCTGCTGTTCCATTTCCTTCCAGGGCACATCCACCTTTTTGGGGCCGATCAAAGCAAACACATCCTCTTCCTTGCCGTCTTCCCGAACCAGGGTTGCCGTCAGACCCAGGCGCCGTCTGGCCTGCAAGCCGGCCGTCACCTGAAAAACGGGGGCGGGAAGCATATGGACCTCGTCGTAGATGATCAGCCCCCAGTTACGGTCGTCAAAAAGGGTCAGGTGAGGAAAATCTCCTTCCTTGGTCGGACGATAGGTCATGATCTGGTATGTGGCGATGGTGACCTGTCTAATTTCCTTGGTGTTTCCGCTGTATTCGCCGATGTCCTCCCCGCTGAGGGTGGTCTTGTCCATCAGTTCCTGCTTCCATTGCCGGATGGCCGTCACATTGGTGGTGAGGATCAGGGTAGACGTTTGAAGCTGCGCCATACAGCCAATCCCCACAATGGTTTTTCCGGCGCCGCAAGGCAGCACAATGACCCCGGCCCCACCCTGATCGGCCCCTTTGGCGTAGAAGACGTCGGCCGCCTGTTGCTGGTAGGGGCGAAAAGAGAAGCGGTTGCCCGAAGAAGTTGTGGCGCGCACGGAGAAATCAACCCGCTCGCCTTTTACATACCCCGCAAGGTCTTCCGCCGGAAAACCGGCTTTGATGAGTGCCTGTTTGATTCTGCCGCGATCCGCCACTCTGATGAGAAATTCGGTTTGGGAAATGCGGTTGGCCAGAAGATCCCCTATGGCAGGGGTGTGGACGATCTCTGCTGCAAGGGGTTCGCTGTCGGCGGAAAGCGCGAGCCCTTTCCCATGGCGCCGAAGCTTAAGGCGGCCGAACCTGGAGGCAAAATCATCAATTTCAACGAGTACGTGTTCCGGAACCGGGTATTTCGTAAATTCATGAAGGGCATCAATCATACTTGTGGCGGGGATGCCGGCGGCCCGGGCATTCCAGATGGAAAGCGGGGTGATGCGGTAGGTGTGAATGTGTTCAGGGGATTTGACCAGTTCGGCGAATCGGATCAGTTCATTGCGGGCCGCTTCATACCGGGGGCTGTTGACTTCCACCAAAATGGTGTGATCGCCCTGGACGATGAGTGGATTGGCGGGGTTGTAACCGGTCATATCTGCTCTCGCAGCTGCGGCACGATGTAGCCCAGCCGGACAAGGGCTGTTATGAATTGTTTCTCTTTCCCCGGCATGATGACGATATGGCTTTCCCCGGCGGGTCGGCACACTTTTGACAGTTTTGTATCGGTGGTTACCAGTTGTTGAAGCATTTTATCCTTGCAGGCCACCAGATGGCTTCTGCCGGCGTATTCAAGCCTGGTGGAACGCTTTTTTGCGTCCTTTAAAAGGGTCGTCACCGTGTCGGGGATGGGCTGGGCGGAGCGGGATTTAAGGAATGCTCTAATGTCTTCAATGGTCGTTCCGTTTTGCGCCGATTCAAGGAGGGCTCGGGTGGTCAGTTTCCACAAAGCGGAAGATTTTTTTTCACATGTTTTTTCAAGGAACAATTTGTCGGCGGGTGATAGGGCGTGCATGTCGGTCACCACCACATCATGATTGGGCAGAACCGTTAAAACCGCACGGGTTTGGGTGGGCTCAGTGTTATAGGTATCAACCATGTCCATGGCGAAAGCGCCCAAGGGATTGATCCGAATGTACATGAGACCATCGTAACGGCTCAAGTAGTCCCCCATATCATCCGCACCCCAGGCCCAGAGATGGCGACAGTCGGAGAGGGCACCGCTCGGATGGATATAGCCAACGTCAATGACCCCCATGGTCGCCGCATATTCGAACAGAAAAGCCTGAACGTAGCGTTTTTTTATCATGGTTTGATCTCCATAATCATCAAGATGTCCGTATTGGGCATCTCCCACATAGAGCTTCCAAGTGTACCGAGCGATCTCAAATTCAAGTCCCATTGAATTCATGGTTCGGATTAGTTCTTCCACGGAGAGCCATTTGCCGGGGCGGCACATCATGAGTCCTTCATGGAGAGCCGGTCGGCGTGATTGAGCGGCGAAAAGGGTTTTCCCTCGGGTTGATTTCTGCCCCTTAATCTGATCCACGCGGCTGAATTCATCCAGGATCTTATTGGTTTTCCATCTGGACCATGCTTCCTTGATCACATCCGGTAAATTTCCTTTTAAGGCCTTCTTACCCCGGTTGGTGAGTTTGAGGGTGCTGCCGTCTCCCTTTGCCAGTCCCGTTCCCTGCAACAGAACGGACCAGGCAAAAGATTGAATATATCCTATTTCAGAAAGAATTTTCGTTTCATACCAGTCACCGTCCTGCAGGAGCCCGCTCAGGTTTTTTTGAGCGGCCAGGGAAGGGCGGCCGGTTTTGGCGCTGACCTTGATCTTGCCGCCTTCAACCAGTCGCAGCGCAGTTTCCAGATTCGTCAGGGCAGCAGACGCGGTGTTACGCACTATAAGTGTTCTTTCTTCCGTTTCTTCATGGATGTCCAGTAGAACCGATTCAGGCAGTTTTTCCAGATAGTGAATTTGATCCTTCTCAGGTTTTTTGACAAATCCCTTAAGAACTTGCTGTAAATCGGTGGGCACGATAATCCGGTTCACAATAAAAAGATCAATTAGATGCCCTTCCGGTCGCCAGCCAAGGCTCTTGCCGACCGGGGCAGTCTGGCCGTACTTGGCTTTGAATTTTTTTGTGTCCAGGATTCCACCCCTGGCAAAAACGGCTTCCCGAACCGCCGCCTTTTCAATATCACTCAACCGTTCGAAATGAGATTTAAGGTCAGAGCCCAGCATGGTTTTGGAGATGACCCTGGCCATATCCGCTTTGCGGCCGGGTACTTTTGAGCAAACCAATTTGGCAAGGGCTTTAAGGGTGTTTGCCCGGTAGCTTTCAACCAATGCTTTTTCCAACGAATTGAATACGGGTGCGAAATCATATCCTCTCATTTTTCAGCCCACTCTTTTTCATGATCAAGTGCCTCCTTATTAAAGACAACGGCAGGATAAAAGAAAGAGCGGGTGTTGTCAATCTGGGGAATTTCAGGAAAACCTGATATTATGCTCCCTCCTGATTTTCTTGCCCAATGGTCAATTTCTCACTACCTCCTTCATTGGATTGTTGACAACTTCCAATGTTGCGCATATGCTCACACCCATAAACCAAATCGGTAAATGTGCACCCAATTTCGCGGTTAACAGGTGCGTTTTGGACAAAATCAACAAAAAAGAACTCAGCGAAATCGATATCTGTGATTTGTTCATCACCCCTATATGGAAAACTGACCCTTGAGGATTTGCGAAAAGGAAATATTTCCCAACGGCGCAACCCATTGATCGCCGATATGTTCCGCCGCATCGAAATGGTGGAAGCCTGGGATCGCGGTATGCCCTTGATCCTTAAATATGCGCCGGACGTCGTTTTTCGTGAAATCGGCAATCTGTTCATCGTTTCTTTTAATCGGCCCTCTTTCCTGAAACCGAAAGATGAAGGGGAGGCCGCTACCCAAGAAACTACCCAAGAAACTACCCAAGAAAAAATCATGGGTTACCTGCGCGCGGAACCAACTTTGACCCGCAAGTTACTTGCTCAACGCATCAACATCTCGGAAGATGGGATTAAATATCACCTGAACAAACTCAAGGCGGAGAATAGAATCCGGCATGTGGGGCCCACCAAGGCTGGGCGGTGGGAAGTAATTGAAGACAGATTGGATGCATCGGGCGATGAAGGAGTTGAGGCCGGGGATGAGTGATTGACGGCAGTGTTATTTGGAAAAATAGAAAGAGACATGTGCCAGCTAATCGGAGGGAAAAGAGTGGACCTATTTTTACTGGAAAATGGTGTTCGGTTTTCCGGTATGAGTTTCAACACTTGCAAGGAAACTTGAAAAGAGTGTCCATCACAAAGTATTGGAATTTATAGGAGAAGAATGAAGATGGTATTTTTACCGGACAAACCCTTTAATGACTTGTCTTTACTCCCTCCAAAAGGGGAGATTGAGACCAAGGCAACCCTTAAGAAGGCCATCTCCGCAGGCAGAGCCTTGGCGGAACTGAAGGGGCTGGGTGAAACCATTCCCAACCAAGCCATTCTGTTGAATTCCATCATTTTACAGGAAGCCAAGGCAAGTTCCGAAATCGAGAACATCGTCACTACCCATGATGCGCTGTTCCGGGCTTTCAGCGCCAAGACGGGGCAAATCGACCCTGCCACAAAAGAAGTTTTAAGATACCGGGAAGCCCTTTGGGAAGGATTCAGCAGCTTGAGAGAACGTCCCTTCCTTACCACCAACCTCTTTATTCGAATCGTTCAAACCATCAGGGCCAATAAAGCCGGTATCCGCAACACGCCCGGAACGAAAGTTGTGAATGCGGCAACCGGGGAGATGGTGTTTACGCCGCCGGAGGGTGAAGACATCATCCGGAGCAAACTTAAGAATTTGGAAGACTATATTCACACTGAAAATGTTGTCGATCCCCTGATTAAGCTCGCACTGATCCATTATCAATTTGAGACCATCCATCCCTTTACGGATGGCAACGGTCGCACCGGCAGAATTCTGAATATCCTTTTCCTCACCAGCAAACAGCTTCTGAAACTGCCGGTTCTGTATCTGAGCAAATATATTATCGAACAGAAATCGGATTATTACAGCCTGTTGCGTGGTGTGACGGAGCATCAGGAGTGGGAACCGTGGATCCTCTATATGCTTGACGCGGTGGAACAGACAGCCATTCTTACAAGAGATAAGATACTCGCCATCAGAGCGCTTTTGATGAAAACACTTGAATTCACAAAAGAGAACCTTCCGTCCAGGGTCTATTCCAAGGATCTCATCGAGCTTCTTTTCCACCAACCCTATACCAAGGCACAGTTTTTGGTGGATGCCGGGATCGTCGAAAGAAAGACAGCCGCTAATTACTTGAAAGAACTTGAGAATTTAGGAGTTCTTCAAATTCACAAGGTCGGGAAGGAGAATCTTTATCTGAATAAAGAACTGTTAGAGGTTCTTTCAAAATAACGTGTCCATGTCGTGGACACGTTGCCAAAACGTGTCCATATTTTCTTGTTCCATGTACGCGTTATCGGAACATGGGTTTGTTTTGGACATGAAAAAGAAGGCCAAAAGAATCTACATTCTTCACAACACATATTCTATGCTGTTATCACGGGAGGCTGGATTATGATTTCCACAAATGAGTACCCACGATATCACCGCCTTTATTCAAGCCGAGGGGAAGATTCGTTTTGATCAACAACTCCGACTGGATCTGAACTGGGAGGAGGTCCTCGATGAAAGCCGCCTGAACCATTTTCTGCAGCTGGCAAACATCTCTCCAAAATCAGATACGGGAAATTTGCTCTTCAACCTCGGCGCTGGAGACCATAAGGACGGACGGTTCTATCTCAACCAGACCGGGATTACTTGGAACAAGGCGCGCAGGTGATGGTTGAAATTTTCGATGACCGGGTCGAAATATACAACCCCGGAGGGTTGCCCAAGGGCCTTTCAGCTGAAGAATTCGGCAAGCGCAGTGTCTGCCCCCCGAAAGGATCAAATGAACGAAGAAAATGAGTGCAAGCCGGATGCGGCGGTTTTGCTGGAATTGGCCAAAATGCGGATGCCGTTCGGCAAGTATAAAGGGCGGCTTTTGATCGATCTCCCTGAGCCTTATGTGGTTTGGTTTTCCCAAAAAGGATTTCCGGCGGGACATTTGGGTGATATGTTGCGAATGGTTTATGAAATCAAAGTAAACGGTCTGGAATATCTTTTTAAGCCGTTGCGGAATTTGGATAGGAGCCGCATGCGCTCCGGATAATTTCCGCATACACTTCACAGGAGGCGATTAGATCAGCGATCGGGACGTGGTCTTCCGGTGTATGAGCGAAGCGTTCATCACCGGGCCCGAATCCGGCACAGGGGATGCCGGCGCGCTGAATAAACGTGCCGTCTACCCCGAATTTCCATGTGGATAAATCGCCCCTCTCACCCAGTACGGCCTCTCTCGCTTTTTGTATAATTTCGACGATATGTTCATCTTCCGGGCAATACAGGGGAGGGAAGTCCTTTACCAGCTCCACCGTTGCTTTGAAGTCCGGATCCTTTTTTCCACGTTTATCAATCAAAGTCTCGATTTCCTTCTGTACTGAAGCGGCCGTTTCTTCAGGTAGATACCGTCTGTCCAGCGCAATTTCGCACCAGTCCGGCGTAATGGGGCCCAACCTGCCGGGACCGGAAACAATATCAATGACCGTAAAGGTGCAATCCCCGAGCATGGGGTGAGACGGCAGACTGTAGCTTTTTCGCATGTCCCCTATGAAATCACACATCTTGTAAACCGCATTGATGCCGCGGGACGGATTACTGGCGTGCGCGGTCTTCCCTTTGACACCCAGGGTAAACTCAAGTTTTCCCCGGTGCCCCAGATGGCATTGAAGACGGGTCGCTTCTCCGCTGACAGCCATTTTTCCCTTTAGGCCACCGTGCACAAGGAGTCTCAAAATCCCTTCGCCTTTGGCCATCTCTTCCCGAACCACGGCTGTCATGATAAAGGTCTTGTTGAGCCGAACCCCGCTGTCTTTAAGGGCCTTTGCCCCATAGATCATGGATGCCACGGCGCCTTTCATATCGCAGGCGCCCCGTCCCTCGATCACCTTGCCCTTGACCCCGTACTTTGAACCATCTGCTATTTTCCCGGAGTAGGGCTCCGGCATGTCTCCGGGAGGGACATGGTCTATATGGCCGTTAAAAATCAGTTCCGGTTCGGGGTCATCCCCATAAATGGTGCCGACCACATTATGGATGGGATCAATCTTAACCGCATCAAAACCGATCTCTCGCATCTTTTCCGCCACCAGGTTTGCCGCATTTTCTTCCTGCATGCTCAGACTCGGCGTCTGGATCAGGTTTTGGGTGAAGTCGATGAGTCCATATTCGTCGATTTTGAAAGGCCGCTTGTTCATCATCTCATCAATATCCTAAATATGCCCTTTTCACATAAGCATTGTCGATCAATTCCGATCCCTTTCCCTCCATGGATACCTTCCCATTTTCCAGAATATATCCGCGCGAACTCATGTTCAACGCCAGTTTGGCGTTCTGTTCAACAAGGAGTATGGTGATGCTCCGTTCTTCAAACACCCTGGTAATCACCTTGAAGATGTTATCCCTGATGACCGGGGCGATCCCCAGGCTCGGCTCGTCCAGCATGAGAAGCCTGGGGGCCGAGAGGAGGCCGCGAGCGACGGCAAGCATCTGGGCCTCGCCACCTGACAGGGTGCCGGCATTCTGTTTGCGGCGCTCATTTAGACGGGGGAAAAGGTCAAAAACCAGTTCCATATCTTTGATGACCCCACTGTCGTCTTTGCGGGTGAATGACCCCATGCGCAGATTTTCGCTCACGGTGAGCTCGGGGAAAACGGCCCTTCCTTCAGGGACCTGGATGATCCCCAGTCCAACGATTTTGTGAGATGCAAGGTTATGAATCGCCTGGTCGTTCCACAGAATACGTCCGCTTTTGGGCTGGATAACACCGGAAATAGTTTTGAGCAGGGTCGATTTGCCCGCCCCGTTGGAACCCAGCAGGGACACCAACTCCCCGTCATTCACGTGCATGGATACATCATGGAGCGCCACGGCTTTGCCGTAAGCCACTTCCAGGTTTTCAATGCGCAGCATCGGTATCATCTCCTAAATATGCTTCAACTACTTGTGGGTCCGTGTACACTTTCATGGGATCGCCTTCGGCGATTTTTTCGCCGTAGTGAAGAACGATGAGCTCGTGGGAGATGTCCATAATGACTTTCATCACATGTTCTATGATGAGAATGGTTATCCCCTGTTGGTTGATCTGTTTGATGAGTTCGATCTGGTCCACCAGTTCGGCCGGATTGAGCCCGGAGCTGGGTTCGTCCAGGAGGAGAAGTTTGGGGCGAGTTGCCATGGCCCGGGCAATTTCCAGACGTTTAGAGAGCGCGTAGGGCAAGCTTCCTGCCTGCTCGTCCCCAAACTGGCTGATACCGACTAAATCGAGAAGCCTGTCAGCTTCGTCGTTGGCCTCTTTATTATCGGTCAATGCGAAGGATTTGCTGAACATGGCTTTCCCGATCAGTTTCCACGGCCCATTCTTGCGCCGGTCCACAAGAGCGGCCAGAATGTTTTCCCGGGCTGTGAGTTGACTGAAGATGCGCACGATCTGGAACGTCCGGGCGATGCCCATGTTATTGGCGGTGTAGGCCTTACATTGTGAGATGTCTTTGCCGGTAAAGACGATCCTCCCGGAACTGGGCGGAAATGCCCCTGAGATGAGGTTGATCAGTGTTGTCTTCCCGGCCCCGTTGGGGCCGATTAGCCCCATGATATTGCCCTCATTGATGCTGAAGCTCACGTTTTTAACCGCACAAAGTCCGCCAAAATTCTTTGTCAGTTTTTCCGTGCGAAGGATTTCACTCATGTTTCATCTTCTCCTTTCGAGACCGGGCGGCCGCCCTTAAAGCGTTCCATCAGCCGCCGTAGAATCCCGGCCAACCCCTCGCGCATGAACAAAATGGTGAGGATCAACATGAAACCGTAAACCACAAGCCGGATGTCCAGTTTGATCATTTCTTCAAGATAGCGCAGCCATTCGGAAAAAAAAGTGAGTGTCACCGCCCCCAGGATAGGACCTGCAATGGTCCCCAAACCCCCTATCATGGTCATGGTCAGAATATCGAAGGTGGTATGCAGGGCCATGGTTTCCGGGCTGACAAGGCGGACGAAATGGGCGAACAGCGCGCCTGCGAACCCGGCGAAAAAAGCGCTCACCGTGAAAACCGCCAGCTTGTAGCCGGTGGTTTTGATGCCGATGCTCCGGGCGCCCGGCTCGTCGTCGCGCAAGGCCTGCAAACTTACCCCGAATTGGGATCCAGTAAGCCGGCGTATGCAGAAATAGGTGATGATGACGGCGGCAAGAACAACATAATAGTAGTCCTTTTCCAGGTAGAATTTAAAGGACCAATCTCCCAACCTGATGGGGGTAAGGAGCGGTATGCCGCTGAGGCCCAGAGACCCCCGGGTCAGTTCCACCCAGTTGACGGCCACGAGGCGCAGTATTTCGGCAAAACCGATGGTCGTAATGGCAAGATAGGGCCCTGAGAGTCTCAAAGAAGGGATCCCCAGAAGAAATCCAAAGAAGGCCGCAACCAATCCGCCCGCGAACAGTCCGAACCAGGGAGAGACACCCAGTTTGATCGCTAGAAGCGCGCTGGTGTATGCCCCGATGCCATAGAATGCGGCATGCCCCAGGTTAAGGAGCCCGGTATATCCCGCGAGCAGATTCCAGCTCATACAGAGGATCATAAAGATACCCGAAATCACCACAATGTGCATGAAATAACGGTCTTTGATTACCTGTGGCAGAAGAAGAAGCGCCAACAGTATGATAATTCGGTATAGCCATTTTTTGGTTCTCTCGCTCATGCCGCCTCCTTTTCACCAAAAAGACCGGTCGGACGGATGAGCAGTACCAGCATGATAATGGCAAACCCGATGGCATCCTTATATTCCATGGCAATGTAATTGCCGCCCAGGGCCTCGGCCACACCGAGAATAAAGGCGCCGAATATGGCACCCCGAATGCTGCCCATCCCCCCCAGAATAGTTACCACAAAGGCTTTAAGGGTGGGCATGCCGCCCATAAGCGGATAGACCGCAAAAAGAGTGCCGTACAGTACGCCGCCGATTCCTGCTAGGGCCGTTCCCAGGGCAAAGGTCAGGAGGTACACCAGGTTGATGTCAATCCCCATGAGTTGTGCGGCAAAACGGTTCTGGCTTGTGGCTCGAATGGCCACCCCCATTTTGCTTCTGTTGAGGAAAATCTGTAAGATGGCGATGGTCACGATGGAAAACCCGAAGCAGAAAACCCTTAAAACGCTGGTGGAGACAGGGCCCATGCGGACAGTGGCGCTGCCGAATGGGTCAGGCATCATGCGGGGGGTTGCCCCAAACAACAACTGGGCCAGGTTCTCCAATAATATGAACAACCCAATGGAGACCATGATGATGTCGATGTCGGTCCAGCGTGTCAGGAGCGGGCGGAAAATCAGCCGTTCGGTAACAATGCCTAGAATGCCCACCACTGCTGCGGCGGCCAGGATCGAACCGACCCATCCCATCCAGCCCGGAAACCACGCCGTGATGAAAAGCGCCACATAGGCACCCATCATGCAAAAATCGCCTTGGGCGAAATTGCTGATCTTCATGACCCCGAAAATCATGGTCAATCCAATGGCGACCAGGCTGTAGAGGCTGCCGATAATCAGGCCGTTTAAAACTTGTTGTAAAAACAAGGATTCCATATTTCATCCATACTTATAAAGAAGGTCGGCAACAGGGTATTCAGACTTGGAGAAGCCGCGCCTCTGGTGTAATTTCCCCGTTCCCGGGTTCAAAAGGCGAAGCTTCCCGAGCCTGAATGAGATTGCTCTTATTTACACTTTCTTTCCGACCAGGGCTTCGGCGCCTCATATTCGGCGGCGGCACGCTCGGCGGGAAAGATAATCTGGGTGTCGGGTTTGCAGTTTTCATCCAGCTGAACCTGTACCACCGAGGGGATCACGGTGTAAACCTGACCATCCTTGCCGAACTTGATGTTGCCCTGGGAAAGTTTCGTATCGGTTTTGGCCAATTGGTTCCGGATTTTCAAACGATCTTTGGCCAGATTATCGGTCGGTTTGCCTGCCTGTTTGACAGCTGCCAAAATCACCTTCAGGTTGTCATACCCTTGGCTGGAAAAAATGCCGGGACGGCTCCCGGGATATTTTTTAAGGTAAGCATTGACAAACGCTGCCGTGACCGGATCTTTCATGGCCTTGGTGGGTTCCAGTGAAGAACCCATGGCGTATTCGCTGATGGGTCCGGTCATTTTGAAATAGGCCTGGGTGAACTGTCCGCCCACGCCGATCCATTGGGTAGCGTAGTTCAACTCCTTTGCCTGTTTCTGAATAAGAGCTGCCTCGGTGGTGGAGGCGATGTTAAATACCACGTCCGGGTTGAGACTCTTCAGCTTGCTGATGGCCGAGGTAAAATCGGTTTGGCCGATTTCGAAGTACAGATTTGCCAGAACCTTTGCTCCGATCTTTTTGCACTGGGCCTCCCAGATCTTTTGTCCGTCACGTCCGTAATCAGAATTCTCCATGAAAAATGCCACGGTTTTCGGCTTTTTCACCTGTGCCAGCCAAAGATTGATGCCCTTCAGGAACATGGGGCTGTTGGGACTGGTTCTAAATACGAAGTCATAGCCTCGATTGGTGATGGTGGGGCTGATGGCAATGGCCACGACAACGGGGCATTCCTCGAATTGGCAAAATTCGCTGGTGGCGATATTGACGCTGGAGCAGTACCCGCCGCCCACCACAAGGACATTGTCCCGGGTGACGAGTTTCTTGACCGCTGCAAGTCCTTTGTCCGGCTTGCACTCGGTATCGGCAAATACAATTTCAACCTTTTTGCCGAAAAGCCCGCCTTTCAGGTTGACCTCGTCAAGCGCAAGCATCATACCCTTTTTCATTTCACCGGCGTTAAAGGCCAAAGAACCGGTGAACGGTCCCAGGATGCCGATTTTGATGGTGTCGGCCGCAAAAACGGTTCCACCGGTGCCAAGCGAAAGGCACAAGACCAGGGCCAAAACAAAAATTGAGAATCGACTTTTTTTCATGTTACTTCCTCCTGTTCAGATTATTAAATTATAATCGCCCATGAGCGACCGTCTCCGGGGCAATACCCAATTGGCATCACCGTCCGGTCAAAACACCGATGAATCTTTGTGACCCGTCACGAGAGAGGCGATAACTCGAGCCCCTAGTCAATGATGCGGCACCAGCGTGCCAGAAAAAGGGCATAGGCCTTTGCCGTATGAATAATGCTTGTGATGTCGACCCGTTCATTATCCCCGTGGATGTTTTCGGCAATGGGCCCGAAGCATGTGGCCTGCCCCTTGCCGAAGTGTACGAATGATCTTAAGTCAGTGGTCGCGGTTGAGACAAATGTTTTGGCTGGCTGTCCGGCCAGGGACATCTGGCAGTCGCTCAAGGTTCTGAAAGCGGGATGGTTTAAATCAACCGTGTGCCCTTCGGAGCGAAAGCCGTAAAAGTCCAGTTTCGGAGGGTTTTGTGCCAACCACTCGTCCTTTGCGGCAGCCCTTTCGATGCATTCGGTCACCTGCTTCCGGATGTTTTCGAAGGAAACCCCCGGGAAAAAGCCGATCCGGCAGTGAAACTCCGCCTCTGCGGGCACGGTAGATGGCCAGTCTCCGCCCTTTATCATTCCGATATTGAGATTTATGGGATGCTCAAGGCCATTGAATGCGGGATGGACCGTACGATTCAGTTCTTCCTCCAAGCCACGGAGGGCCAGAAACAGGGGATGGCATTTCTCAATGGCATTGACACCGCTCCGGGCTTCAAGGACATGCACAGGCACGCCCGATAGCAAGACCTTGAACCAGGCAACCCCCACTTGGGTGGTGAGAATCGTCGGGCCAAAAGGCTCGGGGATGAGGACCGCTTCCGCGTCAATGCCGGCATTCCGGCACGCCAGGGCGCCGTTCCCGCTGCATTCCTCTTCGATGACGGCCTCAATGGTCACCGGTGCCCGAAGCCCCATTCCAGCCTTATTTACCGCATGGAGCGCATAGGTCATGGCCGCGACCCCGGCCTTCATATCCCCGGCCCCCCGGCCGTAGAGCCACCCGTCTTTCTCGACGGGATCGAATGGGTCTCTTTTCCACCTGCTGATGGGTTCCGGGCTCACCACATCAAGGTGCCCGTTAAAGAGCGCGCTTTTCCCTCCTGTAGCATCGGCCGGTCGTGTTGCCGTCACGTTATATCGCCCCTCATAGTCCCAGGGTACCGGCGCAAACCCCGGATGGTCCGCCAGGTCTTCCGGAGAGATCTCCACCCGAACCGGATCAAGCCCGAGGTGGCTGAGTTCATTTTCCATGACTTCAAGTACGGTTGCCTCATTACCCAGGGTGCTGGCACAGGCCACCAGCCTCCCCGTGAAATCCAGAATCTCCGGGACCAGGGATTCTACGGTGCTGATGAGTTTTTGTTCCGATGTGTCCATGTGTTTCTCCCAATACGGAGGCTTATGGCGGATAATGGATTACTATCGCTTTATCATTTTCAAAGGGTGGAAAGTTGATCTTCCATGATGGCAAGGCCCCGCTCCAATTGTTCATCGGTGATGACCAAGGGCATCAATGTGCGGATCACATTTCCGTAATTACCGCACGCCAGGGTTATCAGGCCTTTCTGAAGGCAGCGATTCACCAGTTGCTTTGCTTCTTCTGAAGCCGGTTCTTTTGTCTTTCGATTTTTCACCAATTCTATGCCGATCATGGGTCCCAGGCCGCGGACATTTCCAATGATGTCAAATTTTTCTTGAAGTTTCAGAAAGTGGGTTCGGAGGGTGTCCCCCAATTCCGTGGCCCTTAGAAGGAATTGGGAATCGAGCAGTTCCAGGACCGCCAGTGCTGCCTTACAGGCAATGGGATTGCCCCCGTAGGTGCCCCCCAGGCCCCCCACAGGAGGCGTTTCCATAATCTCTGCTCTTCCTGTTATGCCGGCAAGGGGGAGCCCTGCTGCAAGAGATTTGGCTGTCAGGATGATGTCCGGAACAACATCATAATGTTCCGAGGCAAAGCGCTTTCCCGTTCGACCCATAGCTGTCTGGATTTCATCCATTATAAAAAGAATACCGTGTTTTTCGCAAATGGCTTTGATCTTCTTGAAATACCCGGGCGGTGGAACGACAAACCCACCCTCTCCCTGGATCGGCTCGGCGATGACGGCCGCCACCGACTCCGCAGCCACATTGCCGATAAAAAAATCCTCTAAGGAGTCGGCACAATGAAGTTCGCAAGAAGGGTATTCACGGCCAAAGGGACATCGATAGCAATAGGCAAACGGCATACGATAAACTTCGCTGCAAAAAGGATTAAAACCGAATTTGTACGGTTTGACCTTGCTGGTCAGGGTCATGGCCATATAAGTGCGGCCGTGGAAAGCATTTTCAAAGGCGATGATGCCTTGGCGTTTTGTGGCGAATCGGGAAATCTTCACGGCATTTTCCACGGCTTCTGCGCCACTGTTGACAAAGAAGGTCTTTTTGGCAAAATCCCCCGGTGTGATTTCGTTCAGCTGTTTTGCCAACTCAATATAGGGCTCATACATGCTGATGTGAAAACAGGTGTGAAGATATTGCTCGGCCTGTTCCTTAACGGCAGCTACCACCTTTTCGTTGCAGTGCCCCACGTTCAGTACCCCGAGCCCTCCTGCGAAATCGATATATTCATTCCCTTCCACATCCTCAATAAGGGCTCCTTTGGCCCGCTTTACAAAAATCGGCGTGATGTTGAAAGGCCCCTGGGGAACATGTTTCGTCCTTAATTCCATCAGTTCTTTGTTGGTTTTTTGCGTCATTTTTACGCTCCTATTCCATAAGTACTCAGGAAGCCTCATTTTGTTGAATTGAGTAGTTCTGCCCGACAACCTCGGGCATCAATTTTTGTTTCGCCTGAGATCAGGACGGGGATTAATCCCTTTCACCCGGGTAAACCCGGCTTCCGTAAGTTTGAAAACAACCTCTCTTGCATCCTCATTGGGCAGAAAAAGGAGTATGCAAGAAGGGTCGCCTTTCAGGAGAACTTGATGCTGAACGGGGTTAATATTCAGGTTTTCCAAGATTGCCAGAGCCTTTTCCAGGGTACATTCTTCAGATCCTACTTCTATGAGAATCTGAGATTTGGAAGGATGAACCTTTAAAGAATTTGCCAGATCGTCAAATTGGTGGCAGTCTGTTACATTTTGATGACCCGGCATATTCCTTTTCCCCTGGACACGGTTTTTGTCAAGAGAGTCAAATCATCTGCTTCAGCAAGTTTTATACCAATGGTCCCTTCAGAGGCGGATTAAATCAATACGGCCTCAGACGGGGCTCTAATCAGCCTGAGTTTCCAAATTATAGAAAACCGTATGGGGTCGATTTCAAGGGAGAATGCTAAAAACTGATGCAATCAAGCATCTTGATGCGTTACAACATCATTTCTGATGTTGTACCGCTTAGCCTTCCGGGCCAGGGTGGATTGGTCAATCCCTAATATCCGGGCGGCCTTTCTTTGCGTGCCATAGGTTTTCAGTGCCCGAATAATCATCTCTTTTTCCGTCCTCGCCACTACATTGGGAAGGTTTGAATCATCACTTCCCGGCCAGGTATCTGCACTTGCATCCGGATGGCGAACATGAGCAGGAAGATCTTCCATATTGATATTCTGATCCTGGGTGAGAACAACAACACGTTCCACAAGGTTGCTCAGTTCGCGTATGTTGCCTGAAAAAGGGTATTGGCAAAGGCAGTCAATTGCCCGGGGGAGAAAGGTCTTCTTTGTTGAATGCTTCCGGTTAAGATTATTGAGAAAGAAGTTGATAAGAAGGGGAATGTCTTCAACCCTTTCCCGTAAGGGAGGGATATGAATGGGTACGACGTTGAGCCTGAAAAAGAGGTCTTTCCGGAATTCTCCATTTTTTACCATTTCTTCCAGATTTCGGTGGGTTGCCGCTATTACTCTGGCGTTGATTTTTCTGATGGAGGTTCCGCCGACCCGTATGATACGATGCTCTTCCAAGAATCGAAGCAGCTTAACCTGGACGGTAAGTGGCAGATCTCCAATTTCATCGAGGAACAGGGTGCCACCTTCGCCTAATTCAAAAAGGCCGGGTTTCCCCTCAGCTCGAGCGCCCGTGAAAGCGCCTTTTTCATATCCGAATAGCTCTGATTCAATAAGGGCTTCCGGAATGGCGCCGCAATCCACACGGATGAAAGGGGCGTCATTGCAGGGAGAGGCACGGTGAATAAGTCTGGCAAAAAATCCCTTGCCCACTCCCGTCTCCCCCTGGATCAGGACGGTCGAGTCAACCTGTGCCACTTTCAAGGATCTGTTTAAGACCTTGTGCATTTTTTCGCTTTGAATGACTGCCTCGGTAAGGAGTGATGCCTGTTTGTCCATGAGCGAGAGCTCGGAACGGTATCTGGACGCAAGGGCCTTGCTTTCCGCCAATTCGTTTCGCAACTTATTCAGGTTCGTAATATCCCTTTCATTGACCACAACGAGAGATATCTTCCCGTGATCATCGAAAACCGGATTCCCTGTGACGAGGATCTGCTTGCCATTTTTCAGATTTTGAATAATGGTCACGCCTGTTCGGTTTTTGAGGACCTCAAGCGTTACCGACCGATCAATCATCCCTTCCCGAATAAGCGTTTCCATTCTCTTCCCGACGATCTGGTCGGCTTTTATGCCGTTAATGGTTTCGGAGGCCTTGTTGACCCGGACGACCTTGCCTTCATGGTCACATATCCAGAGTCCGTCAAAGGATGAGTTGATAATCGCGTTGAGCTGCGTGTTGAATTTCTTGTAGGACTCCAGTTGGTGAGCAATGTTTTCGTATTCGGAGATATCCTGAAAAACACTTATGGCGCCGACCACCTCTTGATCTTCAAAAATGGGGGTTCTGTTGGCAACGATGGTGGAGTTGCCCAAGTCGATTTTCTTGCCGATTTGCGCTGTTCCGTTTTTCAGAATGCTTTCCAAATTTTCCCAGGCATTGGGGAAAACGTCCCCGATGAACCGCCCCAACATCTCATCCGGGTCTTTATCCAACATCATACCCGCGGCTTTGTTATAAATGATGATGATTCCGGTTTTGTCTATTATACTGACGCCGTTGTGTGTCGAATCAAAAATGTGACTTAATGTTTTTAGATGCTGTAACGGGTTCATTTGATTCTCCAATCTCGGCGTTATGATCAGGACAGCTAAGTTTTTATGGGATCAGATATTTTTCCAGAGGGTGCATGTCCTTCCTGGCGATTTCAACGGTCATGCACACGCCCTCATTTTCGTAGGTGGTTTCAAGAACCCTTCCCAGGTTGTGGATGTCGTGTATGAGTCTCTGCTCTGATATGGGAATCATCAGATTCATTTTCGTTACAGGGTAGAGGTGCTCCCCCAGATTTCCCAAGAAAAGATCGACGTTTCGGCCGGTTGCCGCTGAGATGAACTGTGCGTCCGGATAAGCATTTCGGGTCCCTTTAATTACGGCTTCAGAGACCCTGTCGATTTTGTTGAACACCAGGATCTGGGGAATGCGGTCGGCTCCGATGGTTTTAAGGACCGTTTCCACATCCGCCATATGCCTTTGAAAGTTTTCATCTGAGATATCGGTCACATGTATTAGGAAATCGGCTTCTTCCGCCTCTTTGAGGGTGGCACGGAAGCTGGCTACCAGGTGATGGGGCAGATTGGAGATGAACCCCACGGTATCGGATATGACCGCCTCTTTTCCGTTACCCAGTTTCAAAGACCGGGAAGTGGAATCAAGGGTTGCAAAGAGTTTGTCCTCCACCAGCACCCCGGCGTGGGTCAGCCGGTTGAAAAGGGTTGATTTTCCCGCATTGGTGTAACCCACCAGGCCGATGTTTCGGCACCTTTTTTTTCTCAGTTTTTTTTGGGTATCGATCTGCCGGACCAGTTTTTTAAGGGTTTTTTCAATCTCATAAATTTCCCGCTGAAGCTTCTGGCGGTCCATCTCACTCTGCTTTTCCCCCATTCCCCGAAATGCTGCTCCGCCTCCCGTCCTGCTGCCGCTCCGTTCCCGGTCCAGGTGCCCCCACATGCTCTTTACCCGGGGCAGTTCATACTTCAGTTCGGCCAGCCTGACTTGGAGACGGGCTTCCCTCGTCCTGGCATGGGCATGAAAGATTCTGAGGATCACTTCGGTGCGGTCCATGACGGGCAGGGAAAAGCGATTTTCGATGTTTCGGGCCTGGGAACCGGTGAGGTCATGATCGAAAATCAGGAGGTCGGCTATATGGCCTGCTTCATTTTTTTCGGCATGGGCAAGGCTGGTCTCAATAAATCCTTCACCGATGAAGGTCCTGGGATGAATTTTCTCCCGTCGCTGCACATAGGTTCCCAGGGAAAGGATGCCTGCCGTATCCGCCAGGCGCGCCAATTCCGCCATGGAATCGTCTTTGGCGGCGGTATCGCCGTCCAAAGCGCAATGGCCCAGAAGGATGGCCCTGGTTTCTTCGTTTTCTTGCGGCATTCGGTATCCGCAATCCTAAACAATGAGGTTTTTCGCCGTCATTTCTTTCGGGATGGGGAGACCAAGTAAGTACAGCACGGTGGGCGCCACATCCGAAAGTTTTCCCCGTGGGCGCAGTTGCTTCCCCACAGCGTTTGGGGAGACATAAATCAGATCAACGGGAAAAAGGGTATGGCTGGTTTTGGTCAGTCCCGTTTCATAGTCCACCATTTCCTCTGAATTGCCATGGTCGGAGGTGATCAGGATCTCCGCTTTCAGTTCCAGCAGCCTCTTTACGACCCTGCCCACACAGTTATCAATCACTTCAATGGCTTTGACGGCGGCATCCATGACGCCCGTGTGTCCCACCATGTCCCCGTTGGCGTAATTGACAGCGATAAAATCGTATGGATTGTCGTCTAAGCGCTTCAGGATTTCCTCGGTCACCGTATAAGCATCCATTTCAGGATGCCGGGCGAAACTGGAGGGGTCAAATCGTGAAGGGATCTCAACCTGTTCTTCCCCCGGATAGGGGGTGGTCTTTTTACCGTTAAAGAAACTGGTGACATGCCGAAATTTCTGTGTTTCGGCGATCCGCAATTGGGTCAGCCCCGCATTTGAGATGACTTCGCCCAAAAGGTGTTCCATGCCGCCCCCTTTGTCCATGGGTGACATGAGGTAGGCGGGGAAGTCGTCGTAATAACGGGTGAACCCTGCGTAAAGCACCTTTGGCCGGACCTTGAGCGCTCCCGGATAAGCCGGGTCCACAAAGGCGCGGGAGAGCTGAATGGCCCGGTCCTGGCGATAATTGGTGTGCAGAATGGAATCCCCGTCCACCACCCCGTTGTAGTCGGCAATGCAGAAGGGGGGAATGTATTCGTCTGTCATTTCATCGCCATCGGGGGTTTGCATCTCCTCATAGCTTTTGAGGACGGCGCTCTCAGCATTTTCAGCCCGCATCCCTTCGGCACAGACAATGCAGTGGTAGGCCTGATCCGTTAGTTTCCAGTTTTCTGAACGGTCCATGCCGTAATAACGGCCCATGACCGTTCCCATGCGGCAGCCACCCACCTTTTCCATTTCAACTTCCAGGGTTTTCAGGAAACCCAGGGTGCTGCGGGGCGGTGTATCCCGGCCATCCAGGAATGGATGGATGATGATGTCGCCTTCAGGGAATTCCTCTCTGGCTCTGGCCATGATTTTGAACAGGTGTTTCTGGTGCGCATGTACCCCTTCGTCCTGCAACAACCCCAGCAGATGGAGGCGGCTTTTGTTTTCACGCCAGTTGGAGATCAATTGATGCCATTGCCCGGCGTCAAACAGGATGCCGCTGCTCAATTCGTTGTCGATCCGTTTTAATTCCTGGACCACCACCCGCCCGGCGCCCATGTTAAGATGCCCCACCTCGCTCGATCCCTGGTATCCATCGGGCAGGCCCACAGCCTCACCCGCGCAGTCAAGTATGGTCCATGGATAGGTCTTCTTGTAGCCATCCATATGGGGGGTGCGGGCAGCCAGGACCGCATTGCTTTCCTTTTTCTCATTTAATCCCCATCCGTCGCGGATAATGAGCACCACCGGTTTTTTCATTCAGGTCTTCCTTTGGATATGATTGTTCACGAAACTTATGAGGAATTGTCCCATCACGCCCACACCACCCGGGGCGGATTGCGCCGGGGGATGCGCGGGTATTTGAACCTGGGGTACCCCACCATCATGGCGCCGTAGGCCCGGTGTCCCGAAGGCAGGCCCATGGCCTCGAAGAGGGGCGGATAGTTGTTGGTGGCTGAGTAGAGATAGCCGCCCCAGCAGGTCCCCAGCCCCATGGTGGTAGCATAGAGGTCCAGGTGGCTCAAGGCAAGGGCCCCGTCTTCCGAACCAAAGGGCCAGTCCTTGTCGCCATGAACCACGATGACGTGGGGGGCGCCCCGGCAGATGCGTTCATCCCCCTTTTCCCATGCTTCCAGAACCCGCGGGAGTTTCATCTGTTCGGCTACTTCCGGACGCTGCTGGATGATCAGGCGCACCCAGTCTATCACCAGGCCGGCGAGACGCCTGACTTGGGCGGTATCCTCAACCACCAGCCAGTGCCAGGGCTGTTCGTTTTTGGCTGAAGGCGCCTGACAGGCGATCTCCAGCAGCTTCAAAAGCTTTTCATGTTCCACCGGCTTTTTCCGGAACGTCCGGATGGAGCGGCGGGAGGCCAGAAACTGTTCGGCCTGATTCGGGGTGAGGAGTAGTTCCGGGTCCAGGGATGAACATCCATCCGGCTTAAGCCACGACAGGCTGAGGGCGCCCTCGGGACAGACCGATACACAATGGCCGCATTGAAGGCAATGCTCTTCCGCATCGGGGGCCGGTGTTGGAACATCCTTGGGGGAAGACATCAGGATGACGCGCGAAGGGCACTCGGAAACACATATGCCGTCACGGTTGCATTTTTCGGGATCGACGGTGAACAGGGGCATAGTTTACTCCAGTATCAATTTTATTCCAATGCCGGCTTTATTCCAAAACCAGGAGGGCGTCTACCGCCACAGGCTTGCTGCCGGAAAGAATCAGGGGATTGATGTCGATTTCCTTGACGGCATCGTTTTCAAGGCCGATCCGGCCCACATTGATCAGGATGTCCGCCAACAGATCACGGTCAGCTTCAGGCATGCCCCGCACGGCATCCAGGATTTTGTGGGCTTTGATTTCCGACATCATTTCAAGGGCATCACGTTTCTCAAGTGGCGCCACACGAAAGGAGATGTCCTTTAACACTTCGGTGAAAATGCCGCCCAGGCCGAACATGACGCATGGCCCGAACTGAGGATCACGGGTGAGACCCACCACCAGTTCCCGCTGCCCTTTGATCATTTCCTGGACCAGCACCTGGCTGTCTTCTTCGGTCATCCTGGACATGATGTTCTGAAAAGCGCCGAGCGCCTCTTCCATGTTCCGGATATCCACTTCAATGAGGCCTTTTCCTGTTTTGTGGGCAATGGTGGATGCGCAACCTTTCAGGACCAGGGGAAACCCGATTTCTTCTAAGGCGGTCTTTAAACCCTCTTCATCGGTTACCGCCCGTTCCCGGGTAACAGGAATTTGATAGGTTTTGAGAAACTGTTTGGCCTCATATTCGGAAAGGGCGCTTCGTCCCTCGGTCAGGGCCTTTTCTAAGATTTGCATGCGGTGCCTCCAAAATGATTCGGCTGTATGATTTGGTGCTTTTTTCCATAGCGCTGATATGGTAAGGATTGGCGAGCAGCATAGAGAAAAAGGAAAGGTTTGTCAATCACTGGAAACAGTCTTACCGCAATGTCAATGCGGCTGTGATCCCATAGAACCATGCATGTTTCCGAAAGCATTATCACAAGAACCTGGGAATTCGGAGAAACAGATCTCCTGGTCAGCTTTTTTACCGCCGACAGGGGTCGACTCAAAGGAGTTGCCAAAGGGGCCAGAAAGAGCAGCAGACGCTTTGCCAATTGCCTGGATTCTTTTTGCCTGACCCGGCTGGAATATGAGCGCAAAAGCGGTCGTGATCTCTATTTCCTCCATTCGGGAAAGCTGATTCACGGCTTTCCGGGGCTCAGAACCGATTTTCATGCCCTGTCCCTGGCCAGCTACATGGTTGAACTGGCCGAAACCCTATTTCCCCTGGGCGTTGCAGAGCCGCGTATGTTTGCCCTTCTCAAAAATGCGTTTTCCGCCCTTGCGGGCCACATGAAAAAAGAGGAACTGCGGATTTTTTTTGAAGCCAAGGCCCTGGCCCTTGGTGGGTACAGCATCAATTTTGAACGGTGCTGCGACTGCGGCAGGTCGTATGCCGCCGAGGGCCGGGCCGTGTTTAAACAGAAGAAAGGGGGTATTGCCTGCCTCAAGTGTGAAAAAGAGTCCGCGCGACTCCCCGGCCTTGACCCGGATGCGGCCAGGGGGCTGGATCAGATCCAGACAACCCCGCTGGATGATGCCCAAGGGACGCCGTTAACGGACAGCATGATGGGTGAGATGAAAAAGGTGCTTCGGCTGCACCTGCGCTACAGCCTCGGAAAGGAACTGAAAACCGCCAGGTATCTGGCGTAAAGTTCCTACATATCCCGGATGATCTTCAGCATATCCACGGTGGAAATGATGCCGATGGGTTTCTCCTCACGGGTGACAAAGACGCGATGGATGCGGTTTTTGATCATGGTCTCCGCCACTTGCTGCACCGTATCTTGTTCTCCGACTTCCAGGATTTTGGGGGTCATGATATCTTGAACCGTTACCGGCGCTTCAGACGTGAAATGGAGGGCGTCAAGGTCCTGGTGTGAAAACCGGTTTTCAACCGTGTGAACATAGTAATCATGCCGACTGTTGAATTGCGGGCCTTTTTCCGGCAGGGTTTCGTGGCGGATGATGTCGGTGATGGATACGGCGCCGATCAGTTTTCCATTCTTGGATGTAACCGGCGCACCCGATATGGAGTTGTGAAACAGAAATTCAGCCAATCCCTGGAGAGACAGTTCGGCGTTTACACTCAGAACTTCCCGGTTCATGATGTCTTTTGCAGTTAGTTTTTCCATCGCTTGACCTCCCGGCTATTATCAAGGTTATTAAGGTCGAAACGTACCCTCGCTTTGTTTGGAAAGTTCCATGAAACGCTGAAACAGAAACAAAGTCAACAAAAAACCGGCAAAGTGCCGTCTGGGAAGTTTCTGGAATGTGCGCCAAAATTTTTCTAGTGGCGATAAGCGGTGGGCTTTTCTTTCATGTCGATGTCAATCCCGATAAAATCACCGGTTTTGAACCCCAGATCCCTAAATCTCCGGACCACCGATTCGTCCCTGTTTCGATGCCAGTATACAGACCAGACCGGATTGCGCACCGTGGCGATCCCGTAGGCATCGTGACTGCATAGATTGACGCGAATATCGTCCCTGGCGATCAGGGTATCCGCTTCCGAGAGGAAGTAATCTCTTTTATATAGATTGTTGTAAAGTGCCTTCCTGAAGGGCGCCTTCAAGTCCGGCATTTCGTCCAGATAATGGTTGGCGATCTGGTACAGGTCGCCCGGGGCTTCAATGGAAAGGCCCAGGATTGCAAACCGTTCGTGTCTCAGGGCAAAGCTCTCAAATTGAGCCTCCTGGGATGCGATAATTTCCAGGACATCCTTGATATGGGGCCGGGCGTTTTTGCCTTGCATAACAATGTTTTCACATTGATCAATGATGCTCATATAAAATGCCGTATTATCCATTACAAAGATGGGTCGTTCACGGTAATTTCTTCTCCTTCGGATTCTTTTGATCCCATCCAGGGCTACGGATCTTTCACTTTCCTTTTCATCCAGTGTTTCAACGTGCGAAATGTCCTTGGCCTGGACCACATGGATTTCACCATCCTCGGAGATAATATACTCAATCTCACATTTGAAACCGAGATATTCCTGAATGTTTTTGGATATCTCCAGTAGGCCCGCATCGTGGGGCGTTTTGGTAATAAAAGGCTCACTTTCCACTTTATGGGAATGGGTACGACAGTATCCGAACTCCCAGCTGTTCCCCAGCATCTTTGCCATGACCCCGTTCCCGTTAATGAAGGGCATGACAATAACGCCCATATCTTCCAGGTCCAGTTCCGGGGCGTGACCGAATCTCTGCTGTCTCAAAATGGAAAGCCTGCTGACCGTTTTGCCCAGTTTGGTCATGCGATTTCTGGCATATTGAATCCCTGCAAAGTCCGCATAGGTTTCAAGGGAATCAAAGGTTCCGGGTTTAAAGGCTTCTTCCAGTGGATGGGCGCTTCGCGCAATCACCTTGAAACTTTCATGATGGCGACTGAGAAATGCTTCAAGCTTTTCAAAATTTTTGTTCTTGAAATCCGCTGCGGGAACGTAGATAAAGTCGGGAACATTAAATTTGCCTTTTCTTAATTTTTCAAGGTGCAAAGCCTTTTCCGGTAAAATGGATGTCATATTTGTTTCTCCAATAAAATTTCAAAGTTTCATTTAAGCATGCCGATGACCGATGCGGCCTGGATTGCTGTATCGGTGGTCTATCTCCGCCAGTACTCGGGTACCAGCAGAACAATCACCGTATAAATCTCCAGGCGTCCCAGGAGCATGCAGGAAATCAGTACCCATTTTCCCACCGTAGGAATTTCCAGGTAGTTCCGGATGGGGCCGACCAGTCCAAAACCGGGGCCGATGTTGCCGATGGATGCGGCCACGGATGATATTGAGGTAATAAAGTTAAGTCCAAGACCCGCCATGACCAGGGAGGCCACAACAAAAAGACCCATGTAAAGGAAAAAGAATCCCCATATGCTGCCAAGGACATCCGTGGAAACAGCCTGCCCGTCCAGCTTAACCGTGGTTACCGCGTGAGGATGAATAATGCGGAAGATCTGCTGGTAACCATGCTTTACCATCAATATGAGCCGCACGATTTTTATGCCACCCCCCGTGGAACCTGCCATGGCCCCGAAAAACATGCAGATAAAAAGAATCAGCTGGGAAAAATGGGGCCATGTTTCATAATCTGCGGATACAAACCCCGTTGTGGTGATGATGGCGCTTACCTGAAAGGCGGCAAACCTGAAGGCCTGGGAAAGAGACTTATAAACATCGCCGTAAATATCCAGGGTTACCAGCAGGATGAATGCACCCACGATGATCAGAAATACGCGACACTCCGAGTCCTTGCCGAATATCTTCAGATCGCCTTTGAGCAGTCGGTAGTGAAGGGAAAAATTGATGCCGGCCAGAAGCATGAAAATCACAATGACAAAATCAAAGTAGGCGCTGTTGAATTGGGCGATACCGGCATTTTTTGTTGAAAAGCCGCCTGTGGGCATGGTGCTGAAGGCATGGCAGAAAGAATCAAACAGGCTCATGCCGCCCCCTAAGAGGAGCGCTACCTGCAGCAGGGTCATAAGAAGATAGATTTTCCAGAGAATTCTGGCGGTTTCTGAAATTCGGGGCTTGAGTTTGTCCACGACGGGACTGGGGATTTCAGCTTTGTACAACTGCATCCCGCCGATGCCTAAGAATGGCAGGATGGCGATGGAAAGGACAATAATTCCCATGCCGCCCAGCCACTGGGTCAGACTTCTCCAGAGAAGAATTCCCTCGGGAAGGGACTCGATGTCCGTTATGATGCTGGCGCCCGTGGTAGTGAATCCTGAAATGGATTCAAAGCAGGCATCGGTAAAGCCGAGGGTGACGCCGGAAAGGAGGTAGGGCAGGGCGCCGACCAATCCCGCCATGATCCATCCCAGCGTAACAATGGCAATCCCGTCCCGGTGACTGAGCTGCTTTTCCTTTTGATTTTTTGTAAAAGCAAAAAGAATAATTCCCAGAAAACAGGTAATGGCCATGGCCAGGAGAAAAGATTGCGTACAATTGTCCCCAAACAGAAAAGAGGCCACCAGTGGGGCCCCCATGGAAAGCCCCAGGAAGAACATCAAAATCCCTGTGAAACGCAAGATGATTTGGGAGTTCATTAGAAATATTCCAGCTTTACGGTGAGCAGCTTTTCCAGTTTCGGGAGTACTTGTTGAAGGGCGAATATGATAAGCCGGTCTCCCGGTTTGATGACGCTGTCGCCCTTTGGGATAATGATGTCGTTTTCACGGAAAATGGCGCCTACAATAGCCCCTTTCGGCATTTTTACTTTATGGAGGGGTTTATTGACAATGTCCGATGTTTCCAGTGCTTCGGCTTCAATGGCCTCGGCGTGCTCTCCTTTAAGGGGCGCCACCGATAAGATTTTGCCGGGCCGGATATATTGCAAAATTGCTCGAACCGCAGCCAGCCTCGGGCTAACCACAGATTGGATACCAATGGCCGACATGAGTGGCAGGTAACTCAACTTACTGACACGGGTGATAGCTTTCCGAGTTCCCAAACCTTTCGCGAGAAGGGATATGAGGATATTGCTTTCTTCATCCCCGGTAAGGGTAACAACGAAATCCGCAGTCCCGATATTTTCCTCTTCCAGGAGTTCTTTGTTAGTCCCGTCCCCGTTGATGACCGTCACATGGGCAAGACTGGCTGAAAGCGCCGCGCATATGGTTTCGTCTCTATCAATAATTTTGGTGTTGCTGGCTTTTGTCCTGTCCATTTCCCTGGCCAGGACCTGACCTGTCTGACCGGCGCCGATGATGATGACCCGTCTCGAACTTTTTTTCTTGATGCCGAAGAATCCGAGGGTTTGCTCCAGTTCCGCGTTTCTGGCAACCAGATAAACCAGGTCTCCCGCCAGGATGCTGTTGTCCCCGTGGGGGATGATCACCTGGCCAGGGGAATTAGACTGGGTTCGCACAATGGCGCCCACCAGAATTTTCCCTTCGGCTTTCGTGAATGAATGGAGTTTCCGGCCGGCAAAAGGAGAATCCTTCTCCACGGTAACGCCGATGAGTTTGACCCTCCCCCCCACAAAATCGATGACTTCGGAAGCGCCTGGAATTTCCATTAACCTTTGAATACTGTGCACCATTTCAATCTGGGGATTGATCACATGGTCAATCCCCAGGTGATCTTTATCCAGCAAGGGCAATTCTAGGGTATATTCCTCATTCCTGAGCCTGGCGACTTTGATCAGGTACGGGTTGAGGTTTTTCGCGATCAGGCAGGAAATCAGATTAACCTCGTCGCTGTTGGTGGCTGCCACCAGCATATCGGCATTCTCGATGCCCGTAACCTTAAGGGTTTTAGGGCTCGTTCCGGAACCCAAGAGGGCCTGTACATCCAGGTTGTCCGCTACCCGTTTGATCTGTTCCGGGTTCCGGTCAATCAGGACAACATCCTGGTGTTCTTCCGAAAGTCGCTGGGCGATATGGAATCCCACTTCGCCCGCGCCCACAATGATCACCTTCAATGAAGAACCCTCCCGCTACCATCCCTTTTCAGCAAGAATGTGCCGTATCTTCTCTTCCGCTTTTTTCTGCACCAGAACCATTTTCTTTGTGTGGGCCTTTTTGATTTTCTCTGTGAGGACTTTCAGGTCCGCCGGCTTTTCAAGGAGATCCGTGGCCCCCAGCTTCATGGCTTCAACCCCTTTCTGCACCGTGGCATGCCCGGTGAGGAGAATGACCTGTAAATCCGGATTTTTTTTCTTGAGTTCCTTGAGGGTCTCAAGGCCATCCATTTCGGGCATCATGAGATCCAGAATGACGGCGTCATAGCTTTCTTCCTGAGCCTTTATGAGCGCCTCTTTCGGGGACGTGGTGGTGGTTACGTTCATATCCCTTGCTCCCATGCGCTCCGCCATGATTTCCAGAAATTCCTTTTCATCGTCCACGAGCAATACTTTTTCCATTTTATTCCCCTTTCTTAATGGTTACCGGCTTTTAGCCGTTAGCGGTTGACCTATATCCTTTGGTAAAATCAGATGGATTTCCAGAGTGTTGACATCCTTATGGATCATGGCACCCAGTATTTTCAAAAGGACCGCTTCCTTTTCCGTTGGAAAAACGGTCTCCGGCACGTTTGTGAGCGCCTCAATCCCCGTAAATCTGATTTTCACCGACGTGGTGCCTGCTTCAAACGTCAGTCCCACCCTTTTCCCGGCGCCGGACGTATCCATGGCAAAATCAAGTACCCGCCAGATGAGATTCAGAAGATGAAACGGCGACGTAATCACCGTGGAAAAATCAGATGGCGGTTGAAAGTCCAGGATGACACTGCGCATATCCGCTAATCTCCCGGTCAGCCCCACCGCCAGCTCCAGGGTTTCCCTGATGTCAACACTTTTCTGAAATTTATCCACGCTGTGGGCCAGGCTGTTCTGGTTCTTTGTAATGCTGTCTGCCCGTCGGATCTGGGTCGCGATTCTATCTGATACGACCTTGAGACGTTCAGGGTTGATGGGCATTCCTTTTTCCGCCATCAGACTGTAATCTTCCAGGAGGCCCGCGCTCTCGTTGATGATCGCCATGACATTTTTGATTTCATGGGAAATGGATGCCGTCATTTTCCCGAAAAACCGCAGCCCTGTTTCTTTTTCAGCATCTAATTGACGATCCATAATCGCCCCCTTTATTGGGTCATTAGTTTGGTCATTTTATCGATCAGTTCCTCGATATTCACGGGTTTTAACAAATAGTAGTCCGCACCTGTTTCCGCGGACCCGGCGGTAAAATCGTCATGTGAACCGTGCCCGGTCATGAACATGAATTTTAGTCCGGGATCTTTTGCCTTCATCTTTTTCTGAAGATCAATGCCGCTGATTCCCGGGAGTTTTACATCCAGGACGGCCAGGTCGAAATTTTCCTGATCCATATGTTTCAGGGCCCCATCACCGGTCGTTGCCCAATGCGCCTCAATTCCCCTGATGCCCAACCGTTCCGCCAGTGTTTCCACCAGTTCCTGTTCGTCATCCACTAAGAGTATGCGCACGATTATTTCATCTCCTTTTCTTGGGCAACAAAGGGTAGCGTAACGGTAAAGGTGGTCCCCCTGTTCAGTTCGCTGTTAACTTCAATGGTTCCCCCGATCTGTTCGGAGAGACCGTATGTAATGGAAAGTCCGAGACCGGTGCCGCCCTGCCCCGTTTTTGTTGAATAAAACGGTTCGAAGACACGTTTGAGGTCTTTTTCCGGGATGCCGCAGCCATCATCCGTAATTGTCAGCGCAACCCTGTCTTCGCCAGCCATCTTGATGCTTATTTGAAGTTGGCCGTTGTTCTCCATGGCGGCAAAGGCGTTGTTGAGGATATTTAAAATAATCTGTTGTAATTTGCCTGCATCCGTAGCCACCAAGGGGATGTCGTCGGCCTCCTCGATTGAGATCTCTATGGAACGATATTCCGCTTCCTTGTTCAGGAAGCCAAGGACTTCCCGAACGACCTCCCCGAGATCAACCGACTGAATGCTCACATCCATGTGACGGGCAAATCCCAGCAGCCGTTTGGTGATTCTCCCGCACCGTTCAACGGAAGTGATGATGGAATCCAAGAGACCCATGAGCATTTCATTTCCCGTGTATTCTTTTTTGAAGAGAAACAGGTCCTTCATCAACCCCGCCTTTTCGTTGATAATGGCCAGAGGGTTGTTGATTTCATGGGCCACGCCGGCCGCCAATCTTCCGATGGAGGCCATCTTGTTGGCATATTCAACTTGATGAAGGCTGACAATCAATTTCTGATCCGACCGGAATATCCTGTTGACCAGGTAGGTGGCTCCCCAGAGAATAACAAACAGAATGAAAGCAATGCTGATAAGGAGAAATCCGATGAGTTCCCGCCGGGAGTCTTCCCAGGATTTCATCAGATCTTCTTTGTGTTTGACCACCATCAGAATGAACTGCGTATTCGTAATATACCGATAGCCGATCACCAGAGGGATGTCCTTTTCCGTTACCCACTGGAATACCTTTGTTTCAGGGGCAAAATCGGGTATGGGCAACGAAATGCTTTCCAGAATTTCCCCATGGAAAAGGGACGGCGTTTGCAGCACCCCTTTATAATTGATGATAAATGCATCTCCATGGCCGTCTATTTCAAGCTGCGACAGCAGATCGTTGAATTTCGCCGTATCGAGCGTCGCCCTGAGCACCCGAAAAGGACCCTCTTCCGATGGGTAGTATTTTACCGCAATGACGATATGCGGAACGTGCCGGAAACCCCTGAACACGTCGCTGATGAACACGCCGCGCTTGACGGCTTGTTTGTACCAATCCTGATCGCTGTAATCCTTCCCTGTCAGGTTGTAGGGGCCCGCGTACACACGCTGAATTCCCCGATGGTCAATACAACCGAGATCCGTAAAACCGCCGAAGCTCTTTTTTAGATTTTCAAGAACCTGTTCCATCCGTTCAGGGTTTACATTCAGTTTGAAGTTATTGTCATGGACGATGAAATCAAGGGCGGATTTTCGTTCGTCAAGAAAATAGGACAGGGTCCTGCGGGTATTGGATACGAGCCTTGACGTCCTTAAAAGGATCTCGGATTCAACTTCGTGCCGCGTTGCCCTGTAATCCATGACAGCCATGAATATGAGAGGCGCCAGGACAACCGCCGAGGTCAGGCAAACCGCCGCATACCAGGTGCGTCGAAAATTGAAGTGAGAACTGTAGGGACCTTCGCTGAAAATGCGGTGATCCCAGAACTCCGGTTTTATCCTGTTTAAGAATTTCATACCCATGTACTCAAGAATTCGGTTTATTCTACGGCCTCAGTCTTCTTCCTGATCTTCTCATTGGCCTCTTTCAGGGTATCCGTCAAGACCGCAATGTCCACAGGCTTCTGGAGATAGGCAAAGGCCCCCAGATCCATGCAGACCTTTCGGTCGGCTTCCGACCCGTGGCCTGTGAGGATGATGACTTCGATCTCGGGACGGGTCTTTTTGACACGCCTCAGCACCTCGATCCCGTCAATGCCGGGCATTTTGAGATCAAGAATCATGACCTCAGGTTCATCATCGTTTACGAGCTTAAGGGCCGATTCTCCGTCATATGCGACGGCTGAGCCCATATCCCGCATCAACAATCTTTCCGAAAGGGTTTGTACGAACTCCCTTTCATCATCCACCAGAAGCACTTTTGACGGCGCCTGAAAATCGAATTTTCGATAGACGTCCGACCGGTGGTAGTTTTTGCCCACCTTTGTGCTAACCGACAAAACGCCGGGAACCCGGGCCGCAATGGATTTCAGTTCATCCTCAAGCCGGCTCAGCATCAGTACATGTTTATTGATGATAATGGTTACAACGCCATCCACGGCATCCACCTCCGCGTTGTGGCCTTCCCTTGTCAGGGTTGCCCCCACGGAGGCCGCCAGCAGAAAATCATTTACCGCCTTTCGGGACGCATCGCTGGGTTGGAGCAGATCGCTTTTCACATGGTCATGGATGGTACCAACGGCTTGATCCACATCCGTCTTGTCCATGGGGATCACCGTGTCGTAGAGCGACGCATCCCACGGGTCCGCTGTGTCAAGGTGCATCTGTACCCAGAGGGCTCGTTCCTCGTCCTGTTTTCGAATCAGGGCTGCGGCATCCTTTTCTGACAACTGCATTTCATCGGCAGCCGTCTCTTTTCTGAATTTCATATCGGCAATGAGACAGACGCGAAGCACATGGGTGATTCTTTGAGGAATCAACTGACTTGAAAAACCGCTGAAAATCACCTTGTCTTCCAGAAGCGTCTGGGCAACCGCCAGCTTTATGTGGGCGATGGAACGCTCGTTTTCATGGGTGAAATTGTTGAATACGGATGTTTTGGCGGAAAATGCGCGTTCAATCTTGCTTTCTGCAATGCCGCAAAGACCGCTCGCCTTTTTGACCATGTCACTGTCCGAAGCAATCTCATAGCCGATTCGCTTATGAAGTTCTTGAACAACGGGTTCTTCCCTGCAAAATGTACCGCTGAAAATACCGATAACGGGCATGTGTTGACTCCTTATTCTAGCATGGTTGATGAGGCGCCATTCACGGGCTCTGAAAGATGACACGCCGTCAGCAAGGGGCAGACTTTCTCTTCACCGCCCCTGTGCGTCTTTTCATGAACGGACTGAATTGCCTTTTCCATCGTTGGATAAATATGGTCCTCTCCGACTTTTGCTATAAAATGCGTTCTTTCAAGCACTTTCATGACGGTTTCGTTCACTCCGCTGAGGGAGATATCAATTCCAGTGCTCCGGATCCGATCCACGAGTAAAGATAGCGTTTCCTCTCCCGAAGCGTCAATATCATTGATGCCGTTGGACACCAGGATAATATGCCTCAACGCTTTCTTTTTCAGCATGATGTCAGCGATCTGGTCCTCAAGGTAACTGGCGTTTGCAAAAAACAGCGTTCCGTCAAAGCGAAGCATGGCAATGTACCTGCATTCGTGCAGTCCGTGGTCGGTTGTGCATCTCAATACATGATCGTCATCCCTGCTCAGAAAAGCCATTTTGGGTCTCATGCTTTTATAAAGGAAAACCATCAGCGAAAGCACAACGCCGATCATGATGCCCCGGTCCAGGTGGGGCGCAAAGGCAAGGGTCGAAATGAAAGAAATGATGGCAATAGCCCCGTCATACCATTGGGCTTCCCACGCATGGACAAAACCCGAAACGTTGATCAGGCCGATGACGGCCATCATGATGACGGCAGCCAGAACGGATTGCGGCAGATGGTAAAGCAGCGGCGTGAAAAAAAGCAGGGCGATTACCACTGTCAAGCTGGTAAACACGCTCGACAGACCGGACACCGCACCGCTCTGGAGGTTTACCGCAGACCTTGAAAAAGACCCGGAAGTAGGGTAGCTTTTTCCCATGGCGCCTAAAATGTTGCCCAAGCCCTGGCCGATCAGTTCCTGGTTGGGATCAAGTCGCTGGCCCGTTTTGGCGGCCATGGCCTTGGCGATGCTGATGGCCTCCATGAAACCCAGTAGCGAGATGATGGCCGCATAAGGGAGAAGATGGAGAATAACCCCCAGATCCACCTTGGGCATGCTCAGGGTGGGGAGTCCGCTGGGGATTTCCCCCACCACCACACCGCCGCCGATCATGAGAAGTTGATCCGTTTTCAGCGCCTTGTTCCCTACTTTTATGTGCCAGGTGCGGCCGTCCCCCTTAGAACCTTCCGGAAGTGCGTTTTTCGGATAGAACTTCAGACTGCCATCTTCCTCTAAAACACCTTCAAACAACATGTACCGTATGGTGGATCGGATTTTATGGACCTCATGATGCACTCGTGCCATATTGATGGTGAGCACATTGATCTCATGTTCCGCATTCAGTACCCCGATGATATCCTGATTTTGGTCGGCCGCATCCAGGGCTTTATTCACTTCGGCCCTCTCTTCGGCAAGTGAAGGAATGGTGGCAACCGAACGGTTGAATTTTTCCACCATGCCTCTGATTTCCGGGGATTGAATGGCTGAAAGATCAACGGCCCTGTTGTGCTGAAAACCGGTCATCCAGGATATGAGGGTGGTGATGACCACCGCCACCAGAACATTGGGGATCTTCGGGGATATCCGCCGCAAACCGTACATGATCCCAAACGCCAACGCCCCCATGGCGAGTGTGGGCCAGTGGGTATAGTGCCAGGCGGATTGAATGACGCGTATAATCGTTTCATAATGGTGCTGGGCCTTGTCCACGTAGACCCCGAACATTTTGGAAAGCTGGGAGGATGCAATAATAATGGCGGCGGCATTGGTGAAGCCATTCACGACCGGATGAGACAGAAAGTTGACCACCAGTCCCAGTTTCAAGACGCCCAACGTAAACTGGAAAGCGCCTACTGACAGTGCCAGAAGGATGGCATAGGCGATGTAGCCGGGGCTCCCCGCTGTGGCAAGGGGTTCCAGGGATGCTGCCGTCATGAGGGATACCACAGCCACTGGGCCGGTGGCCAGTTGACGGCTCGATCCGAACAGGGCCGCAACCATGGGAGGCAGAAATGAGGCATAGAGACCATAGTAGGGTGGTAGCCCCGCCAGTTGTGCGTAGGCCATGGACTGGGGAATCAGAACGAGGGCTACGGTAAGTCCTGAAATAAAGTCCGTCCTCAAACTCGTCAAGTCGTAATCTTTGAACCAGCCCCAAAATGGAAATACTCTGGTCAGCATGAATTCTGCTCCTTTTTGTGAAAGACTTATGGATTAAGCATTTACAAGCATTCTTCTGCAACTGGCGATCAATTCGTCGGAGAGTGCGCCGGCATTGTAAAGATTGTAGCTGTTGAAACGAACCAACCCATCGGTCAATGTGAAAAGGATCAACGCCGTTTTTCTGGCCGGCACTGACCCTATGGACCCATCCTTTTTTCCCAGATTTACGGCTTTTTCAAAGATGTCAACGAGGCCGTTGTAGGTATCTTCAAGATATTCCCGGCAGATCGGATTCACCTCAGCCAGTTCATAGGCATCATGCCGGTGCAGCAACATAAACAGATCCGGGCTGTGGCCGGCCAGATAGAGATAAAAGGAGACCACCTCCTCCACCATTTTCAGCCCGTTTTGAAAATGCTTCCGGGCCGTGTACCGGTCAAAATCAGTGATAATTTCCAGTTTGACCGTTTCCAGTACGGCCAGAAAAAGCGTCTCTTTATTCTTGAAATGGTAGAATATGGTCCCTTCCGCAGCACCGGTGATTTTGGATAATTCCGCCATGGATGTATCCTTGAAGCCTTTTTTGGCAAAAAGCCATGTGGCCGCCTTTAGAATGGACTCTTTTTTGGACATACGAATAAATTCCTTCAGGCCAAATCTGAAAAACCAACTGAGTGCTCAGTCAGGTTTGACCTTAATAAAGTTTTCTGTGGGGGTCAAGGAAAAAATGTTTGACAGGGGTTAATCCAGGGATAAATTGAGAAAAGACCCAATGTGAGGTGTGAATAGGTTATATTTTTGGCCTTAAACTGAGTAGTCACTCAGTATGCACAGGCTTAAATCAGGTGAGATGCGGTTGCTATAAGATGTCCCCGGGCTCATATCGAGCCTCTTCGGCATAGCGGTCAAACAGGGGCGCCGCTTTTGCCGCGACCTGCTCAATCTGCTCGGCCGCATTTCCCACAAAGTGTTTTTTATCCGCCAATATACCCTTGATCTGGTCTTCGGTGATGCCGGCCGCTTTGAATATGGCATCACGGGCGAGTTTGTCAGCCAGTTGGGGGACTGCCCCCTTCTCGCGCATGGCCATGGCCTCTGCCACGGCATGGCGTTTGATGGCTTCATGGGCCGTTTCCCGGCCAACGCCGGCTTTAATGGCCGTCATGAGGATTTCAGTGCTGGCGAGAAACGGCAGATAACGATCCACCTCTTTGTCGATGGTCACCGGGTAGGCGCCCATGTTGGAAAGAACCGTGAGGGTGGTTTCGCACAAACCGTCCGAGGCATACAGCGCGTCGGGCATGACGATCCGTCGTACCACCGAACAGGAAACATCCCCTTCTTCCCACTGGTCTCCCGCCACCCGCGACGCGCCGTCAGTGTACATCTTGATGAGGGTGGAAAACCCGCTGATTCTCTCGGTGCTTCGCGTGTTCATTTTATGGGGCATGGCGCTGGAGCCCACCTGTCCTTCCTTGAAGCCTTCGGTCACCAGTTCATAGCCGCTCATTAGGCGCATGCCTTTGGCAAAGTTTTCACAGGCGCTCCCCATGAAGGCCAGCTGGCTGAGCAGCGCGTAATCAAGGGACCTGGGATAAACCTGGCCTGTGGAATCCAGAACGCGCTCAAAACCCAAACTTTGGGCCACCATGGTCTCCAGCATGTGGACCTTTTCAGGAGTGCCCAGCAAGGTGAGCATGTCGAACTGGGTCCCCACCGGACCTTTGATGCCTCTGAGGGGATAAGCGTTTAAGAAGTTTTCAAAACCCGTCATGTGGGTGAGCAGTTCTTCAGCCCACATGGAAAACCGCCGTCCCAGGAGGGTGGGTTGTGCGGCTTGGTGGTGCGTTCGGGCCGTCAGAACAATGTCTTGATATTTTGAGGCGCGATCCAGCATATGCCTGAGGACGGACACATAACGGCCCAGGATGATCCGGGAGGCCTTTTTGAACTGCATCTGCTCCACATTATCGGTGAGATCCCGGCTGGTCATGCCCTTGTGAATATGCTCATCTTTCCCGGAAGCCTTGACAAATGCTTCGATTTTGGCTTTGACATCGTGTTTGGTTTCAATCTCCCGCTGATTGATGAAGTCTAGGTCAATGTTGTTCCTGGCGGCCTCGTAACCCTCGATTACATCGGCGGGGATGGAAATCCCCAGTTTTTTTTGAGCCTGCATCACGGCAATCCAGAGTTCCCTCTCGGCCAGAATTCTTCCCGCTTCAGAAAAGATGCCATTGATTTCAGGGCCGGCATATCGTTGAGACAATACGTTGATGTTTGACATTTTTTTGTCCTTTGTTTGGCTAAAATTTCTAATAAAAGTATTATCTCAATAAATACGGGAAACGTCAATGCGCCAGGAAAAATCAGATTAGGACACTGCAGGAACCTGGGCAAATTGAAATGCTGAATTTCATTTCTAACTCTTCTATGGCAAGAAGAGATGATTCGCCTTTTCAAAGAGTGAGTGAAATTCTTTTGATTTTATATTCCTTTATGTGGTATCGGTACGGGCAGTCAGGCGTGTGAACTGTGTGGGTTGTGATTCAACTGCGGAACCGGGAGACAGGCCATGGGGTATGAAGAGAGACAGGCGGTGGTTGAAAAGCATTCCCTCAAGATGCTTGAATACCTTCCCGTAGCCGTTTTGATCGTCGAGGTGTCCGGTAGACCGCTCTATATGAATCGTTCGGCCCGGAACCTGCTCGGTATGGGACTTCAGGATCTTGACCCCGAAACCGGGATCGGTGACCTCTCAAAGGTCTTCTGTGCCCATACGGCGGGGACCGATGAATTGTACCCCCGGGAACGATCTCCGTTGGCCAAGGCATTGACCGGTGAGATATCTACCGTAGATGATATGGAGATCCGGCAACAGGGGCATTCTGGCCCAGGACGGAGAGACGGCAATAGTGCTCAGCGAAGAACATGAGGGAGAGATCGAACTCCTCTTGGCCGACGTGGTCCTGCCCGGTATCGGGGGGAGGGAAATGTCGGACGCGCTCCAGGAGAAAAGACCCGGAATGAAGATACTCTTTATATCCGGGTACACGGACGAGATTGTTTCCCGCTTCGGGGTTGTACCCTCGGATATGAACTTTATGGCGAAACCGGTTACACCCAAGTCCCTGTCTCTGAAAGTGCGGGAGGTGCTGGATAAGGTTTAGTCACAGCAGGGGTTTATTTCCCCGGATAGTCTCTTATGGCAGCAATGACAGCCAGTGATCTGCGCTGATGATCAGTATTTTCAAATTATTGTTGGAGACAAGTTTGCACACGTCTCTATTGACAAGCTGGACCGCCGGGATATTGAGAACTTTTTGAAATTTTATGAGGCTTTTTGATGCATAATCATCAGATAATTTGGTTTCAATAAGGAGGAGAGGTTTGTGATTGTTTGAAATCAGAAAGTCAACTTCTTCCTTGTCTCTGTTTCTTAAATAATGCAAAGAAAAATTCCCCAACCCGAGATCATTCCAGTTTGACACGGCTCTAAAAAGTTCCAGAGCGACCATGTTTTCAAATCTTGCTCCCGGGGAATCAATACCGGCATAATCGAAGAGATACAGCTTTTTTTCCTTTGTTATAGCCCTTGATATTTTCTTGCTCCACGGCGCTATCCTGAAGACCATAAAGAAGTTTTCAAAGATTTCAATCCAGTTCCTGACGCTGTCAAATGACACGTGAATATCTCTGGAAAGACTTG
>CAYSFQ010000004.1:0-19750 GCA_964430575.1 uncultured Desulfobacteraceae bacterium
AGCACATCCTTGGTAAGGATGAGGTTCACCGGTTCGATCCCGGTCGTGGGCTCCAGCATTCAATAAAAATTTGGAAGGCAACCTTAATAAATAAATCTTTTTTTGTGTGAGAACGTTTTAGAAAATAGACGTCGCGTAAGAACAAATTTTGGAGGATATGCAATGGCCAAAGCGAAATTTGAGAGGACGAAGCCGCATTTGAACGTGGGAACCATCGGCCATATCGATCATGGCAAAACGACCTTGACCGCGGCGATCACAAAGCATCTGGAAAAGAAGGGAATGGCGGACTTTATTCCTTTCGACCAGATTGATAAAGCGCCGGAGGAAAAAGCCCGGGGCATTACCATTGCGACGGCCCACGTTGAGTATGAGACGGACAACCGCCATTATGCCCATGTGGATTGCCCGGGCCATGCGGATTACATCAAGAACATGATTACGGGCGCGGCCCAGATGGATGGCGCCATCCTGGTGGTGGGCGCTGATGACGGCCCCATGCCCCAGACGCGGGAGCATATATTGCTGGCGCGGCAGGTGGGTGTTCCCAGTATCGTGGTGTTCCTTAATAAATGCGATATGGTGGACGATGAAGAGCTCATCGAACTGGTGGAGCTTGAGTTGCGGGAGCTGTTGAGCAAATACGAATTCCCGGGAGATGATATCCCGATAATCAAAGGAAGCGCCTTAAAGGCCCTTGAAAGCGATGATTCGGGTGAGGAAGATGTGAAACCGATATTTGAATTGATGGATGCCATTGATGAATACATTCCCGAACCGGTCCGTGATACGGAAAAACCGTTTCTGATGCCCATTGAAGACGTATTCAGCATTTCAGGTCGGGGTACGGTTGTGACGGGTCGCGTGGAGCGAGGCATCGTGAAGGTGGGCGACGAAGTTGAGATCGTCGGGATTAAAGACACCATGAAAACGGTCTGCACGGGTGTTGAGATGTTCCGAAAGATCTTGGATCAAGGGATCGCGGGCGATAATGTTGGTGTTCTGATTCGCGGTACCAAACGGGATGAAGTGGAACGCGGACAGGTGGTTGCAAAACCGGGATCCATTACGCCCCATACGCAGTTCAAAGCGGAAGCCTATATTTTGACGAAGGAAGAGGGCGGGCGGCATACGCCGTTCTTCAATGGATATCGTCCGCAGTTCTATTTCAGGACAACGGATGTGACGGGTGTTACAACGCTTCCGGAAGGTGTGGAAATGGTGATGCCGGGGGATAATGTGTCCATGGAGGTTGCTCTAATCACTCCCATCGCCATGGAGAAGGAGTTGCGGTTTGCCATTCGCGAGGGTGGCCGGACCGTCGGGGCCGGCGTCATCAGCGAAATTATTGAATAACAGGAGACCTTTAACAGAATGCGTGATATTACGACATTGGCCTGTGAGCATTGCAAAAACAGGAATTATACGACCACAAAGAATAAGAAAAAGACGCCGGATAAACTGGGTTTCAAAAAATATTGCCCCTTTTGCAGGGCCCATACTCTTCACAAAGAAACCAAGTAGGTTGATGAATGCAGGCCAGTAGCTCTAACGGCTAGAGCACCGGACTCCAAATCCGGGTGATGGGGGTTCGAATCCCTCCTGGCCTGCCATTTTTTTTGTGAAGCCTCTAAGAAGGGTTAAACACACTAACAGCGTTTTCACTCCCTGTTCGATTTACGGGGTGCTTTTAAGGAATTTCATGTGCCAATGAAAAAGAATAACCGAAAACCAAAAAGCAAGAAAAGCCCCAAGAAGACGAAAACTACCGTTGCAGTTGGTGCCGCTTCAACGTCGGTAGATGTTGTCAATAAAGGGGCGAAACCGGATGGAAAACCCGGCAGGGCCGTTCAGAAAACAGCGAAAGCAGGCAAATCCGGCGAGAGCGGGGGCGCAAGCAACCTGTTTAAAAACGTGGGACTGTTTTTGCGGCAAGCCAAGGTGGAGCTGAAAAAAGTCAAGTGGCCTACCCGTAAGGAGCTGATTGCTTCCACGGTTGTTGTGATTGTTTTGACGTTGTTGGTTTCTATATACCTAGGTCTGATTGACTTAGGTCTTATTAAAATTATAAAACATGTTGTTGGCTAGGTCTGTTGAAAATTTTTCTTGGGATTCTGCCTTAATTTAAGCTGGCTACAGCGATCAGGGGTTTTCGTGGAATTGAAATGGTACATTGTTCATACTTATTCCGGGTTTGAGGACAAGGTTAAAAAAAGCCTGGAAGAGCGTATTGAATCCTTTGGGCAGAATGAGTTTTTTGGAAGGATCCTGGTTCCCACTGAACAGGTCGTTGAACTGAAAAAAGGCGAGAAGAAGACCACATCCAGGAAATTTTACCCCGGTTACATCCTGGTTGAAATGCATATTGACCAGGATACGTGGCACACGGTTCGAAATACGGCAAAGGTAACGGGATTCGTGGGCGGAGAAGTCAATCCCACACCGGTATCAGCCGAAGAAGCCGAACGGGTGATTCATCAGATGGAAGAGGGTGTTAACAGGCCCAAAGCCAGATATAATTTTGAGGAAGGCGAAGAAGTGCGGGTGGTAGACGGTCCTTTTACCAATTTTCAGGGAACGGTTTCCGAAATAAAGCCCGATAAAGAAAAATTGAGAGTTCTCATTACCATTTTTGGACGGCCGACTCCTGTGGAACTTGATTTTATTCAAGTCACCACTATTTGATTAAAATAGTCGATGCTCTCGAACTATTTAAGGCAAAGGACTTAAAGGGACTGAATATGGCAAAAAAAATTATTGGATCCGTTAAATTACAGGTAAAGGGTGGGCAGGCAAATCCATCACCGCCCATAGGGCCTGCATTGGGTCAACATGGTGTCAATATCGCTGAATTCTGTAAAGCGTTCAACGCAAGAACTCAAAACCAGATGGGGACGGTCATTCCGGTCATTATTACCATCTATGCGGACAGGTCTTTCTCATTTATTACGAAGACACCTCCGGCTTCTGTGCTATTGAAACAGGCAGCGAAAATTGCGAAAGGCTCTTCAGAGCCCAATCGCGATAAGGTCGGATCCGTAACCCGCAAACAGGTCGAAGAGATTGCGAAGATTAAGATGGAAGACTTGAATGCCATTGACATAAAAGGGGCAGCAAGGATTATTGAGGGTACCGCCATGAGTATGGGCATCGAGGTATCCTGAAATCCGTAAAACGACGAAGGGAATAAAGAGATGGCTGGAGAGGGTAAAAAATACAGGGAAAGTGCTCAGAGGGTTGATAAACTGAAGCGATATACCTTTGAGGAGGCGGTTCAACTTTCCATTGATTGTGCTTATGCCAAATTCAATGAGAGTTTGGATTTAGCGATTAAACTGGGTGTTGATCCAAGGCATGCCGACCAGATGGTAAGAGGCACGGTGGCGCTTCCCAACGGCGTTGGAAAAGAAGTCCGGGTGGCTGTTTTTGCCAAAGGGGAAAAGGAAAAAGAGGCCTTGGATGCCGGTGCTGATTACGCGGGGTCGGATGAACTTCTGGAGAAGGTTCAAGGCGGCTGGCTTGAGTTTGACAAGACCATTGCCACCCCTGATATGATGGGCGCTGTTGGGAAACTCGGTCGTGTTCTGGGGCCCAGAGGATTGATGCCGAACGCCAAGTTGGGAACGGTGACCTTTGATGTGGCCAGGGCGGTAACGGAGATTAAGGCAGGCAAAATTGATTTCAAGGTGGATAAAACGGGTATCGTTCATGCCGCAGTGGGTAAAATAGAATTTGGCCTGGAAAAGCTCTTGGAAAATGTTGCCTCTTTCATGGATACGATTCAGAAACTCAAACCGCCTTCCAGTAAAGGGACTTATTACAGAAGTATTGCGATTTCTTCAACCATGGGGCCTGGGGTTAAGGTTGATCCCGTTTATGTAAAGGATATATTGAACCCATAGATACGGTAAAAGCAAAATTGTGTTTTTAAAGCAAAACAGTGGATGGTCTTTTCATCTGACAAGATCGTCCATTTTTGTGTTTGAAGAATGCTCCAAAATATGTGTGAGCAATCAAGATTTTAGGGTTACGCGCTTCATTTTCTGAAGGGCGTTCTTGGTCAAAGACAGTAGGTGCCGCCATGCCCGGGTGACAGTTCGTACTCAGGGGGAAGCGGCTTAAAATCAAGCCTGCCGAGACTGGATGAAAGTAGTGTTAAGGGTGTACACCTTTTGTCTTTGACAATATTATTGTCCATAAAAGAGAGGAGGTGAATATGAATAGACAAGAAAAAAAAGAGTTGGTTGATAACCTTCACGAACGTCTTGAAAAGGCCGAAGGGTCATACTTGGTGGATTACCAGGGACTTGATGTTGAATCCATGAACCGATTGAGACGTGATCTCAGACAGGCGAATGCTGAGATCGAAGTTGTGAAAAACAGGCTCTTGAAACTGGCGAGCAAAGATACCGATACCGAGCTGATTTTGGATCTCATGCAGGGGCCTACGGCCATAGCTTTGACCTATGATGATGTGGTTGCTCCTGCAAAAGCATTGGTGGATTTTGCCAAGAAATTCAAAGATCTTGAAATAAAGGGCGGCCAGATATCCGGTAAACAGGTCGATGTTTCAGGCGTCAAGAAACTGGCGGCCTTGCCCGGAAGAGATGTGTTGTTGGCCCAGACCCTGTCCGTCATGCAGGCTGTGCCTACATCTTTTGTCTCTTTGTTAAACGGGATCATGGGCCAGTTTATGAATGTTTTAAAGGCCATTGAAGAAAAGAAAAGCGAATTGCAATAATTTTTTTTGGAAGTTGGAGGTTTTAGTAATATGGCAACTGATATCAGTAAAGAAGATGTTGTAGAATTTATATCCAATATGACCGTTTTGGAGCTCTCCGAGTTCGTAAAGGAGCTTGAAGAAAAATTCGGTGTCAGTGCTGCGGCACCCATGGCCGTGGCGGCAGCCGCCCCGGGGGCACCGGCAGAAGAAGAGGCTGAACAGACTGAGTTTGATGTTATTCTGACCGCTATAGGAGACAAAAAGATCCAGGTCATAAAGGTTGTCCGTTCCATTACCGGTCTGGGGCTCAAAGAAGCAAAAGGCGTTGTAGATGGCGCACCGGGTCCTGTTAAAGAAGGGGTTCCAAAAGATGAGGCTGAAGGGATCAAGACCCAATTGGAAGAAGCCGGCGCAGCAGCTGAGATTAAATAGCGACAGGCTCATTTGGGGAGAGCCGCCATACGTCCTGCATAAATCGGGATTTCAACCGAGATGAGCGGTTTTTGGTTGTCGGAATTGTTTGAAAACATACAAGGCCAAAGAATGACCATAAGGAGATACCATGTTTAAGAATGATGGTGTCAGAAGACGGGCAAGAAAAAGTTTCGGGAAAATCAGCAAAGTTATTGAAACGCCCAATCTCATTGCCATGCAGAGACGGTCTTATGAGCGGTATTTGCAGAAGGATATTCCGCCCCAGGAGCGTGAAGACGTGGGGCTCCAAGCGGCTTATATGGGTGTTTTTCCCATCCATGATTTTGCAGGGACTTCGTCCCTTGAGTTCGTCAAGTACGCTTTTGAGGGTGCCAAGTACAGTGAAGAAGATTGCCTCAGCAAGGGCATGACATATGAGGCGTCCCTCAGGCTTACGGTCCGATTGGTTGTTTTTGATACCGATACCGTGAGTGAAATGAAAAGCATTCGGGACATCAAAGAGCAAGAGATTTATTTCGGCACTCTCCCCATCATGACCGACCGCGGCACATTTATTATTAACGGAACAGAGCGCGCAGTGGTGAGCCAGCTTCATCGTTCACCCGGCGCATTTTTTGACCATGACAAGGGAAAAACCCATGCCAGTGGAAAGCTGCTTTATTCCGCCAGAATTATTCCGCTGAGGGGCTCCTGGCTTGATTTCGAGTTTGATCCCAAAGACTTCTTATATGTTCGAATTGACCGACGAAGAAAATTCCCGGTAACCATTCTGTTAAAAGCACTTGGCTATACGGCCAAAGATCTCCTTTACCACTTCTATGACACTGAAATGGTTGAAATTGGTGAGACAGGGGGTTGGCGGGAAGTAATTCCTGAAATCCTGGCTCAGAGTCGGGTCACAAAAGATATTATTGATGGGGACGAAGAGGTTATCGCCAAAAAAGGCGCTAAAATTACAAAGCGTTTGCTTAAGACCCTGGGGGTGAATGAAACCACAAAACCCAGGATACCCATGCTGAAACGGGTGCCAATTGAAATTGATAAAGGTACTGAATTGCAGGTGGTTGAAGACATCCCGGACCCGGAGACCGGCGACATTCTCATGGCTGCTGAAAGCGTGCTTTCAAAGGATGATTGTGCTCTGTTGGTTGAAAAAGGGATTTCCCAGGTCAAATGTATAGACCAGAAGCGGGTCCGAATTCCCGTTGATCTGGAGGATATTGAGGGTCGGGTGATTTGTGAAGATCTTATAGACCCTGAAACCGGTGAAGTTCTTCTGGAAGGTAACAGCCCTCTGACCATTGAAAAAATTGAGTCGATTTTGGAAAGAGGAATAACGAATATCGAATGCCTTGTTCTGGACGGGCACGGTATCAGTCGAAGCATTCGAGAGACATTGGTGGCGGACCGAATCAACACGCCGGAAGAGGCGGTCCTTGATATTTACCGAAAAATGAGACCCAGCAGCCCCCCGACCCCCGAGGTGGCTGAAACTTTTTTTCAAAATCTCTTTTTTAACCTTGATACCTATGATCTCTCACGTGTAGGAAGGCTTAAACTCAATTATCGTCTGGGTATGGAGGGGGTTTCTCTCGAGCAGAGAACGCTCAGAAAAGAAGACATCTTTGGTACCGTCGAGGAACTCATCAGGCTGAAAAGCGCAGAAGCCATGGTGGACGATATTGACAACCTCGGAAATCGGCGCGTGCGTGCTGTGGGCGAACTCCTCGAGAATCAATACCGTGTCGGTCTTGTGAGGATGGAAAGGGCAATCAAAGAGAGAATGAGCCTTCAAGAGGTGGAGACGTTGATGCCTCACGACCTCATTAACTCCAAACCTGTTTCTGCGGTGGTGAAAGAGTTTTTTGGCACGAGCCAGCTGTCCCAATTTATGGATCAGACCAATCCCTTAAGCGAGGTGACCCACAAGCGTAGACTCAGTGCCCTGGGACCTGGTGGGCTGACGCGGGAAAGAGCCGGGTTTGAGGTTCGCGATGTGCACCCGACACACTACGGCAGGATTTGCCCCATTGAGACCCCTGAAGGGCCGAACATCGGGCTGATTGTTTCTTTGAGTACTTATGCGCAGGTGAATGAATTTGGCTTTATCGAGACGCCCTACAGGCGTGTTTCGGATAACAAGGCCACCGAAAGCCTGGAATATTTATCCGCCCTTGATGAAAAAGATTATCCCATAGCCCAGGCAAATGCGCCTCTGGATGATAAAGGGGGCTTTATTCGTGATGAGGCGGCTGTACGGATTGAGGGAGAAGCGTTCAAGGTGCCTGTGTCGGATGTCAGGTACATGGATGTATCACCGGACCAGTTGGTGAGCATCTCCGCCTCTTTGATTCCTTTTCTGGAGCATGATGATGCAAACAGGGCTCTGATGGGTTCCAACATGCAGCGTCAGGCGGTACCGCTTTTGAACGCCAAAGCGCCCCTTGTGGGTACCGGTGTGGAGAAGGTGGTGGCAAGAGACTCCGGAATTTCGGTAATCGCTAAAAGAGATGGCGTCATCGAACATGTGGATGCGTCTCGAATTGTCATTCGCTTTACCGACACAGGTGAAAATGACGACTCCGAGGTGGAAATCTGCAAGCTCACAAAGTTCAGACGGTCCAATCAGAACAGCTGCTATAATCAGAAGCCCATTGTGCAAAAAGGCGAATTCGTAAAAAAGGGACAGATAATTGCGGACGGGCCTGCCATGGAACAAGGGGAACTTGCCCTGGGTCGAAACGTGATGGTGGCTTTCATGAGCTGGGGAGGGTACAATTTTGAGGACTCTATTCTGATCAGCGAACGGGTTGTAAAAGAAGATGTTTATACCTCAATCCATATTGACGAATTTGAAATTCTGTCCCGCGATACCAAACTGGGGAAAGAGGAGATTACTCGGGATATTCCCAATGTGGGTGAGGATGCATTGAAAAACCTGGACGAGAGCGGGATCGTAAGGATCGGTGCGGAAATTGGTCCGGGCGACATTCTTGTGGGAAAAATTACGCCGAAGGGCGAAACGCAACTTTCCCCTGAAGAGAAACTCTTAAGGGCCATATTCGGTGATAAAGCAGGCGATGTGAAAGACAGTTCCATGCGTGTTCCCCCCGGTGTGCACGGCACCGTTATTGATGCCAAGGTGTTTTCACGGGGCGGCGTTGAAAAGGATGCGCGGGCCCTTGCCATTGAAGCCGAAGAAAGCCGTTGTATGAGAAAGGATCTTCAAGACGAGATCGAGGTTGTGGAGCGAAGCGCCAGAGAAAAGTTGTTGGGAATCCTGGAAGGAAAGGCGCTTAAAACAGATCTCAGTGACAAAAAGAGCGGGGCGGTTTTGCTGAAAAAAACCGAAGCCATGAAGCGGCAAGATGTTGAATCCCTGCCCATTGAAGCGCTCGCATGGGCGGATGTGAAGACCTCCATGGATGAAATTGAAAAGGCTGAGGCAATCGTTTTGAAGTGTACTGCCAAGGTTGAGCGCCTGACCACAATCTGTGAGAACAAAATAGAAAATTTTGACCTGGGAGATGAATTGGCGCCCGGGGTGGTCAAAATGGTGAAAGTGTATGTGGCGGTAAAACGGAAGCTGTCTGTGGGGGACAAAATGGCTGGCCGCCATGGCAATAAGGGTGTTTTGTCTCGAATACTGCCCATTGAGGACATGCCCTATTTTGCGGATGGAACCCCTGTGGACATCGTTTTAAATCCTTTAGGCGTGCCCTCACGGATGAATGTGGGCCAGGTTCTTGAAACCCATTTGGGATGGGCTTCCCATGGCATGGGTATGAAAGTTCGGGAGCTGTTTGGAAAGATCAATAGCCCCAAACTTCTCAGGGAGAAGTTCAAGAATTGGTTTACCAAAGATGAATATCAGTCTTATTTTGCGAATTTGTCGGATGAGGAACTGCTCAAGGAATCATCTTTAATGCTGGATGGTGTACCGTTGGCAACACCGGTATTTGACGGCGCTTCAGAAGAGGAGATCAAATCCTTTCTGGAGGAGGCCGGGTTATCGGCCACCGGTCAGTCGACACTTTATGACGGGCGTACAGGGGAACCTTTTGATCAGGATGTTACCGTTGGTATTATGTACATCATGAAATTGCATCATCTGGTAGATGATAAGCTGCATGCGCGTTCCATAGGACCGTATTCTCTGGTTACCCAACAACCTCTGGGTGGAAAGGCGCAATTCGGGGGTCAACGGTTGGGGGAGATGGAAGTGTGGGCCATGGAAGCCTATGGGGCAGCCTATACGCTCCAGGAATTTCTAACCGTAAAATCAGATGATGTGGCGGGACGGACCCGCATGTACGAAAGAATTGTTAAGGGGAATAATGCACTTGAACCCGGACTGCCCGAGTCGTTTAAGGTTCTGATGAAAGAACTGCAAAGCTTAGGCCTTGAAATGGAACTTTTTGAGGACAGCTGATTGGCGTTGTGGCGCCAATTGGTGAAAGGGGAGTAGGCATTGGAAGAATTATACAACTTTTTTACAAAGCCGAAAGATCCATCCAGTTTTAATTCCGTCAGGATATCTCTGGCATCCAAAGAGAAAATACTTGAGTGGTCCTTTGGAGAAGTGAAAAAGCCGGAGACCATCAACTACAGGACCTTCAAGCCGGAGCGCGATGGGCTTTTCTGTTCCAAGATTTTTGGTCCCATAAAGGATTTTGAATGTAACTGCGGAAAATACAAGCGAATGAAGCACCGGGGTATTGTCTGCGAAAAATGTGGTGTTGAAGTCATTCAAAGCAAAGTCCGCAGGGAAAGAATGGGGCATATCACGCTAGCTGCGCCGGTGGCCCATATCTGGTTTTTAAAAGCCCTTCCCTCAAAAGTCGGCAACCTTCTGGATATGACGTTGAAGGAGTTGGAACGGGTCCTTTACTTTGAAGGACACATTGTGGTGGATCCGAAAGATACACCTTTGACAAAGGGAGAAGTGCTCTCCGATGAACAGTTGCAGCAGGCCCGGGAAGACTTTGGCAACCAGTTCGAGGCAGGCATCGGTGCCGAAGCCATTCAGACCATGCTGAGGGATTTGAATGTGGACGAGTTGTCCGAGAGCCTCAGGGTTGAGATGGCCAATACCAAGTCAGAGGCGAAAAGAAAGAAGCTGACCAAGCGTTTGAAAGTCATTAACGCCTTCAGGGACAGTAAAAACCGCCCTGAAATGACCATTTTGAATGTGGTTCCCGTGCTGCCCCCCGACTTGAGGCCCCTGGTGCCCCTGGATGGCGGGCGTTTTGCCACATCCGATTTAAATGATTTGTACCGACGGGTCATCAACCGAAATAACCGGCTGAAAAGACTTCTGGAGCTCAATGCACCCGATATCATTATTCGAAATGAAAAGCGGATGCTGCAAGAGGCGGTGGATGTTCTATTTGATAACGGCCGAAGGGGAAAAGTGGTTACCGGCGCCAACAAACGTCCTTTCAAGTCTTTGAGCGACATGCTGAAGGGGAAACAAGGGCGGTTCAGGCAGAACCTCCTGGGTAAGCGCGTGGATTATTCAGGGCGATCGGTGATTGTGGTGGGGCCGGATTTGCGTCTCCACCAATGCGGTCTTCCAAAAAAAATGGCGCTGGAGCTTTTTAAACCCTTTATCTACAATAAGCTGGATGAAAAAGGGCATGTGACGACCATCAAGAGCGCCAAGAAGATGGTCGAACGAGAAACCCATGAGGTTTGGGACTCGCTGGACGAAGTGGTGAAGGAATACTGCATTCTGTTAAATCGGGCGCCCACACTTCACCGCCTGGGGATGCAGGCCTTTGAACCCATTTTGATTGAGGGAAAGGCGATTCAACTGCACCCACTGGTTTGCACGGCCTTTAACGCGGATTTTGACGGGGATCAGATGGCGGTCCACATTCCCCTTTCCATTGAAGCTCAGATTGAGGCCAGGGTATTGATGATGTCCACCAACAATATCCTGTCGCCCGCCAATGGTGACCCCATTATCGTTCCAAGCCAGGATATTGTCCTGGGTATTTACTACATGACCCGGGAAAGGCCTTCAACCCGGGAAGAACCCACCAAAGGGGAAGGTAAGATCTTTTCGAGCCCCCAGGAACTTCGTGTTGCCTATGACGCGGGTGAGCTGGATCTGCACGCGGCCATTAAGATCAGAATGGATGGGAAAATATGGGAAACCACCACAGGCCGGGTGATCCTTTATGAAATCATTCCAGATAAAAAGTTGTCTTTTGAGCTGGTTAACCAAGTCATGACAAAATCAGCCCTGAGGCATCTCATTAACGAATCCCATCGAAAAGCGGGGATCAAGGCCACGGTCATTTTGGCGGACCGGCTTAAGGACCTTGGCTATAAATATGCAACCCTTTCCGGTATTTCCATTGCCATGAAAGATATGGTGATTCCATCGGAAAAGGAAACGATTATCAACGAAGCGGAAAATGAAGTGAAAAAGATCGAAGATCAGTATGTGGACGGCCTGATTACTTCAGGGGAAAAATATAATAAGGTTGTTGATATCTGGGCGCAATCCACGGAAAATGTGGCCTCTGAAATGATGAAAGAGATGGCCGTGAAACGGATTGACAGCCCTGAGTTGGGCCCGACCGACGTCAGCAGTTTTAATGCCGTCTATATGATGTCTGATTCCGGTGCCAGGGGGTCAAAAGACCAGATGCGGCAGCTGGCCGGAATGAGGGGCCTGATGGCAAAGCCGTCAGGTGAAATTATTGAAACACCCATCACAAGCAATTTCCGGGAAGGATTGACCGTACTGCAATATTTCATATCTACCCATGGGGCCAGAAAAGGTCTTGCGGATACCGCCCTTAAAACGGCCAACTCAGGGTATCTGACCCGACGACTGGTTGATGTTTCTCAGGAAGCCATTATTACAGAAACCGATTGCGGTACCATCGACGGCATCTGGGTGGAGTCCCTGTTGGAAGGGGGAGAAATCCTTCAACGGGTGGGGGAAAGAATCCTTGGGCGTGTTGCCAGTGATGATATCGAGGACCCCGTGACAGGAGATGTGCTGGTGGGCGCCAACGAGGCGATCAATGAAGAAGAGGTTGAATTGATCGAAAGGGCCGGTATCGAAAAAGTCAGGATCAGGTCGGTTCTAACCTGTGAGGCCCGCAGGGGAGTTTGCAAGAAATGTTATGGCCGTGATCTGGCCCATGGGCACGAAGTGAATCTGGGAGAAGCGGTTGGTGTCATTGCTGCACAGTCCATCGGTGAACCGGGGACACAGTTGACCATGAGAACCTTCCACATCGGAGGAACGGCCAGCCGCCGGGTCGAGCAATCAACCATTCAACCTCGGAATCCGGGTGAGGTTAAATTCATTAATCTCAAAACGGTTGCAAACACGGAGGGTGACCTTGTGGCCATGAATCGAAATGGGGAAATGGCCATATTGGGAAAAGGCGGCAGGGAAGTGGAGCGTTATCCGATCATATATGGTGCATCCCTGAAAGTGCGGGACGAGCAGACGGTAGAATCCTCTCAGGTGCTGGCCGAGTGGGACCCTTTCACCATCCCCATTTTAACGGAAGTGCCCGGCGTTGTGAAATTCGGGGATATCACTGAAGATCGGACCATGAAAGAGAAGCGGGACACGGTGACGGGAAAAATCAGCCGTGTTATCGTGGAATCACGGGATGCGGATGTCAGACCCCGAATCTCGATCAAAGACAGCTCGGGAAAAACCAGCGATCTTCCGGGAAGCGGAAAAGCCAAGGGCCGCTACCAGTTGCCGGTGGGCGCTGTCATCATGGTCAATGAGGGAGAGAGTGTGGGTGCTGGTACGGTTTTGGCCAAGATCCCCCGGGAAACGACCAAAACGAAGGATATTACAGGCGGTCTGCCCCGCGTGGCAGAACTTTTTGAAGTGCGGAAACCCAAGGAAACAGCGATTATCACCGAAATCGACGGGGTGCTCTCCTTTGGCAAGAATACCAAGGGCAAAAGGAAAATGATTGTTACGCCTGAAGTGGGTGATGCCGTGACCTATTTAGTCCCGAGAGGAAAGCATGTCAGTGTTCTGGATGGAGACTATGTGCGCGCGGGAGAGGCACTCATGGATGGTTCCGCTGATCCCCATGACATATTAAAAATTCGAGGTTTGAAAGAGCTTGCCAAATATCTCGTGAACGAGGTCCAGGAGGTATACCGTCTACAGGGAGTCAGAATTAATGATAAGCACATCGAAGTGATTGTTCGCCAGATGGTCAGACAGGTGAGTGTCACCGATGTGGGCGACTCGGGGTTCCTTTTGGCAGAGAATGTGGAAAAATGGCGTTTTCAGGAGGAGAACAATAAATTGATTGCCCAGGGAAAACAGCCTGCAAGCGCTGAGGCCCTACTGCTGGGCATCACCAAGGCGTCCCTCAATACGGAGAGTTTTATTTCGGCTGCGTCCTTTCAGGAAACCACCAAAGTATTGTCCGAAGCCAGTATTGCGGGTAAAGAGGACCGTTTAAAAGGCCTGAAAGAAAATGTGATCATGGGTCGCCTGATTCCGGCAGGCACGGGGCTCGAAAGTTATCGGAGTATAGAGATTGGTGTTGGGGGATAGTTTTTTTGATTCACCCCTTTAATTGTCTTGACAAAGAGCAGCAAAGCGAATACAAAAGAGAATTCTGTGATTTCAGAAAATGATGTTTTTTATGTGCTTGTGATTACGGTAAAACGAAGGAGATTTCATGCCGACCATTAACCAGCTCGTTAGAAAGGGGCGTCGTAAATCAAAAAGGAAAGCCACGACACCCGCTCTGCAGGGAGCTCCTCAAAAAAGGGGTGTGTGTGTCAGAGTTTACACGTCAACGCCTAAAAAGCCCAACTCCGCCCTGAGAAAGGTCGCGAGGGTCAGATTGACAAATGGGCTTGAGGTTACTTCCTATATTCCGGGGATGGGGCACAACCTTCAGGAGCATTCAGTGGTCCTGATCCGGGGTGGTCGCGTCAAGGATTTACCGGGTGTAAGATACCATGTGGTGAGAGGGACCATGGATACCACGGGTGTGGATGATCGTCGCCAGGGTCGATCTAAGTATGGCGCTAAAAGGCCAAAGGGTCTTCGGGCAAGCGGTTCATAATGCGGTAACAGTTCGAAATGTTTTGAGGAGATGCCGAGCAAGTTTGCTGAGCAGGCAGATTTCGGCCTCTTCTGACGGTATCAAGAAATTCTATCTGCGTTTTGGAGATTTTTATGTCCAGAAAGAGAGTGGGGGTCAAAAGAGAAATTAAACCCGACCCCAAATACAACAGTGTGCTTGCGGCCAAGTTTATCAATAACCTGATGAGTAAAGGAAAGAAGAGTACGGCCCAGGCGATCCTTTATGAGGCTTTCGGAATCATAGAGGAGAAAACCAAAAAAGATCCGTTGTCCATTTTTCAAACCGCCCTTGAAAATGTAAGGCCCGCTGTTGAGGTGAAATCCCGACGGGTGGGAGGATCCACATATCAGGTCCCCACAGAAGTACGACCGGCCAGGCGACAGGCGCTCAGTATGCGTTGGATTATCGGTTTTGCCAGTGGTCGGGGTGAAAAAACCATGGCTACAAAACTGGCCGGTGAACTGATGGATGCGGCAAGCGAAAGAGGTGCGTCCATTAAAAAACGAGAAGATACCCACCGGATGGCTGAGGCAAACAAGGCCTTTGCCCATTATCGCTGGTAACTGAATAATAATTGGTGGCAGTTAGCGACGTCGTAAAATCAAAGAAGTCGTTAAAGTTCAAGCGTTGACTTACTATCACGCAGGAGGGCACAAAAATGGCCAAAGCGAAATTTGAGAGGACGAAGCCGCATTTGAACGTAGGAACCATCGGCCATATCGATCATGGCAAAACGACCTTGACCGCGGCGATCACAAAGCATCTGGAAAAGAAGGGAATGGCGGACTTTATTCCTTTCGACCAGATTGATAAAGCGCCGGAGGAAAAAGCCCGGGGCATTACCATTGCGACGGCCCACGTTGAGTATGAGACGGACAACCGCCATTATGCCCATGTGGATTGCCCGGGCCATGCGGATTACATCAAGAACATGATTACGGGCGCGGCCCAGATGGATGGCGCCATCCTGGTGGTGGGCGCTGATGACGGCCCCATGCCCCAGACGCGGGAGCATATATTGCTGGCGCGGCAGGTGGGTGTTCCCAGTATCGTGGTGTTCCTTAATAAATGCGATATGGTGGACGATGAAGAGCTCATCGAACTGGTGGAGCTTGAGCTGCGGGAGCTGCTGAGCAAGTACGAATTTCCGGGGGATGATATCCCGATTATTAAAGGAAGCGCCTTAAAGGCCCTTGAAAGCGATGATTCGGATGAGGAAGATGTGAAACCGATATTTGAATTGATGGATGCCATCGATGAATATATTCCGGAACCGGTCCGTGATACGGAAAAACCATTCCTGATGCCCATCGAAGATGTATTCAGCATTTCAGGTCGGGGTACGGTTGTGACGGGTCGTGTGGAACGAGGCATCGTAAAGGTGGGCGACGAAGTTGAGATCGTCGGGATTAAAGAGACCATGAAAACGGTCTGCACGGGTGTTGAGATGTTCCGAAAGATTTTGGACCAAGGGATCGCCGGCGATAATGTTGGTGTTCTGATTCGCGGTACCAAACGGGATGAAGTGGAACGCGGACAGGTGGTTGCAAAACCGGGATCCATTACGCCCCATACGCAGTTCAAAGCGGAAGCCTATATTTTGACGAAGGAAGAGGGCGGGCGGCATACGCCGTTCTTCAATGGATATCGTCCGCAGTTCTATTTCAGGACAACGGATGTGACGGGTGTTACAACGCTTCCGGAAGGTGTGGAAATGGTGATGCCGGGGGATAATGTGTCCATGGAGGTTGCTCTAATCACTCCCATCGCCATGGAGAAGGAGTTGCGGTTTGCCATTCGCGAGGGTGGCCGGACCGTCGGGGCCGGCGTCATCAGCGAAATTATTGAATAAGGGAGTGGGGCATGCTAACCAACCAAAAAATCCGGATCCGCTTAAAGGCATATGATTACAAATTGCTGGATCGCGCCGCTCTGGAAATCGTCGATACCGCAAAGGAGACAGGCGCTAGGGTGGCCGGGCCGATTCCATTGCCCACAGTGATCAATAAATTTTGCGTGCTTAGGTCACCTCATGTGAACAAAAAGAGCCGGGAACAATTTGAGATAAGAACCCACAAGCGGGTAATGGACATATTGGAACCGACACAGCAGACCGTTGATTCCCTCATGAAGCTTGACTTGGCGGCTGGCGTGGATGTGGAGATCAAGTTGTAGTTGGTGGGTGCGTTTTGAAAAAGACCTAAAACGCCTTTTTATTATGGCTCAGGGGTAAATGCTACGGAAGCGGCAGACGGTGATATTGGAGTTGAATTCTTATGGTCAACAAGCTTTTTGGCAAGAAAATAGGTATGGCAAGGTTCTTCCTCGAAGGAGGAAAAAGCGAACCGGTCACCGTGGTGAAAATAGGGCCCTGTGTTGTGACACAGAAAAAGACCCTTGAAAAAGAAGGATACAATGCCATTCAGATCGGTTTTGGGCCTAAAGATGAGAAAAGAACCAACAAACCCCTGAAAGGTCATTTTGAGGCGTCCGGCGGTAAATGCTTCTCCCACTTAAATGAGGTGCGAGTGGATGATGTGGACGTATTTGAACTGGGGCAGGAAATCAAATCCGATATTTTTTCCATTGGTGATACGGTTCACGTTCGGGGAAGAAGCAAAGGAAGGGGCTTTGCGGGCGTCATAAAACGATGGGGATTTGGCGGGGGAAAGAAAACCCACGGATCGCGTTCCCATCGGATCCCGGGATCTATCGGCTGCAGCGCTGATCCTGCCAAGGTGATCAAAGGTAGGAAAATGCCCGGCAGGATGGGTAATACTCATGTAACGACCAAGAATTTGAAAGTGGTCGATATAAGACCCGATATGGACGTTTTACTGATTAGGGGACCTGTTCCCGGCGCGCCGGGAAATCTTTTGGAAATTGTTAAGGTTTCATAGATTCAAGGCTGTGAATGGGCGGGTTGTTTTGATCCGCTCATTATATATTGAGCGGTTAATTTCTAATTTCTTAAACCTAAATCATGCAGGCAGGGGCGTCGAATGACTGTCTTGGACGTATATAACTTACAGAATGAAAAAGTCTCGGAGGTGGAACTGGAGGAGAAGGTATTTTCGGTTCCAATCAAGAAGCATGTCCTTCATCAGGTTGTCGTTGCACAACTGGCGGGGCGCAGATCGGGTACTGCGGCAGTAAAGAACAGGGCTGCCGTAAAAAGCTCCAGTGCCAAGCTTTGGCGACAGAAAGGCACTGGAAGGGCGAGAGTCGGCACGGCTTCATCTCCCACCAGAAAGGGTGGCGGTGTGGCGTTTGGTCCGTCTCCGCGCAAATACGATCACAAGGTCCCTAAAAAAGTTAAAAAATCTGCGTTGCGCATGGCCCTTTCCGACAAGGTCGAGTGTGAGCAGCTGTTTGTCATAGATGATTTTTCCCTTCCCGAAATCAAGACCAAACCTTTTGTTGAGGCCATGGATCAGTTTGATGTCCGTAAGGCGCTGATTGTGACAAACGCCAAATCGGAAAACCTGGAAAAATCTTCCAAGAACGTGCCGAAGGTAAAGGTGATGCGATATGAGGGATTGAATGTTTATGACATCCTGAAATACGATACCCTTTTTCTTGAGCGGATGGCCGTTGATAAGATACAGGAGGCATTGGGTTCGTAGTGGATATCTATCAAGTGATCAAGGAGCCGCACATCACGGAAAAAGCCAACCTGCAAAAGGGCGAAGTGAACCAGGTTTCTTTTAAGGTGCACAGACAGGCCAATAAGATTGAGATCCGGCGGGCCGTTGAAGCCCTCTTCAAGACGAAAGTATTGGATGTGCGAACAATGAACATGCGTGGCAAGAGCAGGAGAATGGGAAAGCATGTGGGCCGGAAACCTCATTGGAAAAAAGCAATTGTTCAGCTTGCTCCGGGCGAAAGCATCGAGTTTTTTGAAGGCACGTAATTTTTAGAAGCGCAAAGAACAAACAGACATAGGTAATTTTAACTTGGGATTCGGAGCAAAGTATGGGCATTAAATCCAGCAAACCCACATCTCCCGGCAAGAGATTTCAAACGACTTCTACATTCGAAGACATAACGCGGAGTAAGCCTGAAAAAAGTCTTCTGAGGCCCCTGAATAAAAAGGGGGGTCGAAATTCAAATGGTCGTATGACCTCCAGGCACAGGGGGGGTGGTCACAAAAGGGCCTATCGGCTCATCGATTTCAAACGGGATAAAGATGGTATTCCGGCCAAAGTGGCTTTCATCGAATATGATCCCAATCGATCCGCCAATATTGCGCTTTTGCATTATGTGGATGGGGAAAAGCGGTATATCCTTTCCCCTAAGAATCTCTCTGTCGGTGACACACTCATGTCAGGAGAGGGTTCTGAAATCCGCATCGGCAATACACTTCCCCTCAAGCTGATACCCTTGGGAACACATGTCCACAACATTGAACTGAACATCGGACATGGTGGGCAAATGGCAAGAGGTGCCGGCAGCTATTGTCAACTAATGGCCAAAGAGGGCAAATACGCACAGGTCAAACTGCCTTCCGGTGAGGTTCGGCTTATACCGCTGGCCTGTAAAGCCACTATTGGCCAGGTTGGGAATCTGGAACATGAAAAAATATCCATCGGAAAAGCCGGCAGGAAAAGATGGCTGGGCAAGAGGCCCCATGTGAGGGGAGTTGCCATGAATCCTGTTGATCATCCCCATGGTGGCGGGGAAGGAAAATCTTCCGGTGGTCGACACCCGGTTACCCCCTGGGGGGTGCCCACAAAGGGATATAAAACAAGAGTTCGTAAGAGCAGTGACAGATTTATTGTTAAGCGCCGGTCTAAATAGAGTTTGTTGGTTTTCGGTATTTCCGTTGACGTATTTTGAATAGATAACAGGGAAGAGGAGGAGGTGCTTTGGCAAGATCTCTCAAGAAGGGGCCGTTTGTCGATGGGCATTTGATAAAAAAGGCCGATGAAGCGAGGGAAACCATGAGTCGGAAGATCATAAAAACCTGGTCTCGCAGGTCTACTGTGCTTCCTGAATTTGTTGGCTTAACCTTCGCGGTGCACAACGGTAGAAAATTCCTGCCCGTGTTTGTTTCGGAGGACATGGTGGGTCACAAGTTGGGGGAATTTGCACCAACACGTACTTTTTACAGCCATGCAGGGGACAGGAAAAGCAAGTTGAAGGGCTAAAGGCCAACCTTTTGCCCCATGGTGACGGCCTGAAAAGATAGCTGAATCTTTTAGAAACCAGAAAATTCAAAAACCTGACTCCGGGTTATTGAAAGATTTGTGAGAATGGAATATGGAAGTCAAGGCAGTTGCAAGGTTTGTGAGGATCTCCCCTCAGAAAATTCGTCTGGTTATGGCGCAGGTCCGGGGAGAAAGGGTTGAAGATGCGTTGGGTCTACTTTCCTTTGCGCCTCAGAAGGGCGCAAAAATCCTCAAGAAACTGGTTGATTCTGCGGTCGCCAATGCGCAGGAAAATACGGATATGGATGTGGACAATCTTTACGTCTCAAAAATTTATG
>CAYSFQ010000004.1:19850-27440 GCA_964430575.1 uncultured Desulfobacteraceae bacterium
GCGCAGGAAAATACGGATATGGATGTGGACAATCTTTACGTCTCAAAAATTTATGCGGATGAGGGCCCAACCCATAAAAGGTGGCGCCCCAGAGCTTTGGGGCGGGCAACTAAGATACTTAAAAGGACCAGCCATTTAACCGTTGTTCTAGATGAGAAGTCGAAGCTGGGCATTGTTTAACCAGAAGATGGTCTCTTAAACACACTGGAGGTGAATATTGGGACAGAAAGTTCATCCAATCAGTTTTAGATTGGGAATCATCAGGGATTGGGATTCAAGGTGGTTTGCTGTAGGTCAGTATAGCACCTTTGTTTATGAAGACTATAGGATTCGGAAGTTCTTGAAGAAACGCGTTTATCAGGCCGGTGTGTCAAAGATCGAGATCGAGAGAGCTGCGAGCAAGGTTCGCATCAGAATGCATACGGCGCGGCCGGGTATTGTGATTGGGAAAAAAGGCGTCGAAATTGAGAAAACGAAAAAAGATCTTGAAAAAATGATCAAGCGTGATGTCATCCTCGATATTCAGGAAGTGCGAAAAGCAGAGGTTGATGCTCAGTTGGTTGCGGAAAATGTCGCCACTCAGCTTGAACGGCGCGTTGCATTTAGACGGGCCATGAAAAAAAGTGTGACCTCAGCATTGCGGTTCGGCGCTCAGGGCATAAAAATTGCCTGCGCAGGAAGGCTGGGCGGTGCGGAGATGGCGCGGCGGGAATGGTACAGGGAAGGCCGGGTACCGCTTCACACGATCCGGGCGGATATCGATTACGGATTTGCGCAAGCGTTTACAACTTATGGTGTTATAGGCGTAAAAGTGACGATTTTTAAGGGTGAAATATTGCCTGAGAAGAAACAGAAAGTAGGAAGAGCTGATGCTTAGCCCAAAAAAAGTCAAATATCGAAAAAGGCAGAAGGGTCGGACCAAAGGAAAAGCAATGCGTGGTGGTACCCTAGAATTTGGCGAGTTCGGATTGCAAGCAACCGAGTGCGGCTTGATGTCTTCCCAGCAGATTGAATCTGCCAGGATTGCGGTAACAAGGCATGTGAAGCGTGGTGGAAAAGTCTGGATCAGGATTTTTCCTGATAAGCCGATTGGGAAGAAACCCCTTGAAACCAGAATGGGTAAGGGCAAAGGTGCGCCGGACGGTTGGGTTGCCGTTGTCAAGCCTGGCCGCGTCCTGTATGAATTGGAAGGCGTCACGAAAGAAGTGGCTGGCGAGGCGTTTCGTCTTGCAGGGCACAAGTTGCCCTTTGCCACCAGATTCATGAGCAGGAGAGGTTAAAATCATGAAGGCCAGTGAACTTAGAGATCTGAGCGTTGAGGAGCTTGAGGAGCGTGCAAGGGAGACGAGTCAGGAACTTTTCAACCTGCGGTTTCAAAAGGCGACTGGACAGCTTGGAAATACGGCCATGTTACTGAAGGCAAAAAGGAACTTGGCGCGTGTAAAGACGGTGATCAGGGAAATGGAAATTTCAGGCCCCAAGGAATAAAATGGGCAAATAACATGAGGGTGTGATGGCAGAGCGTGGACAGCAACGAAAACTGGTTGGCACGGTTATGGGTAATCAGGCAAATAAGACCGTTCTGGTAATGGTTGAACGGTTAACAAAACATGCGACCTATGGAAAGTACCTTCGGAAACGTTCCAAATATATGGCCCATGATCCCCAGAACAGTTGTGGTATTGGTGATAAAGTGAGACTTGTTGAAAGCCGTCCCATCAGTAAGCGCAAAAGATGGGCAGTAGCTGATATTATTGAGAAGGGGAATATTGCGGACTAATAAAACGCGATATTGATTCATCGGAGCTGAGCAGATGATACAGACTGAAACGAGATTAAGAATAGCCGATAATTCCGGAGCCAAGGTTGTCTCCTGTATAAAGGTTTTGGGTGGATCCAAAAGGCGATATGCGTATGTTGGAGATATTATCGTCGTGGCGGTTAAGGAGGCAATGCCCAACTCCAAAGTAAAGAAGGGCGACGTGGTCAAAGCGGTCATTGTCAGAACAGCAAAGGAGATCAACAGGCCTGATGGATCTCATATTAAATTTGATGACAACTCCGCGGTCTTAATCAACGAGCAAAGCGAACCTATCGGGACGAGAATATTTGGACCGGTTGCAAGAGAATTAAGGGGTAAGAATTTCATGAAAATTATTTCTCTGGCTCCGGAAGTTCTTTAAAAAGCGGTTGATTTCTTTTTTTGCGGGATCTGGGAATTTTCAAGCAGGAGTAATTGGCGTGCGGAAAAAACATCCAAGAATAAAAAAAAATGACAAAATCATTGTGCTGGTTGGAAAAGAAAAAGGGAAAATTGGCACGGTTTTGAAGGTGGACGTTGAGAAGGAAAAATTGATTGTTGAAAAAATCAACATGATCAAAAGGCATTCCAAGCCGAACCAGCAGACGGGACAGGGTGGCATCATTGAAAAGGAAGCACCTCTGAAGATTTCAAATGTGATGCTTGTTTGTGATAAATGCGCTGAGCCGACACGTATCGGAAAGAGTGTATTGGAGGATGGATCGAGGGTACGTGTTTGTAAGAAATGCGGAGAGCCTCTAGACAAGTAGGCAAGTTCTGTTGAATGATACAAACAGCTTGGAACCTTGCCTCCCGCGCTGTGATTTAACCAGATATTTTCCAGGTCCACATAAAGAGAGCCTGAAACCTTGGAGGGTGAGTCGTTGTCTCGATTGAAGGAAAAATATAATTCTGAAGTGGTACCTGCTCTGATGAAGGAGTTCAAATATCCGAGCATCATGGCGGTACCTCGAATCGAAAAAGTTGTTCTAAACATGGGTTTGGGTGAAGCGATCCAGAATATCAAAATCCTCGATGCCGGTGTCAATGAACTCAGTATGATTGCCGGCCAAAAAGCCGTTGTGACCAAAGCCAGAAAATCCATCGCCAGTTTTAAATTGAGAGAAGGTATGCCGATCGGTTGTATGGTAACGCTCAGGCGGGAGCGCATGTACGAATTTGTGGATAAGCTTTTCAATGCTTCATTGGCGCGTGTTCGCGACTTTCGGGGTATTAAAGGTAAGGTTTTTGATGGCAGAGGGAATTGCAGTATCGGCATAAAAGAATTTATTGTATTTCCTGAGATCGACTATGACAAGGTCGATCAAATGAAAGGCCTGAACATTACCTTCGTCACCACGGCTGAAACTGATGAAGAAAGTCGCTTTATGCTGAAGCTTTTGGGGATGCCTTTCCGAAACTAATACTGTTTTACTGAATGAGGGGGTTATTTTGGCCAGGAAGTCGCTTGTTGTAAAAGCCCAAAGGAAACCAAAGTTTTCGAGCCGTCAGTACAACCGTTGCCCGATATGTGGACGGCGGAGGGCCTATTTAAGGACATTCGGAATTTGCCGAATTTGTTTTAGGAGCATGGCCTCAAGAGGAGAACTTCCTGGGGTGGTTAAATCGAGCTGGTAAATTTTGGAATTCTTCAACCCGGGTATGGTGGTCCGGGTTCATAGTAATCAGGGGGCAGAGTGAACAATGGGTATGACGGATCCGGTTGCTGATATGCTGACGCGTATTCGAAACGCGCTGCAGGCAGCACATGAAATTGTTAACATTCCGAGTTCCACGTTAAAAATAAATTTGGCCAATGTGCTTAAGTCAGAGGGTTATATCAAGAATCTCAGAATCATTTCTGATGGTCAGCATCGATACATCAGGGTATTTCTGAAATTTGATAAGAACGGCATTCCCGTCATTGAAGGGCTCAAGCGGATCAGCAAACCAAGTTGCCGTGTTTATGCGGGTTATAATGAAATACCTGAGGTACTAAACGGGTACGGCGTGAATATTGTTTCGACCTCTAAAGGGATCATGACGGATCGCGAGGCGCGGAAGCAAAAAGTGGGTGGTGAAATTCTCTGCGCTGTTTGGTAGATTCCCAAGATATCATAAAATGCAAAAATCTGGAGGTTTTTGATGTCACGCATAGGCAAACGGCCCATCCCGATAGCAAAGGATGTTGAGGTCAAGATGAACGGGGATATGATGACCGTAAAAGGGCCGAAAGGTGTCCTTCAACGTCGCATACACGATAAGATTAAGGTTGAAATTAATGATGAAAACCTGTTGCTGTCCGTAAGCGATAACCACAGGGAAACGCGGGCGCTTCACGGGCTTTTCGGGGCGCTTGTTTTGAACATGGTCACGGGTGTGACCAAAGGGTTTGAAAGGGCACTTGAAATTGTGGGTGTTGGATACCGGGCGGAACTGAAAGGTAGGACGGCCATATTCAATCTAGGGTATTCGAATCCCGTTCATTTCGAGCTTCCCGATGGCATCGATGCAAACGTAGATAAAAACAAGATTTTGTTAATGGGAATTGATAAAGAATTATTGGGCAGGACAGCCGCTAAAATTCGAAGTTTGCGTAAGCCTGAGCCTTACAAAGGCAAAGGGATTAAATATGCAGATGAAATGATTCGGAGAAAGGCAGGAAAGGCTGGAGCGGCCGCTTAACAAGATCGTACGAACAGAGTGAAGGGATTGCCGAAATGGGTGCTGCGAGTAGTGGGAAGAGAAGACTAAAACGTAAAATGCGTGTTAGAAAGCACGTGAAGGGAAGTTCAGAGAAGCCTCGACTGTGTGTTTTCAGGAGCGGGAAGCATATTTATGCTCAGCTCATTGATGATACGACTGGTCAGACTCTGGTTGCGGTGTCTTCTTTATCGAAAGATCTGGCTCCTGAGATCGGCAAGAATGGGGGCAACAAGAAAGGCGCCGCCATCGTTGGGAAAGCCATTGGGGCTGCGGTCCTTGCAAAAGGGATAACTAAAATTGCATTTGATCGAAATGGTTTTTTATACCACGGACGTTTAGAATCCCTGTCGAATGCGGCGAGGGAAAGCGGACTTCAATTTTGATGCGGCCTGATTTCCGGTTTCTGTGATTGAGAGAAACGAATTAGAGTTTTGGGGTTCGTCATCCGGGTTTGAAAAATGGATTTGCGAGCCAAAAATGCGGTTTCTGACGAAGGGTAGGGGAGAGTTCCATTGTTTGAAGGAGATGATGAAGTTCAGCTAATTGAAAAGGTGGTCCACATTAACCGTGTGGCAAAGGTTGTAAAAGGTGGCCGACGGTTCAGTTTTAGCGCCATCGTCGTTGTGGGTGATGGCAATGGGACGGTTGGTTGTGGACTTGGCAAAGCAAATCAGGTACCCGAGGCGATCAGGAAAGGTATTGAAAAGGCCAGGAAGGACATGACCATGGTCAGTTTGCATGAATCCTCTATTCCCTATGAGATTATCGGGAAATGGGGTGCGGGCCGTGTTCTATTAAAGCCCGCAGGGCCGGGTACGGGCCTAATTGCCGGTGGGGGTGTCCGCGCAGTGTTAGAGGCGGCAGGGGTACAGAATATTCTGACGAAGTGCCTGGGCTCCCATAACGCGCACAATATCGTAAAAGCCACCATCAAAGGATTAAGGTCACTGCGTGATCCGGCCGAAATCATGGCCCGAAGGGGAAAGGTACTGGAAAACGCTGGCGGGGCTGAGGCGTCAACGGTTCAATAACTTTAAATAATGGAAATAGTTTCCCAATTGGATTTGTTTCCAATGCTTTTGTAAGAGAGCCTGAAATCATGGAAGAGACAATTAAAGTTACCCTTGTAAAAAGCGGCATTGGTAAAAGCAAGAAAATTCGAGATACTTTGAGAGGGCTCGGCCTGACCAAGTTGAGGAAAACTGCTGAGTTGAAAAATACACCGGCGATCAGGGGTATGATCAGGAAAGTTTCATTCCTGGTAAAAGTTGGTTGAGAAAGATGGGAAAAGGCAATGAAGATTAATGAGCTTTCACCCGCTGCAGGGTCAAGACGTGGACGAAAGAGAGTTGGCAGGGGGCCCGGATCAGGACATGGGAAAACCAGCTGCCGCGGGCATAAGGGGCAGAATTCCCGTTCCGGCGGGGGTGTCCGCCCGGGTTTTGAAGGGGGCCAGATGCCCATACACCGGCGCCTGCCAAAGCGTGGGTTCAAGAACCCTTTTCGGAAAGAATACAGTGTTGTTAATGTGGGTGACTTGAGTCGTTTTGAGCCCAACACCCAGCTGGATCCGGATGCGTTGAAAGAAGCGGGCCTGGTATGGAAGATGCTGGATGGCGTTAAGTTGCTCGGCAGCGGCGAAATTTCCCATCCTCTGGTGATTCGAATACACAAGATAAGCCATTCGGCAAGAGAGAAAATAGAGGGCGCCGGGGGCAAGGTGGAAATTCTCTAGATCCCTCTTTGCCTTACCTTTAGTTTTGGTGGTTCCCTTGCAAAACCATGATGCGAGATAATTGAATGATTGGTGGCCTACAGAATATTCCCAAAATTCCGGAGTTGAAGAAGAAGATTCTGTTCACTCTTATGATGCTGGCTGTTTATCGAGTCGGGTGTCATATCCCAACGCCTGGGATTGATGGGGCGGCATTGTCTGCCTTTTTTAGTTCCAAGCAGGGGACGCTTTTTGGACTCTTTGACATGTTTTCCGGCGGTGCTTTGAGCCAGATGTCGGTTATGGCGCTCGGGATCATGCCCTACATCAGCGCTTCCATCATTTTGGAACTGATGACCGTTGTTGTTCCCTATCTTGAAAAGCTGAAAAAGGAAGGGGAACAGGGGCGAAAAAAGATTACGCAATATACACGCTATGGAACTGTAATCCTGAGTGTTATTCAGGGTTTCGGCATTGCTGTGGGCCTTGAGAATATGAGCAGCCCTGGGGGCGTGATGGTGGTGCCCGTGGGTGGCTGGGGGTTTCGTATTTTAACCGTTATTACGCTTACCGCAGGGACTTCTTTTCTCATGTGGCTGGGAGAGCAAATTACAGAAAGAGGGATCGGTAACGGCATATCTTTGATCATTTACTCGGGCATTGTTGCCGGGCTTCCAGTGGCGGTGATGAACAGTTTCAGACTCATGGGCACCGGCGAGTTAACGCCTTTTTTTATGGCCCTTATTGTGGTCCTCATGATTGCTGTGGTAGGGGTCATCGTTTTTGTGGAGAGAGGGCAGAGAAGGATTCCCGTGCAATATGCCAAGCGGGTGGTGGGCCGAAAGATGTATGGGGGGCAGACAACGCACCTTCCTTTGAAGGTGAATACAGCAGGTGTTATTCCCCCGATTTTTGCGTCTTCCATCATCATGTTTCCGGCAACGATCGCCAATTTTCTGAGCGTTGAGGAATATCCCTGGTTGCAGCACATTGTCAATGCCATGGCGCCCGGGCACATCGTTTACACGTTGATTTATGTGACGTTTATTTTCTTCTTCTGCTATTTTTATACAGCGGTTCATTTTAATCCGGTGGATGTAGCCGATAACATGAAACGTTCTGGCGGATTTATTCCAGGCATCAGGCCAGGGAAAAATACAGCTGAGTATATTGATCGTGTTTTGACAAGACTGACTTTTTCGGGTGCCATTTATGTTTCGGCTGTTTGCATTTTGCCCAATATTTTAATTTATCAATTGAACGTGCCTTTCTATTTTGGTGGAACCGCTCTTCTGATTGTGGTGGGGGTTGCCATGGACACCACGAACCAGATTGAGTCCCATATGCTGACACGTCATTATGATGGCTT
>CAYSFQ010000004.1:27540-46220 GCA_964430575.1 uncultured Desulfobacteraceae bacterium
TGTGACTGGGGACTGTTGATGGATCAAAAGGTGTGGAAGAGGAGCTAAAGATTGGCAAGGATCGCAGGCGTCGATTTACCAAGAGGAAAGAGGATAGAGATCGCTCTGACGTATATATATGGCATCGGGAGAACTTCTTCCCAGAAAATGCTTTCCGAAGCAGGTATTGATTGGGATATCAAATCGGATGAGTTGACCTCTGAACAGATCACCCGTATTCGAAAGATCATCGACGAAAAACATATGGTTGAGGGTGATCTCAGGCGAGAAGTGTCCATGAACATCAAGAGGCTTATGGACTTGGGTCTCTATAGGGGTTTAAGGCACAGACGCGGGTTACCGGTCCGGGGGCAGAGAACCAGCACCAATGCCAGGACTAGAAAGGGCCCCAGAAGGGGAGTGGCGGGGAAACGGAAGAAATAGACAATTGAGGAAATAGAATGGCAAGAACCGAAAAAAAGAAAGGTCGGTCCAAGCGGGAGAAGAAAAATGTCCCGACGGGGATTGTTCATATCCAGTCCACTTTCAATAATACCATTGTCACCATCACGGATACGAGCGGTAATGTTATCGCACAGTCAAGTGCAGGGCGGGGCGGTATAAAAGGCTCTAGAAAGAGCACCCCTTTTGCAGCACAAATTGCAGGGCGGGATGCGCTTAGAAAGGCCATGGACCAAGGCATGCGTGTGGCTGAAGTTCGTGTGAAGGGGCCTGGGGTGGGTCGTGAAGCCGCGCTTCGTTCGTTGCAGGTAGAGGGGTTTACGGTCACAATGATCCGCGATGTCACGCCCATACCCCATAACGGTTGTCGGCCTCCGAAAAGGCGAAGGGTTTAATGTGTCATCTTTTTATTTTTATAAATTAAAATACGCATGTTCAGAAATACGAACTTCAGACATAAATATGAAAGGCAGGAGGGGCTAGCTTGGCCAGATATACGGATTCTTCATGCAGGTTGTGCCGACGTGAAAACTTGAAACTTTTTCTAAAGGGCGACCGTTGCTACGGCGATAAATGCGCATTTGAGAGACGGGCTTACCCGCCTGGACAACATGGCCAGAGAAGAGGGGGAAAGCTCTCTGATTACAGCCAGCAACTCAGGGAGAAACAGAAGGTAAAGAGAATTTATGGTATTTTAGAGAAACAGTTCAAGGGCTACTATTACAAGGCAGAAAAACAAAAGGGGATTACCGGGACAAATCTGCTTCTATTGCTTGAAAGTAGATTAGACAACGTTGTGTATAAGATGGGGTTTTCAGCGTCAAGAACACAGGCCCGGCAGCTGGTCAGACATAACCACTTTTTGGTAAACCAGAGAAAAGTCAATATTCCTTCGTACCAGGTTAAAGTGGGCGATGTCGTTGAGGCAAAAGAAAAAAGCCGAGAAGTTTCCCAGGTCATTGAGGCGATGGAGACTGTGGTCAGGCGAGGTGTTCCGGGCTGGCTGGAAGTAGAAAAGGAAGCTTTTAAAGGGACAATGAAAGAGCTTCCAAACCGAGAAGATCTCACGATGCCGATTCAGGAACAGCTTATTGTGGAATTGTACTCTAAGTAGGGTCAGCAGGCTGAAACGCTACCGAGGGAGCATTTCAAATCTTGAATTAATCAATGGGGGAGGCTTTTTTTGGCAGATCTAAAAAGCAGAAATTGGCGGGAATTGATAAAGCCGAAACGGATTGAAATCGATCAAGAAACCAATACAAATACCTATGGGAAGTTTGTATGTGAGCCGCTTGAAAGGGGTTTTGGGCTTACGATCGGCAATGCGTTGAGACGAATTCTGCTATCATCCCTGCAGGGGGCGGCGATCGTTTCTGTTAAGTTTGATAACGTCGTTCACGAGTTTTCCAGTATGCCGGGTGTATCGGAGGATGTTACCGATATCATTCTCAATCTGAAGGAGATTAAACTTAAAGCCCTCAATGTTGAGGAGGCCGTCGTTCGTATCACCCGTGAAGGTGAAGGGGTTGTCACCGCCGGGGATATTGAGACGGACGGGTTTGTTGAGGTTCTTGAACCCGATCAGCACATCGCCACTTTGAACAAAGAAGGCAAATTGGACATGGAAATGGTGGTCAAGATGGGGAAAGGTTATGTTCCCGCTGAAAGGCTGAAGGACGAAAATACACCCATCGGCGTTATTGCCATTGATGCGGCGTTTTCATGTGTTAAGAAAGTAAATTATGTGGTCACCAATTCGAGAGTGGGACAAGTCACGGATTATGACAAGCTCACGTTGGAGATCTGGACTGACGGCAGCGTTTTTCCTGAAGATGCGGTTGCGTTTGCAGCCAAGATCCTCAAGGAACAGATGAACCCGTTTATTAATTTCGAAGAAGAAATAGAGCCCATAGAGGAAGAAGAAGTCAACCAGGAAGAAGATGTCAACGAAAATCTTTTCCGTCCCGTTTCCGACCTTGAATTGTCGGTTCGGTCTGCCAATTGCCTGCAAAATGCCAAAATCAACCTGATTGGCGAGCTGGTTCAAAAAACAGACGCAGAAATGCTCAAGACTAAGAATTTTGGACGGAAATCGTTGAACGAAATAAAGGCCATCCTGTCGGATATGGGGCTTAGCCTGGGAATGAAACTTGATTTTTTTACACCTACCCAGGAGTCAGATGAAGAAGCGGAACAAACGGATTCGCCTGAGGAGGAAGAGATTTCTACGGATGCTGAGGAAACCACCGCGCCGGCAGTAGAGACGGAAGAGAAGAAATCTACTGAGCAGGAGAGCGAGGTGACAGAAGAAGAAAAAGGTGACAAAGAGGATCAGGAATAGGGGAATAATCCATGAGGCACAGGAAGGCTGGAAATCAGTTAGGGCGGAATACAAGTCACCGCAGGGCGATGTTGAGAAACATGGTCACGTCGCTTTTCAAATATGAGCAGATCGAAACCACTGACGCCAAAGCCAAGGCAATCAGGCCGATAGCTGAAAAGATGATAACCCTTGCAAAAAGAGGCGATCTGCATGCACGGCGTCAGGCGCTCAGCTATATGCAGGATAAAGAAGTCACCCACAGGCTTTTCGATGAATTGAAGGGTCGTTTTTCGAGCCGGGAGGGTGGATATCTCAGAATCGTCAAAAAAGGTTTTCGAAAAGGGGATGGCGCTTCCATTTCGGTTGTACAGCTTCTGTCAAATGACGAGGGGGAGGCAGCCGCAAAGAACTGATTGTAAAAAGGATTTTTTTACAGCATTTTGTTTTTCATATTAAAGAGTTGCTCATTCACTGCTTGAAGGCAGTGAGCGGTCGTTTAGCTGAAAGACAGGTTATGAAACCAAGCGGGAGAAACAATTGAAACCCTCTTGTCCGATTCGGGCAAGAGGGTTTTTTTCGGGGGTTAACTGTGGGGACATTTGAGCATAAAGACCTTCTTGGCATGGAGGCATTGTCTGCTGCTGACATCGGGTTGATTCTGCATACTGCTGATTCCCTGAAGTCAATTTCTTTGAGGGATATCAAAAAAGCACCGACGCTCAGGGGAAAGAGTGTGGTCAATTTTTTCTATGAGCCGAGCACCAGGACAAAATCTTCATTTGAAATTGCGGCAAAAAGGCTTAGTGCGGACACTTTCAGCCTTTCGGCTTCAACGAGCAGTATGGTTAAAGGTGAAACGCTTCTGGATACCACCAGAAACCTTCAGGCAATGAACCCTGATGTTATTGTTCTGAGGCACTCTTCAAGTGGCGCGCCTTATGTTTTTGCGAAAGCGTTGAGGGCCTCAGTTATCAATGCGGGTGACGGTATTAATGAGCATCCGACCCAAGCACTTCTTGATCTTTACACCATCCGGGAGAAAAAAGGCGGTATTAAGGGCCTGAAAATTGCGATTATTGGAGATATCGCCCATAGCCGGGTGGCGAGATCCGATATCATTGGTCTGCTCAAGATGGGTGCCGATGTTACCGTTGCCGGACCGCCGACCCTGATTCCCATGGGGATAGAGGCCATGGGCGTCTCTGTTACAAATGATCCGGCACTTGCTGTAAAAGGTTGCGATGTGGTCATGCTGTTGCGGGTTCAGTTGGAGCGACAAAGTAAGCTTCTTTTTCCGAGTATTCGAGAGTATAGTCGCTTCTTTTGTCTCAACCAAAATGTACTCAAGGGTGCGAAAAAAGACGTGATTGTGATGCATCCAGGCCCTTTGAATCGGGGCGTTGAGATTTCAAATGGCGTTGCAGACGGGCCTTATTCCGTCATTCTTGACCAGGTGGCCAATGGCGTTGCAGTGCGAATGGCGGTGCTCTATCTTTTGATTGGAGGCGCGAAAAGTGATAACGTTGATTAAGGGGGGGGAGGTTGTTAACCCTCATTCGGGTACCGTAGAAGAAAGAGATGTATTAATCGAAAACGGTAAGGTTTCTCGGATTTTTCCCAGAGGCGCTTTGGGGAAAGCATCAGCGGTTTCATCAACCATTGACGCAGTGGGGAAAGTGATCATTCCGGGTCTGGTGGATATTCATACCCATTTAAGAGAGCCAGGGTTTGAATATAAGGAAACCATCGCCACCGGCGCAATGGCCGCTGCTGCCGGAGGCTATTCTGCCATCGCCTGTATGCCCAACACGGCTCCGCCCAACGATTGTCGAGCGGTGACTGAATTCATTATTGAGCAGAGCAAAAGAGCCGGAGGCGCTGCAGTTTATCCCATTGCCACCATAAGCAAAGGACAGAAGGGGGAATCTCTGGTTGATTTCTGCGAGTTGGCTGCTGCAGGTGCTGTGGGTGTTTCAGATGACGGGTTTCCCGTTGTCAACAGTGAACTCATGCGCCGGGCCCTTGAATACGCCCGTTATTGTGGATTGACCGTAATTTCCCATTGTGAAGATCCGAATCTGTCCAAAGGCGGGGTGATGCATGAAGGTGAAATTTCCACCCGGATCGGTTTGCCGGGGATATCGGGTTCCAGCGAAGATATTTTCGTTTACAGAGAAATTTCACTTGCCCGGCTGACCCGTTGTCCAGTCCATATCGCGCATGTCAGCACCGGTGTTTCGGTTGAATTGATACGTCGCGCCAAGGAAGAGGGCCTTCCGGTGACTGCTGAAACCGCTCCCCACTATTTCACCCTGGACCATGAGTCTGTGGTAGGTTACGATACACGGTATAAGGTCAATCCGCCATTGAGGACGTCAGAGGACGTGGTCGAAATCAAAAAGGGTCTTGCGGACGGCGTTATTGATGTGATCGCCACTGACCATGCCCCGCACGACAGCCTTGAAAAAGAGGTGGAATTCGATAACGCCGCCTTTGGCATGATCGGGCTTCAAACGGCGCTCCCGTTGACATTGGAACTGGTAAGAGACGGGGTTATTACGCTGCCGGATGCCATTCGAAAGCTTTCATCCAATGGGGCGGCCATTCTGAGTATTCCCGGTGGCGAGATTAAAGAGGGGAAAGGTGCTGATCTGGCCATTATTGATATGGCGTGTGAATATGGTTTTGAAGAAAAAGATATTCTATCAAAAAGCAAGAACTCCCCTTTCCTGGGAAGAGTGCTGCAGGGGCGATGCGACTTGACAATGGTTGGAGGGAAGATTGTCTATCAGCGAGACACCTAAGATCCTAGTGGTTGATGATGAAAAGAGCATGCGAGAGTTTCTGGATATCATGTTGGCCAAGGAGGGTTACCATGTGGTTTCTGCCAGGGACGGAGAAGAAGCCTGCCGGATTCTGGAAAAAGACCGCTTTGATTTGGTTATTACCGATATTCGAATGAAAACCATCGATGGATTGGGGGTGCTGAGAAAAGTCAAGGCTGAGAACCCCTCTACCGTGGTTGTTTTAATCTCCGCTTTTGCCACCGCTGAAACGGCCGTTGAAGCCATGAAAGAGGGCGCCTACGACTATATCCCCAAACCGTTCAAGGTTTATGATTTCAAACGTATCATCGCTGAGGCACTTAAATCCTCCCACTCGGCCCTTCAGGCCGATGACGCGCCGGCAAAAGAAAGGTTTCATTTTGGTTCGTTGATTGGTGAAAGCCCACAGATGCGGAAAGTCTACGATCTCATCCAACGGGTTTCAGGAACCAGAACCAACATTTTAATTACCGGTGAAAGCGGCACAGGAAAAGAATTGGTGGCACGGGCCATCCACAAGCTGAGCGATCGCAGGGGCAGGCCCATTGTGGTTATTAATTGTGCGGGAATTCCCGAAAATCTCATTGAAAGTGAGCTTTTCGGTTTTAAAAAGGGGGCTTTTACCGGCGCCATGGCCGACAAAGAAGGGTTGTTTGGTGTTGCCGACGGGGGTACGGTTTTTTTAGATGAGATCGGCGAGCTTTCACCGGTCATCCAGGTAAAGCTGTTGCGGGTCATTCAAGACCGGACTTTTACGGCCGTTGGGGGCACGGATGTGAAAGTGGTGGATGTTCGTTTCATCGCAGCCACCAACAAAGATCTTGAAACAGAAGTGATTGGTGGTAATTTCAGGGAGGACCTCTATTTTCGCCTAAACGTGATTCCCATTGATATCCCGCCTTTGAGTGAAAGGGAAGGCGATATTCCGCTTTTGGCCCAACATTTTCTCGAAAAATATTCCCAGGAGATGGGGAAAGATATCGGCAAAGTCTCCGCCTATGCCATGAGCATTCTGGAGAATTATCCATTCCCCGGCAATGTAAGGGAATTGGAGAATATTGTGGAGCGAAGCGTGGCTTTGGAGTCTTCAAACATCGTTTTGCCGGGGAGTCTGACGTTATCAAACCTGCGTACGGGGGGCGAAGTTTGGAAAGTAAGCCAGAAAAGGTCCCTCGATCCAGAAGGAATTCAATTGGACGAAGTGATGGCGGAAATTGAAAAGGGTTATGTGACACAGGCGATTGAAATGGCGAAGGGCTCAAAACAGCGGGCGGCGGATCTTCTGGGCATCAACCTGCGTTCCCTGCGGTACAGGCTTGAAAAATTGTGATTGGCTGAATCAGTATTTCACCCCATCGTTTTAAGAACTTTATAACACTCCTTTATATAAGGTTTCGCCTGTTTCGAATCCCGGATACCCTCAAAACAAGAAAGCGCCCTTTGGAATTCCCCCAGATTCATGTGACTGATTCCCTTGCAGAGCTTCAGTTGATCATTTTCAGGAAAAACCCCAAGTCCTTCATCAAGAAGGGTGATGGACTCCCTGAATGCCCGCTCACGCTGTTTAATCATGCCCAAACCCAGGTAGGCGCGATCGTTTGGTGCAAAGTCAAGCGACTTTCTGTAAAGGTGCTTAGCTGTTTTGTCTTTATGAGGAATCGCTTCAATTTTTGCATAGTCCCCATGACTGAAAGTCATGGCCAGTCTGGAGAGAAAGTCAGCGTTTAATTCACGAAAACCCTCTGCTTCGGTGAGTTCAATGGCTTTCGCAAAATCGGGAAGGCCCTTGTGGAAGGCAGCTCTCAGTTCCTTGCCGAAGGCGAGTATCATTCTTTTGGTTAAATGGGGGTCCGTTTCAAAATAGAGGATATCTTCAATTTTCTGAAGCCATATGTCATCGGTTTGGCCCGATTGCTTCAAGAACATGTCATACAGGGTTGTTCCGGGGAAAATATCCAGAATGTAGAAAATGGCGCCCAGGGGTTTGATCTCATGGATGAGATCAATGGTTTCCTGTATGGTACTTTTGTTTTCACCAGGGGAGCCGTAAATGAAATAGGCGCGCGCCAGAATTCCGTATCGGGTGGTCAAATCAAATGCTTTTTTGATCTGGTCTGATTGAATGTTTTTGTTCAGGAAGCGTCTTATTTCTTCGGAACCGCTCTCTACGCCGTAGCTGATTTGTGTGCACCCGGCCAATCTCATCCAGTAAAGAACCTCTTTGTCAACGAGATCCACCCTGGAGATGGCAAACCATGATATTTGCAAGTTCCTCTCAATAATTTTCTGACAGATATCGATGACCCGCCCCTTGTTGACCAGGAATGTATCATCCGAGAAATAGAAGAATCTGCTCCCCCGCTTATAAAGATATTCCAGTTGCTTGACAAAATATGCGGCGGAATGAAACCTCACTTGGCGGCCCCAGAATCGTGGTGAGCCGCAAAAGGTGCAGTTGCCGGGACAACCGCGGGTGAAGGCCACATGTTGATAGTCAAAGTACTTTGATGGGACGGGCAGATCATCCAGGTTCTTGATGGGTAATGAGCGGCCTGTTTTCACGGGACGGCCTTTGCTTTTGAAAGCGATTCCCTTGACGGACTTGATGATTTTTAGGTTGCCCTTTTCAAGGGTCCGCACCAGTTTAAGAAAAGGATATTCCCCTTCCCCCAGGACACAAAAGTCGACCACGTTGAAATGGGTGAGAAAATGCTTCCACAGAAAGGTGGCCCCAATGCCGCCAAAAACCACCGTAATTTCCGGGTTGACGGCCTTTGCCGTCTCTGCGATTTCGATAGCACCCCACCGGTTGGCTTGAAGGACTGAAAAACCGATGACATCCGGTCTTTTTTCCCTGAGCGTCCGGGCCATGGCCTCTGAAGCGTTGCCCATGTGAGCCCAGTTCAGGATTTCCACATGGTACCCTTTTTCCTTCAGCAGGGCCCCCACATAATATAGGCCCAATGGCGGGGCATTGATTTCATCTTCATGGAGCCTCGCTTCAAGAAACGGGGGGTATATGAGTAAAATGTTCATGACACCCTATCCCCTATAAAATCCAAAGGGTTTTGTCAAAAGAGTTCTTCGTGGGTCTCAAAAGGAAATACAGAAAACACTTGACAAACGAACGCTGTTCACTTAGAAGAAACGATCAGTGCAAATAAATTATCTGAAATTTTGAAACCTGTACCCAAAATGATCTCAATACCCAACAACACTATCGTCATTATCAACGCAGCAGGGATCCTTATATCCTTGTTGCTTCTTCTCCTTTTGGTTGGGACAATCAAAAGCCATGACCTGATAATGACGTAGCAACCCGAACAGATTTTCCTCAAACCGTTATCAGGTCTTCCTGATAACGGTTTTTTTTTGGGGTGAAAATGAGAACGCCGTTTTTGGATTTTGAATTATAACTGGAGAAAGACGATGGCAAGAGAAGTCTTCATCTACGACACCACCCTTCGCGATGGCACCCAAGGCGAAGCAGTGACCCTTTCCGCAGAAGATAAAGTTAGAATTGCCAGAAAACTCGATGATTTCGGGATAGATTATATTGAAGGGGGATGGCCCGGAAGCAATCCGAAAGACGAGCGCTTTTTCGAAATGGCAAAACAGATTGATTTCAAGAATGCCCGTCTGGTAGCCTTCAGCAGCACCCGTCACGCCCGGTTACGTCCAGAGGAAGATCATAATATCCGTGCCCTTCTAAAAACGGAAACGGACACCGTCACCATTTTCGGAAAAGCCTGGGACCTTCACCCCACCCGGATTCTGGGTGTTTCCCTGGATAAAAACCTATTCATGATCGAAGACACGGTCGCGTACCTGAAAAAGCAGGACCGTCAGGTTGTTTTCGATGCGGAACATTTTTTTGACGGATACAAGAACAATCCCGAATATGCCCTTAAAGCGATTCAAGCCGCTGAAGTGGGGGGTGCTGATTTTATTGTGCTGTGCGATACCAATGGCGGCAGCATGCCCCATGAGGTGGGCGCCATCATGAAACAGGTCAAACCCCGGCTTCAGACGAAGCTGGGAATCCACACACATAATGACTGCGGTCTGGCGCTGGCAAATTCCCTGGTGGCGGTTCAGGGGGGGGCAAGTATGGTGCAGGGCACCATCAACGGCTATGGAGAACGCTGTGGAAACGTGGATCTCATAAGCGTTGTGGGGAATCTTCATTTTAAATTGGGTGCCCGATGCGTTTCTGAAAAGAGCGTGGGGCAATTGACGGAACTCTCGCGGTTTGTGAGTGAAATTGCCAATGTTCCCCCTCAGAATCAGCGGCCATTTGTGGGAAAAAGCGCATTTGCCCACAAGGGTGGGGTGCATGTGAGTGCCGTCTTGAAGCTTCCGGAAGCCTATGAACATATGGTTCCTGAACAGGTGGGCAACCGTCGCCGTGTTCTGGTGTCGGATCTGTCAGGCAGGAGCAACATCGATTTCAAGTCCCGTGAAATGGGCATCAAGCTGGGTGGCAACGGCTATGGGAGTGAAAAGATTGTCCGGGAAATCAAACGGCTGGAAGACGAGGGCTACCAGTTTGATGCGGCTGAAGGGTCCCTGGAACTGCTGATCAAAAAGGTGACAGGCCAGTTTGAAGAACCTTTTTTTCTGGAATCCCTGCGGGTGACCACTGAAAAGAATCGCGACCGGTCCGGCTCAACGCAGGCGACCATTAAAATTGCGGTGGGGGATGAATACGAGATTACCGCGGCCGAAGGTGAAGGGCCTGTGAACGCCCTTGACAATGCCCTCAGAAAAGCGCTCACCAAATTTTTTCCCCAGATCAGTGAAATGGCCCTGGTGGATTTTAAGGTGCGCGTCATAGATGGAGGCGATGCCACCGCAGCCAAAGTACGGGTCCAGATTGAATCAAGGGATGCCCGGGAGATTTGGTCAACCATCGGTGTATCGGAAAATATTATCGAGGCCAGCTGGCAGGCCCTGGTGGACAGTGTACAGTACAAATTGCTGAAAGAATCGGGTCAAAAACAAGAATAAAGGCAAATTCATGCAAACCAATCAGATAAACAGGGGGACCTCCACCGCAGATTCAGCATTCAACGTGAATCTGCGGAGGGTCCTTATGGCGGAATAAACCCCGAAACGGTCCCCCGAATTGAGATTTTTTACCTGCATTTTGCCATAAGGAGAACAGTCAATGGAAGACCGCATTATTTTTTTCGATACCACGTTGAGGGATGGAGAACAATCCCCCGGCGCCAGCATGAACAGTGCCGAAAAGCTCAGGATTGCCAAACAGTTGGAAAAACTGGGTGTTGATGTGATGGAGGCGGGTTTTCCCGCTTCATCCCCCGGCGATTTTGAATCGGTTCAGATGATCGCCAATAAAGTCAGGAATGTTGAGATCGCAGGCCTTGCCAGGACGGCCAAAAACGATATCGATCAGGCATGGGGAGCCATCCGGGACGCGGCCCACCCCAGGATTCACACATTTATCGCCACATCCGATATCCATATGAAATACAAGCTCAAAATGGATCGTGAGGCGGTCATTCGTGAAGCGGTCGAAAGTGTCAAATATGCCAGAAGCCTTTGTGACAGTGTTGAATTTTCAACGGAAGACGGCACCCGCTCGGATCGGGATTTTCTATGCCGCGTGTTCGAGGCGGTCATTGGGGCCGGCGCCACCACAGTGAACCTGCCCGATACGGTGGGATATGCCGTGCCTGAAGAATTCTGTGAACTGGTGGCTTATGTTAGGGCGCACACCCCCAATATCCATCAGGCCGTCATGAGCGTACATTGCCACAATGATCTGGGGCTGGCCACGGCCAATACACTGGCGGGCGTAAGAGCCGGCGCTCGTCAGGCGGAAGTGACCATTAACGGCATCGGTGAACGGGCCGGGAATACCTCTCTGGAAGAAATTGTGATGACCCTCTTTACCCGCCGGGATCAAATGGCCTTGACCACCGGGATTAAAACAGAGGAGATTCATCCTACCAGCCGTCTGATCTCCATGATTACCGGCATTGTGGTACAACCCAACAAAGCCATTGTGGGTGCCAATGCATTTGCCCATGAAGCGGGCATCCATCAAGATGGCGTGCTCAAAAACCCCATGACCTATGAAATCATGAGTCCGGATACGGTGGGCCTTTCCGGCAACCGTATGGTCATCGGAAAACACTCAGGGCGTCACGCTTTTCAGGACAAGCTGCGTCAGATGGGATATGAATTATCCCGGGAAGAATTAAACGCCCTTTTCGTAAAATTCAAACAGCTGGCGGATAAACGAAAAGAGATCCTGGAGGAGGATATCGAAGCGTTGGTGGCTGAAGAAATCCTGAGAGTTCCCGATATTTATGAGCTCCTCTACCTGAATGTGGTTAGTGGTACCGTAGCGGTTCCCACGGCCACTGTGAGATTGAAAATTAGAGATGAAGAGGCCCAGAGCGCCGGTTTTGGCGTGGGCCCCATCGATGCAACCTTTAACACCATCGTCAAGATGATAGACAGTAACGCCAGACTGATGCGGTTTTCCGTAAATGCCATTACCGGAGGAATGGATGCTCAGGGAGAAGTGACGGCGCGTCTTCAGGAGAATGGATTTGTGGCGTTGGGCAAGGGCACCGATTCAGATATTATCACCGCCAGCGCAAAAGCCTTTGTCAACGGGTTGAACCGTTTGGAACATCTGAGGCAGAATCCCAGGTTGTCTCCCAACGAAGCTGTTAGCTAAATTCAGGAGGTAATGATCAAATGAGCATGACCATAACGGAAAAAATTCTCGCGGCACATGCGGGGAAGTCATCAGTTTGCCCGGGAGAGCTCGTCCAGGTTCAGGTGGATCTGGCGCTGGCCAACGATATTACTGCCCCCCTGGCCATTGAGGTATTCCATCAACTGGGGGCATCACAGGTTTTTGATCGGGAAAAAGTCGCCCTTGTGCCGGACCACTTTGTTCCCAACAAGGATATCCCTTCCGCCCAGCAGGCTAAAATCATGGAGGAATTCGCCTATCAATACGACATCAAAAACTATTTCAAAGTGGGCGAGGCGGGAATCGAGCATGTGATCCTGCCGGAAAAAGGCCTTGTGGTCCCGGGGGATCTCGTCATTGGGGCGGATAGCCATACCTGCACCTATGGGGCCATGGGCGCTTTCTCAGCAGGGGTTGGCAGCACCGACCTGGGGGCCATTATGGCCACCGGCCAAACCTGGCTCAAGGTCCCCGAGGCCATCAAACTGGTATACGATGGGATCCTCGGGCCATGGGTTGGCGGAAAGGATTTGATTCTGTTTACCATCGGCCGGCTGGGGGTTCAGGGCGCCCGTTACAAGACCCTGGAGTTTACGGGAAATGCTGTAACGGGTTTGCATATGGATGATCGGTTTACCATGGCCAATATGGCTGTGGAGGCAGGGGCCAAGAACGGAATTTTTGAGCCCGATGATCAGTTGCGAACCTATCTTAAAGGAAGGACAGACCGGGAAGGGGTTTACTGGAAAAGCGATCTGGACGCTCAATATGATGAAGTGGTTGAAATTGACGTCAGCGGCATTGCCCCCCAGGTGGCCTGCCCCCACTCTCCGGACAATGTGTTGCCCGTATCTTCAGTGGACCCGGTACCCCTGAACCAGGTCTTTATCGGCTCCTGCACCAATGGTCGAATGGAAGACTTAAGGGCAGCGGCCGGTATTTTAAAAGGGCGCAAAGCCGCGAAAAAAACCCGGCTGATCGTCATCCCGGGCTCTCCCGTCATCTATAAGGCGGCCATGAAGGAAGGGATTTTTGAAATATTGCTGGATGCCGGTGCGGTCATCGGTCCCCCCAGTTGCGGCCCATGCCTGGGGGGGCATCTGGGAATCCTGGCCAAAGGGGAAAAGGCCCTGTCCACCACCAACCGGAATTTTATCGGTCGTATGGGCCACAGCGAGAGTGAGGTTTATCTGGCGGGTCCGGTGGTCGCAGCCGCCTCTGCGGTCCTGGGCCGGATCGGTGGTCCGGAAGAACTTTGACCAAAAGAACTTTGATTGATAATTTCCGAAATGGTTTGGAGGATAATACAAAACATGAAACTGAAAGGCAGCGTCTGGAAATTCGGGGACCATATCGATACGGATTTGATTATCCCCGCCAGATTCTTGAATGTATCGGACAAAGATGAATTGGCAAAAAACTGTTTTGCGGACCTGAGGCCCGATTTTGCAGTGAAGGCGAAATCGGGGGGAATCATTGTCGCCGGCGAAAATTTCGGTTGCGGGTCTTCCAGAGAACATGCGCCCATCGCCATCAAGGCGGCGGGTATCGGCTGCGTCATCGCCAGAAATTTTGCCAGGATTTTTTATCGAAACGCGTTTAACATCGGTCTCCCCATCCTGGAAGCGTCCATGGAACAGGATTTCATTGAGGAAGGCGACCGGGTCACTGTCGATCTCGCTTCAGGGGAAATTCGAAACGAAACCAACGGTAAGGGTATCAAGGCCATGCCCCTGCCGCCATTCATGCGGGCAATGTTGGAATGCGGCGGTCTGGTGCCATACATAAAACAGCAGGCCCGGAATTCAAAATGATTTTTTCTGACAGCTGACAACTAAAAAAGGGGGTGTTACCATTAAACTCACAGGAACTGAAATATTTCTTAAAGCCCTGAAAGATGAGGGCGTGGATACCATTTTCGGCTATCCCGGGGCGGCTGTTATCGATATTTACGATGCCCTGGTGAAAACGGATTTCAAGCATATCCTGGTTCGTCATGAGCAGGGAGCTGTCCATGCGGCGGATGGATATGCCAGGGCTTCGGGCAAGGTCGGCGTTTGTCTGGTGACGTCCGGGCCGGGTGCCACCAATACGGTCAGTGGCATTGCCACAGCCCATGCGGATTCAATTCCCCTTGTCCTCTTCACGGGGCAGGTGCCCACCGGGCTGATTGGAAACGATGCGTTTCAAGAGGTGGATATTGTGGGGATTACCCGGCCCTGCACCAAGCACAACTATCTGATTACAAAGATTGAGGATCTGGCCAGAACTATTCGGGAGGCTTTCCATATCGCCAGAAGCGGTCGGCCGGGGCCGGTGCTGGTGGATTTGCCGAAGGACATGATGGCCTTAAAAACAGATTTGGAACCGGCCAAATCAGTCAAACTGAAATCTTACCAGCCCAATTACAAACCCAATGTACGGCAGCTGGGCAAAGTGGTGGAGTTGATCAAAAAGGCCAAACAGCCTTTGATCCTGGCGGGCGGGGGAGTGATTCTTTCAAAGGCGGCTGGTGAATTGAAGAAGTTTGCCGAAGCCATCGAATCCCCGGTGACCACGACCCTCATGGGTCTGGGGGCGTTTCCCACGGATACGCCCAAATGGCTGGGCATGATCGGGATGCACGGCACCTATCGTGCCAATATGGCTTCTGGAAACTGCGATCTGATGATTGCCATCGGGGTCCGTTTTGATGACCGTGTGACCGGCAAAATAGACGCATTTGCGCCAAAAGCCAAAATCGTGCATATTGATATCGATCCCACTTCCATTCGAAAGAACATTCCCGTGGCCATTCCCGTGGTCGGTGATTGCAGTGAGACACTGAAAATACTGAACGAACTGATAAGCGCTCAGGTGGAAGGTATTTTTAATGGCTCGCGGGGCGCCTGGTTTGATCAAATCGAGGAATGGAAGAGCACCAAGAAGCTGGATTATCGGCAGACGGATGTGATCAAGCCCCAATATGTGGTTGAGACACTCCACCGGCTCACAAAAGGTGAAGCCATTATCACCACGGAAGTGGGGCAGAACCAGATGTGGGCGGCCCAGTATTACCATTTTGACCGGCCCAACTGTTTTATCACTTCGGGGGGCTTGGGTTGTATGGGGTTCGGGTTACCTGCTGCCATTGGCGCTCAAATGGCCTGCCCGGACAAGCTGGTTGTGGACATTGCGGGCGACGGTAGCATTCAAATGAATATTCAAGAGCTGGCCACAGCCGTTCAGTATGGATTGCCCATCAAGGTCGTAATCCTCAACAATCAGTATCTGGGGATGGTAAGACAGTGGCAGGAACTCTTTTACGACAGGTGCTACGCCGGAACCTGCATGGAGCATGCCCCTGATTTCCTGAAGCTGGCAGAGGCCTACGGCGCCGTGGGATTGCGTGCCACCCGGCCTGAAGAGGTTGAACCGGTCCTCCGTGAAGGGCTTTCCACACCCCGGACTGTGATTATGGAATTTAAGGTGGAAAAAGAGGAAAATGTTTACCCAATGGTTCCGGCGGGGGCGCCTATTACGGAAATGTTGTTGGTATAAAACGCGGTTAGCCGTTGGCATCCGAGGAGAATGTATGAATCAAAAAAATGCTGAAAAACATATTTTGTCTCTGATGGTGGAAAACCAGCCCGGCGTTTTGAGTCGGATTGCAGGGCTTTTCAGCGGCAGGGGGTTCAATATCGAAAGCCTTTGCGTGGCTGAAACCGCTGAGGCCGATGTGTCAAGAATTACATTGGTTACATGCGGAGATATGGGTGTCATTGAACAGATCCAAAAACAATTAAACAAACTGATCAATGTCATTAAAGTGGTGGACTTTACGGATACACCTTTCGTTCAACGGGACCTGGCGCTCATCAAGGTCAGGGCCAAACCCGAACATCGGGCTGAAATATTACGAATCACGGATATTTTCAGGGGGAAAGTGGTGGACGTGGGGTCGGAATTCTATACCCTGGAGGTCACCGGGGATCTGGACAAGATTGAAGCGATCCTGGGTTTGCTCAAGCCCATTGGCATTAAAGAGATTGCGAGGACGGGGACGATTGCACTGCCTCGTGAAAAAAGGAAATAAGGAGCAGAAAAAATGGCGAAGATTGATTTTGGCGGCACGGTTGAAGAGGTGATCACCTCAGAGGAGTTCACCCTTGAAAAAGCACAAAAGGTTCTGGAAAATGAAATTATTGCTGTGTTAGGGTACGGAGTTCAGGGGCCGGGGCAGGCCCTCAATATGCAAGACAACGGGTTCAAAGTGATTGTGGGGCAGCGTGAGGGGAGTCCATCCTGGGATCGTGCTGTGAAGGATGGCTTTGTACCGGGAGAAACCCTGTTCCCTCTGGAAGAAGCGGCAAAGCGCGCGACGGTGATTCAATATCTGGTCTCCGATGCCGGTCAAGTGGCCACATGGCCCATGATTAAAACCTGCCTGAATTCAGGGGATGCACTTTATTTTTCTCACGGTTTTGCCATCACCTACAAGGAGCAGACGGGAATTGTGCCACCCGATGATGTGGATGTGATACTGGTGGCTCCCAAGGGATCCGGAAAAACCGTTCGCAGGAATTTCCTGGCCGGCAGCGGCATCAACTCCAGTTATGCTGTCTTTCAGGACTACACGGGTCATGCCCGTGAGCGGACCCTGGCCCTGGGTGTGGCCATCGGTTCGGGGTATCTGTTCCCCACCACTTTTGAAAAAGAGGTATACAGTGATTTAACCGGTGAACGGGGGGTGTTGATGGGGTGCCTTGCCGGCGTTATGGAAGCCCAGTATGACCTTCTGCGCAAGAATGGCCACAGCCCCAGCGAGGCCTTTAATGAAACCGTCGAAGAGCTGACCCAGAGCCTCATAAGACTGGTGGCGGAAAACGGCATGGACTGGATGTTTGGAAATTGCAGCACCACAGCCCAGCGGGGTGCACTGGACTGGAGTGGAAAATTTAAGAAAGCTGTGGTCCCCGTATTTGACGAACTTTATGACAGTGTTAAATCCGGAAGGGAGGCGCAGATTGTCCTGGACGCCAACAGCCGGGACGATTATCGGGATCGACTGGATCAGGAACTCATGGAAATCAGGGAATCTGAGATGTGGCGGACCGGTAAGGCGGTTCGCTCTCTGAGACCGGAAAACCGAAACGAATGATTGATCTCAGAATCGCCATTGTCTGCATGCATTCTGTCCTGGGAGATATTAAAGGGAACCTGGATCGAATTGCGCAGTGGGTCGGAACAGCGGCCCGGGAAGGCGCTCACATGATCTGCTTTCCTGAGTCCGCAGCCACCGGCTACGCCCTGAAAGAGCCCGAGAAGCATTGCACCGTCCAAGACACTGCCCGAATTATGGACCGTTTAATTCAAATGGGCCGGGATATGATTATCTGCCGGGGACCCGGTGTCATGAAGCGTTACTGGAACAGGCCCGAAGCAACGGCCGAAGCCCTCAGGGACGGTTGGCTTTACACCGGCGATCTGGGACGGCTGGACCAGGACGGCGAACTGTTCATCGTGGGTCGCAAGAAGGATCTCATCATCAAAGGCGGGGAAAACATAGACCCGGGGGTTTCGGAGAATCTGCTCCTGAAACACCCGGCAATCCTGGAAGCGGCCGTGGTGGGCATACCGGATGCCAAATACGGTGAAGAGGTGGCGGCCGCAGTGGTCTTAAAAGCCGGGAAAACCGTCTCAGAATCCGATCTGATGGGCTACATGGCAAAGCATCTTCACCACTTCGTCACGCCCAAGAAGATTTTATTCCTTGACGAACTTCCCAAGACAGGGGTCGGCAAGATCCTGAAGCGGGAAATCAAGAAGATGTTTGAGAATTAACCACCCGAGGAAGATACATGCCCGTAGGAATATGGCTGGACGCACTCGTTCTCTCGTCCATTTACGTGTTGATGGCATCGGGTCTGGTGCTCGTTTTCAGCATCATGGGCATTTTCAATTTTGCCCATGGCCAATTTTACATGATGGGGGCCTATGCCGTTTACTGCATCTTCGAAAAGGCAGGGGGCGGATTTTTTCCAGGACTTGTGGTTGCGGCCCTGACGGTGGGCTTCATCGGCGTGCTGGTGGAGAGAATGATCTATCGAACCATCGCCCAACCCATGCAGGTGGTGGTGGCAAGCATTGCCATGATCAGTGTGTTTGAAGGCATCATTACACTCGTTTTCGGCCCTTCCCCCAAATCGGTCATGTCCGCCTTTTCGGGCACCATCAAAGCCGGCGGTATTGCATTAAGCATGGAAAGGGCTTTCACCGTGATCGTGGCTGTGGGCCTCATGGCGGGACTCTACCTCTTTTTTGATCTCTTCAGTCGCTCAGGGGACTCCCTGGTCGGCAGATTCAACCTGTTTCA
>CAYSFQ010000005.1:0-46116 GCA_964430575.1 uncultured Desulfobacteraceae bacterium
TCCCCGCGAGCTGTGTCAGTTTAAGTTTCGGGGAATACGTGCTTCAGGACTGTCAAAAGCATTGTCGGTTATATGTTTAATCAAAACCAAAACAAAAAAAAAGGAGAGCAAAATGAAACGAACACTGATCGTCTTGATTACGTTGGGTATGATGTCGCTGTTTTTGACCAATGCAATTGCGGGTGAAAACCTGGTTCAAACAGTAGCCAATGGTTGCAAGGTGGAACTTGAGAAGTATTGTAAGGATGTGACGCCCGGAGAGGGCCGTGTTTTGGCCTGCCTTTATGCATACGGCGACAAGCTGTCACCGAAATGTGAGTATGCACTCTATGACGCCGCAACTCAGCTTGAAAGGGCGGTCGCAGCCCTCAGCTACGTCGCCAACGAGTGCGATGAGGATTTAAACAAGTATTGTAGCGCCGTTGCACCCGGTGAAGGACGTCTGCTTAACTGCCTCGAGAAAAAAAGCAAACAATTGACCAAACGCTGCAAAGAGGCTTTAAAAGACGTTGGGTTAAAATAAAGGGGATTTTCGCCATGTATTTGGGATTTAAAAAAATCTGTTTCGGGTTGTTCCTTGGGATTTCGTCCCTTTTTTTACTGTCTGCCTGTAGCCAGGAAGCACCGAAACCCACTGAGCGGATCCGCGCCATCAAAACCATCACGGTTGCCGAAAAGTCATCAGGCCCGCTCCGGAAGTTCTCAGGGGTGGTGGAAGCGGTGGACAGCTCCATCCTCGCTTTTGAGGTGCCCGGAAATGTGAAGGAAGTGCGCGTCAAGGTGGGCGACCGGGTGAAAAAAGGGCAAACCATAGCCGTCTTAAATGAACGCACGTTTTTGTTGGACCTTCAGGCCGCCGAAGCAGCGGTGGAACGGGCCAAGGTTCAGCTTGCCGACAAAAAAAACGACCTGGACCGTTTTCAGAGGATCGCCAAGATGGACGCGGGCGCAGTCAGCCAGTCCTCCATTGACAAGTCGAAAGCAGCCTATGACAGCGCCCTCAAGAACGTCAAATATACCCGTTCCCAGGTCAAGTTGGCAAAACGGGATCTAGAAAAAACAAAACTGTCTGCGCCTTTTAACGGCATGATCGGCGAAAAATATGTGGATCCCTTCCAGGAGGTGACAAGAGGTGAACGCCTGTTCATCCTCTTTTCAGAGAAAGCAATGGAAGTTGCCGTTCAAATTCCTGAAACGACCATTGGCAATATTCATTTGGAACTCCCTGCCGAGATTCGATTTCCCACCGTACCCGACCGTATTTACAAAGGTGTTGTATCCGAAATCAGTTCCGTTGCCGGAACGGCCAATGCTTTTCCCGTCAAGGTGGTGGTTGTGGATGCCGGCGGCGAAATACGTCCCGGGATGACGGCTGAAGTCACGTTCATGCTCTCCACAAAGGATCAAGAAATGGGTTATCTTGTCCCCATTTCCGCTGTTGCAAAGGGTGGCGACAAATCCGGTTTTTATATTTTCATATTTGATAAAGAAACCTCCACAGTCAAGAAAACGCCCGTCATAGGCGGTGGCGTAAGGGGTAATTCGGTGGGTGTTACCGAAGGGGTCAAAGCGGGTGACATTATCGCCGTGGCAGGTGTGGCATTTCTGGAAGACGGCCAAAAGGTCAAACTGATGAAAGGGAATTAGGGGGTCTTCCATTATGTCCTTTATCACTCGTTTTGCGTTGGATAATACGCGGCTGACCATTGTCTTCATAGCCGCCGTGCTTCTCATAGGCCTCAGCCAGTTTTTTCATTTCCCCCGCCAGGAAGATCCCCCCATTACCATCCGCGAGGTGGTGGTGGTGGCGTTTTATCCCGGCATGAAACCGGCTGATGTGGAAGAGCTCATTACCCGAAAGCTGGAAGCACAGATCCGCACCCTTCCGGAAATCGACGACATCTGGTCCGATTCCAAATCCGGCACCTCCATTATCCACGCCGAAACCCGGGATGAATATAATGACCTGGATACCATATGGCAGAAGGTTCGCAATAAGATGATCGATATTCAGCCGGAGCTGCCGTCCGGCACCATCGGTCCTTTTGTCAATGATGAATTCGGCCTTACGGCGGTGGCCACCATGGCGCTCTGGTCCGACGGGTTTTCCCTGGCCGAAATGCGGTTGGTGGCGCGCGATATCCGTGACCGGTTGTACGAGCTCAAAGGGGTCCGAAAAGTAGAACTGTACGGCGTTCAGGATGAGCAGGTCTTTTTAAAGTTCTCCGCTTCAAAACTTTCCCAGTTCGGCATCAGCCTGGTAGAGATTAGAGATACATTGCTTCATCAGAATGTGGTATTGCCCGGCGGCCGAATCGATGCGGCCGGACAGGACATCATCGTGGAACCCTCCGGAAACTTCCGTTCCGTGGAGGATATTGAAAGGGTTCACATCGCTATTCCCGGAACAGAGCAGACCGTGGCGCTCAAAGATCTGCTGGAGGTGGAACGGGCCTACATCGATCCGGCCAAGGACATGGCCTATTTCAACGGCCATAAAGCTATCGTCATCAGTGTATCTATTATTCCGGGCACCAATTCCGTAGCCTTCGGGGACCTATTGACCCAAAAGCTCAACGAGCTCACAGCGGATCTCCCCATCGGATATGTGCTCGAATATGCCACCTTTCAGCCCGATCTGGTTGAAGCATCCGTCAACGGGGGGCTCAGCAATGTCTATCAGACCCTGGTCATTGTTCTGGTGGTGGTCATGCTGTTTCTGGGAATGCGTACGGGTTTGATCGTAGGCTCGTTTGTTCCCATGACCATGCTGTTGGGCATGGTCACCATGCGGTTTTTCAATATTGAACTGGAGCGGGTCTCCATCGCTTCTTCCATCATCGCACTGGGCATGCTGGTGGACAACGGCATTGTGGTGGCCGAGGACATCCGCACTCGCCTTGAAAATGGTATGGAAAAAAGACAGGCCTGTATTGAAGCGGGAACAACCCTTGCCGTTCCGCTCCTCACCTCCTCACTGACCACCATTCTGGCCTTTGTTCCCATGTTGATGATCGACGGGCAGACCGGCGATTATGCGTTCTCTCTCCCCATGGTGGTGATCCTGCTGCTGATTTCCTCCTGGTTTCTTTCCATGTACATGACCCCTGCCATGTGCTTATGGTTTATGAAAGTCAAACCGAAGAAGAAAAAATCAGAACCCAGGGAGGCTCAAGGGGAAAACAGCACCGAGAGCAAAAAGGAGGATCCCTATTCCGGGCGGTTTTACCGGGTTTACAAGGGCATCTTGAAACAGGTACTGCGTTTTCGGGTTTTTGTGCTCGCTCTGGCAGTGGGCACACTCTTTTTGGGAGGGTGGGTCAGTACCAACCTGGTCAAGGAGTTTTTTGGTCCCAGCGAGCGGAATCAATTCCTGGTGTATCTGGATTTGCCGGCAGGAACCAGAATTGAGACCACGGAAAAAGCGGTCAACCGCCTCACGAAATGGCTTTCCGACAAGGAGAAAAACCCTGAAATCACCAGCACCATCGCCTATGTTGGCACCGGAGGCCCCCGCTTTTTCCTGGTGCTGGCACCGTTTGATCCGGATCCCCATCTGGGGTTTGTGATCGTCAACACTGAAGGTGCCAAGGAGGTTCCGGAATTGATCGAACGGGTCCGTCATCACCTGGCGGATGATTTTCCCGGCGTTTCAGGGCGGGTCAAGCAGATGTGGATGGGCGCGGAAGAGCCCGGTTTTGTGGAGATTCGTCTTTACGGACTCGATTCCGATTACCTTTTCGAAAAAGGGAACCTGCTGGCGTCAGGTCTGAAAGCCATACCTGGCACCCTTGACGTCAGAAACACCTGGGAGAATATGGTTCCCAAAGCAACGGTGGGGGTGGATCAGATTCGGGCCCGCAGGGCGGGTATTACCTCCGAAGAGGTGGCCACCTCACTAAACGCCTACATGGACGGTGCCGAAGTGACGGAATACCGTGAGGGCGATCTGGCCATCCCCGTGATATTTCGATCCATGGAGCGGGAAAGAAGTGCCCTAAGCGACTTTCTGAACGTCACCGTTTACTCCAGAAAAGGCGTCAGTGTGCCCTTAACCCAGATTGCCGACCTGAAACTGGAATGGGATTACAGCCGTATTTCCAGGAGAAACCAGGAAAGATGCGTGACAGTGGAAGCCAAGCATGAATTCCTGAAAGCACCCCAACTGCTCAAAGAGATCGAACCCCTTATTGCGGAATTGCAGCTTAAGCCCGGATATCGATGGGAAGTTGGCGGGGAAATGGAATCCCAGGCCGAGACCATGGAGAAACTCATGCGTTGGCTCCCTTTCTGTGTCTTTGGCATTCTTATACTGTTGATCTGGCAGTTCAACTCCTTTCGGAAACCGATCATCATCTTTATGACCATCCCGCTGGCTTTCACGGGGGCCTTTTTCGGGCTGGCAGCCATGCGGGCCCCCTTTGACTTTTTCGCCATGCTGGGACTCTTAAGCCTGGCAGGTGTCATCATTAACAATGGCATTGTTCTGTTGGACAAGATTGATTCTGAAAGGCGCCAGGGTGCGGAGCCTTACAGCGCCGTTATGGCGGCGGCCGTATCCCGGTTCCGTCCCATTTTGATGACCACTGTCACGACGGTGCTGGGCGTCATGCCGCTTATTTTATCAAAGGATCCGCTGTTCTATGCCATGGCCATCATTCTGGGTTCCGGCCTCATATTCGGATCGGTACTCACCCTGGGTGTTGTGCCGGTACTGTACGCACTGTTGTTCAGGGTCAAGGGACCCGGCAAAATGTCCAAACAGGACGCAGCCTAGAAAAGGAGATTCATACCCCATGCTTGAGATAGAACTGTTAACCGTTAAAAGGGGTTCACAAAAACGAAAACGGATGCGATTTTGTTGTTCAGTCTGGATTTCTCTGCTGTTTCTGGCATTGTTGCTGACATCCTGCGCGACATTGGGACCGGATTTTAAAAAACCTTCCGCGCCCGTTGAAAAAAAATGGATTGAGGTGGATGACCCACAGATAAAAGCGGAACCGGCGGATTACAGAACGTGGTGGCATATTTTGGATGATCCGGTGTTGGACAACCTCATTACCACCGCCTGTAAGCAGAACCTGTCGCTTCAGGTTGCCGGGCTGCGCATCCTGGAAGCGCGTGCATTCCTAGGGATCGCAATCGGGCTGCAATACCCCCAGGCCCAAAGCTTGGACGGGGGTTATGCCTTCCAGAAGGCAAGCTTGAATGCCCCGCCGTTCTCCGAATTACCCAATGATGTACTGAGTCAGACGGATGGCACTGCAAATTATTACCATGCCGGCTTCAACGCGGCATGGGAACTGGATTTCTGGGGTAAATTCCGTCGAGGCGTTGAGGCGGCCGATGCGGGTCTGGCGGCTTCCATTGCCGGCTACGACACATTGTTAGTGCTCCTGACGGCGGAGGTCTCCAACGCCTATGTGGTGATCCGAACCCTGGAACAGCGGCTTGAATATGCAAGAAGCAATGTGGAGATACAGAAAAGGGGGCTGAAAATCGCCGAGGTTCGTTTCAAAGGGGGTGAAACCTCGGAACTGGACGTTCAGCAGGCGCGATCCTTATTGCGCAACACCCAGTCCACCATTCCGGTGATGGAAATTAGCGTCAGACAGGCCAAAAACGGCCTGTGTGTCCTGATGGGCATTCCACCCGGCGATCTTTCGGCATTCATTAAAGGCCCGGGACCCATTCCGGGAGTCCCATCGGAAGTCGCCGTTGGCATCCCTGCGGATCTGTTGCGCCGTAGGCCGGATATTCGGCTTGCGGAATTCCAGGCAGCCGCCCAGGGGGCGCTCATCGGGGTTGCCGAAGCCGACCTTTACCCTCATTTTGCCGTAGGCGGGTCCATTGGGTTTGCCGTGGGCAATAGTAACGGGATTTTCAGTGGCGACAGCCTGGTAGGGTTTTTCACACCCTTTTCCTTCCGCTGGGACATATTCAACTATGGTCGAATCAAGAACAATGTTCGCGTTCAAGACGCCCGCTTTGAGCAGCTTTTGGTCACGTATCAGAACAAGGTGCTCGAAGCCGCCAGGGAAGTTGAAAACGGGCTGGTGGGATTTATTCAAACCCAGCAGCAGGAGAAGTTTCTTGTTGACGCTGCCCAGTCAGCCGATAGGGCGACACAAATCGCATTGCTGCAATACAAGGAGGGTCTCACCGATTATACCCGTGTTCTGAATACCCAACAACTCCTGGTGGCTCAACAGGACACCCTGGCATCGAGCCGTGGCAATATCATTCGTTATTTAATCGCGGTGTACAAGTCGCTGGGCGGCGGCTGGGAGTCCCGTGTGGGCAAGGACATTTTGCCGGAGCAGACCCTGGAGACCATGGGCAAAAGAACGGATTGGGGGGATTTGCTGACGCCCGTTTCATTACCGGCTAAGATGGAACAGCCTCCCACGGGGAAGGAAGTAGAACTGTTCAACAAACCCATGTGGTGATTTAACGATAACGGTTGTGTCGTTGCTGAGGTTGTGGGTTCGAGAAAAGGTGCAGTGTCATTTTAACATTTTTTCGTATTCATCATGATTTCCAATCCATACCCAAATAAAATCTTCTCCATCTTCTATAGCAAGGGCTCTGTAGTTCAGGCCGATTCGAACTGACCAAAAGGAACCAATCTTTTTGAAATGAAGTGAAGGATAATAAGGATTGTCTTTCAAAAGTTCAAAGTTCTCATTAGCTGTTTCCTGGATAGAAGATGGAAGTTTATCAAAGCATTTCCAAAATCGAGAACTCGTTCTATGCATTTACAAGGCCTTTAATTTGTTAATATTCTTTTCCTGCAGAGCTTCCTTGGCCAAGAAATCTAATTTCCCTGAATTTGAGTCCTCTTTAATTTGTTTATTCCATATTTCCCAGTCTTTTTCAGCAAACCAATGCCTCAAATTAACATATTCCAGTTCAGGTAATTCTTCAATTTCCTTTTTTATTTCAGCTATCCGTGCCATTTTTAACCCCTATTATTTTTATTGGTCTTAAGGTAGCCCCTTGTTAGCCCGTTCATTGTTTATTCACAATTTCATATCTGTATGGTGTTTTTGGCAAAATACGCCCTAAATGTAACATATTATTTGTAGATTTGAAAGTTGGATTTTCATTATCTGATGAAAAATGTAAAACTGTTCAGCAAACCGATATGGTGATTTCGCGATAACGCTTGTATCGTTTTTTGAAGTTACGGACTTGGGCAATTGTTCTCGATTATATATCTCATATAAGACTAGACAAGGCACATCCGACGGTGCATATTACAGGATATGTGCGGGTGGATTTAACGCAGTAGACGGGCCAAAGGACAAGCCAGAATGTGTAATTATTTTCTTGCCGAGGCCCTAAGATCAAGGTAAGTTTAACCATTTTTAAAGATGACATCATAGACGTGAGCGCATGAAGGAGGACTCCTAATGGCTAAGCACAACTGTGAGGATTGTAATTTCAGGGCAAAATATGACAACAATTCAAAATCAATTTTAGGCCGGTTATGGAAATGGCACATTGGTTGGTGTCCCGGATGGAAAAGGTATATAACATCTCTTCCTACCGATGAAAGAACTACATTAGCTGAAAAATATGATTTAAAAAAATACAAATGATTCTGTTATGGATTAGAACTTTATCTCTGTTATCCCGTGCAAAAATAAGGGTCTGCTTTTGACTGCTAAACAATGTATAAACAGCTCGGTGATGTACCGTTTGGCATGGGGTCCACTTCAATGTTTCAAAATTCATCTTCAAAATCCAAGGCGGATGTGAAGAACATGCTTGACACGAACAGCTCCTGAAAACGGGTTGTGGCGGCGAGTTCACGATATTCCAGTTTTGCAGCAATCCGATCGGCCTCTTTTCTTTTGTTCTGATCCAGCAGGGCCAGGCAGGAACCATATCCGGCTGCATTTCCGACGCCGAGTACTTTCGCCGTCAGGCACCCGGGGAAAAGGTCAATGGTGCACGCATCCTTAGGGTCAATAAAGTTTCCGCCCGCGCCTGCCAGCAGGATTCGCTCTACCGCTTCACCTTCGAAATGCTCCATCAAGAGTGTTGCCCCCGCATGAACGGCGGATTTGGCCATTTGGAGTTCTGCCACGTCCTTCTGGGTAATGACAATATCCTGATTTATAGCTGTTTCCGATGCCCAGACCAGAACAAATTCGAAACCACCTTCCCTTTCCCTTAGACGATGGGTTTGGAGCGCATCGCCAAAATTCCCCCTGCCCAGGATAATCCCCGCCCGGACCATCTCAGCCACAGCCGAAATGATACCTGAACCGCATAACCCAATGGGCTTTTCTTGGTGAATCGTTTCCCATGTGACAGATAGGGTTTTCGGATCTATTTTCACCCGCTCAATGGCCCCGGGTGACGCCCGCATGCCCCATCGGATATGCCCCCCTTCGAAAGCAGGCCCTGCAGCTGTGGAACAGCAGAGCATCTTATTTTTGTTACCGAAAACAATTTCACCGTTGGTTCCCAGATCAATGAGGAGAGTGGGGATACTGCTTCTGTGGAGACCGGTGGCCAAAATACATGCAATGGTATCACTCCCCACGAATCCGGCCTTAAGCGGCAGAAGATGGACATAGGCCGAGGCGCTGATCTTAAGCCCCAGGCCCTTGGCCTTAAAATCCTGACCTTCCTGAAGGACAGGCGCATAAGGGGTCATGGATAGATAATGGGGATCAAAGCCCATAAAGAGGTGATGCATGGCCGTGTTCCCCACAATGACCGCTTCCACAATCTGATCCGGATCAATTTGAGCCTCTGCGGCTGCCGAGGCAACCAATTCATTGAGACACAAAACGATATTGGAGTGGAGTTTTTCGAGACCATCCGGGTTTTCAACACAGAAGGATATACGGGTAATGACATCATCCCCAAAAGCAACCTGGGGATTCATGCATGCTTTCACTGAGCGCTTTTCCCCGGTAATCAAATCCATGAGAAAACAAACCACAGTGGTGGTGCCCACATCAAAGGCCACGCCGAACAGGCTCCCTCCCCTTCCGGGACAAAGGTCGATAATCTCATCTTTGCCCCTTACGGTCACAGAAACCCCTTTTTGGCTTGAACGTAACGCGTGAGGGAGTTTTCTTAACACAAGAGGATCCATGGCGGGCTGGCGAATACCATGGGTTTTCTCAAGGGCAAGCATGAGTCTTTCCCGGTCGGCTACCACAGGGTCCAATACGGGACAAGGGATTTCCACAAAAAATTGTCTGATGTTGGGGCGGATTCGGGAGGAAACGGTGTGTTTTGTATTACGTGTCAGGATAACAGGGTCAGTGATCCGGCTCTCTGCCGGAATCGATACTACGGTGTCGTGGCACAGCCGGGTTTCGCAGGCCAGGCGATACCCCTCTTCCACCTTTCCGCCCAGGACCGCTTTTTCACGGTCTGAAGGCGGGGGCAAAGGACTTTCGGTTTCGTTAATGATAACGCAGCACTTGCCGCATTTTTTCTTTCCGCCACAGGTGGATTGCAGGGGGATGCGGGCATCCTGGGCCAATTTCAGAATGGTTTTTGAACCATCTGTTTGAACGGTTTTTTCAAAGGGTAAGAATATGATTTTCGGCATTTATGGGATTTCCAACATATGCTTAATCTTCTTGACCCCGTCCGCTGCGTCCCTGGCATGGGCGTCGGCACCGCAGGCTTCAACGAATTTAAGCGTCAGCGCGGCCCCGCCGCAGATGACCTTCACCTTGTCTGCAAGATCACTGTTCTTGATGGCGTGAATGGTCTCCTCCACATGGGGATCCCCTGTGGTCAGCAGAGATGAAAGACCCACAATATGCGCGTTGTTTTCCCTTGCCGCATCCACGAACTTCTGGGCCGGTACGTTTTCCCCCAGATCGATCACCCGGAATCCGGAGGTCTCGAGGAGCAGTTTGGTCAAATTCTTGCCGATATCATGGAGATCCCCAAAGACCGTCCCCAGTACAATGGTTCCCAGACCCCCGGCACTATCCTGTTTTTCGAGCAGTGGCGTCACCAGGTCCACGCATGCCTGCATGGATTTGGCCGCCATCATCATTTCGGGAACAAAGATTTCCTTTTTCTCGAATTTTTCTCCCACAATGTTCAGGCCCGGAATCAGGTAGCGGTTGATGATGTTCTGGGGATCGGCACCCAGGTCTAAGGCATTTTGGGTATACTCAACAGCCAATTTCCTTTTCCCTGAAATCACGGCCTCTTTGATCCGTTCAAGGTCGGCTGCGTCGTCACTAGTTTTCTCGGCGGTCACTTCACCGGTGGGCATTGCCACGGTTTCGCCCTTACTTTTTTTCGCGGAAACGGAAAGGTAGTTCATGCAGAACTCATCCTTACCCAGAAGAAGATCCACCAGGAGCGCAGCCCTTCCCATGTCCCATACCGTGGGGTCCGCAATGGGACAGGTCAAACCATTTAAAACCGCCATGGCCAGGAAAATCGCGTTGATGGATGGCCGTTCAGGAAGCCCGAAGGAGATATTGCTGAGTCCTAAAGTCTGGTTGACACCCAGTTCATCCCGTATCAGCTGAAGCGCCCGAAGGGTCTCAAGGCCTGCCTGATCATCGGCGCTGACAGCCATGGCCAGGGGGTCAATGATCACATCCTCCTTTGGTATTCCCGCCTCCTGCGCTTTATCCACGATCAATCGGGCAATTTCAAGACGCTTCTCAGCCTGTTTGGGAATGCCGTTATCGTCCATGGTAAGCCCGATGACGGCCGCATTATGGGCTTTGACCAGCGGCAGGATCTGCTCAAGCTTATGTGTTTCACCGTTGACCGAATTAACCAGCGCTTTACCTTTATACACACTGAGACCGGCCTCCAACGCCTTTGGAAGGGCCGAATCAATGCAGAGCGGCACGTCCGTCACATCCTGAATGGCCAAAATGGCCTCTTTCAACATCCTGGGTTCGTCGATACCCGAAACCCCCACATTCACATCCAGTATGTGAGCCCCCGCCGCCACCTGCGAAATGGCTTCCGATCGCACCAGATCAAGGTTTCCCGCCTCCAATGACGCCGCCAGTTCTCTGCGGCCCGTGGGATTGATGCGCTCACCAATGATCACAAGGGGCTGTGAAGGTCCCATGACAATCGTTTTTGAAGTGCTCGCAACAGTAGTTTCCACAGGTGTAGCAGCTTTTCCGGAACCATGGAAGAATTGACGGGGGGAAGCGGTGGGTGCATCCCGATTGATTTTCCCGTATTCCACGGCCGTCTTTAACGCCGTCCTGACGTTATCATCGGGCGTGCCATAGGTTAACCCCACCGTATCAATTGAAAAATTTTCAAGGGGGGCCCCATTATCGATCAGTCTCCTCACCTCTGCCGCGACCTCTTCCGGTGTGCCGTTCTTCATCAACACGGGGCTGATGCGGGCATTCACCGCCACATGAGGGCCGAATACCTCCCGGGTCCGTTTCACATCGGACCCGAAACCAATCTCAATAAATTCCAGATGGCGCACCTTTGCGTACCCCTCAAGCACCTCGTCCACGGACCCGCAATGGTGAATCCCAACGGGATGACAGGCATCCGCCACCTGATTGTCGTATTCCAGAACACGAGATTCATACGCCTTTAAAGATATTTGTTCCGCCGTGCAGTTGGGGAATACGTAAAGCTCCGGATCGCACATGGGCGTTACATCCACCGCCCCGGTGCCGGTGGTTTCGTGATTGAATTTGAAAAGCTCAATAATGCAGTCCGTGCAAACCTGCATCAAATGACGGCACAGTTCCGGGTTTTCATAAAAGTCAAAATAGAGCCGGTCGCCCCGGATCTTTAGGGCCAGGTTCTGCACACCGGTGGTATTGATGTCTCCTACGACCTTACCGTATTTTTCTTTCAGGTATTCGATCTGCTTGATCATCTCTGTCATGGGATAGGCGGTGAAAATATCAGGGACTTCCAGCTTCATGATGTCATCTTCTGATAAATTGAGCGGCATGGCCCAGGGAAGGGCATCGTCTTTGTAAATGATTTCGCAACCGAAGATCGAGGGCAGCATGACCATCCCGAAAGTAATCAGGGGCTTGGGTTCCGGGTCCGGGTTGCCCAGTCCCACATCCCCGAACCGCTCATAGAGGCATTTTTCAATTTTCATTCTCGCTTCGATCCTGGCTTCCGGATCAAAGTAGTATTTTTTGCCGAATGATATGCCGTAGTATTTATTAAACCAGTCTGGATAGAAACCGACGCCGAGCGGGATATGGTCTTTTCCTGTCATAACATTTTACTCCTTCAAACGCTTTTTACATGAAAGTCAGCCAATGGTAAAAAGGGTTATACTCAACGACGAAGTTCCCGTCAAACGCTAATCACATATTCCCAGAGCTACATGGGTATTCCCATAGAAGAGCGCATCAAAATTCTCGACATTGGAGCCCATATCGATTAGTCTGTTCCCGATTTCCCGGACCCGGCCGTCGTAGCTTCGCCACTTTGGCGGAGTCGGCAAGGACAAGGAGCCAGATAAATAATGCTTGATAAGAAAGAAAATCAGGGTCAGGCCTGGATAAAAAACCAAGTCATGGACCAGGGACTTTGCACTGGCTGTGCCGCCTGCGTGGGCTTGTGCCCCTACCAAAGCTTCTACCGCGACCAGACCGCCATCATACATGAATGCGATCGCACCTGGGGCCGTTGCGCGGCTTACTGCCCCCGGGGACAGGTGGATTTGAACGGTCTGCGTCAAGCCATGTTTGACGCGGCTGATCTCACTCCGGAATTGGGCGCCGTCAAGGGGCTCTACATGACCCGCGCAAGCGATCTTCATTTGCGGGACGGGGCTCAGCACGGCGGTACAGTAAGCACTCTGGTTGCTCTGGCCCTGGAGCAAGGATTAATTGACACCGCGGTGCTGGCCGAACAGGCGGAAAAACTTCGCTCCGAAAGTGTCGCCGTCTCTAACCCATCCCGGGTTGCTCAATTTTCGGGGAGCAAATTTTCAGTGTCACCAACGGTGGCAAAATTCAATGAAGTGAGTCAGGGGGATCCCTCCGGAATCGGGGTGGTAGCCACTCCCTGTCAGGCACTCGCCCTGGCCCGCATGCGGGTCTATCCACAACCGGGGGACGAACAGCGTGTAAAAAAACTGGGGCTGGTGATTGGGCTCTTCTGTGGCTGGGCGCTCTCCTTAGAAACACTGAATCGGCTCATAAGAGAAAAAGCCGGGGCGGAATCTATCAAAGGTTTGGATATACCGCCCAGCAAGCACCAGGTTATGGAACTCCACACGGAGAAGGGAACCATAGAGATACCCATGGAGGAGGTACAGGGCTGCGTACGCGAGAGTTGCCGGTACTGTTATGACCTCACCTGTGAATTCGCCGACTTGTCGGTGGGCTCTGCCCGCAGCGCAGCGGGTTGGGAAGTGGACCGGGGCTGGAATCAGGTTCTGGTGCGTACTGAAAAAGGTCAGGAATTATTAGATTTGGCACGATCCCGGGGGGTGCTGGAATTCAAGGAGGTCCCGCCGGAGAACCTGGACAAACTCAAGGCCGCCTCCCTGGGCAAGAAAAATACCTGCATCGCCCAGTTGGAAGAGGTATCGGGCCAGAAAGATGACTTGATCTACACCCGAAGGGAGGCGGTTTTATGTCAATAGTCAGCTGCGGAGCCAAAGGGGAAACAGCACTGCTCATGGGCAATGACGCCATTGCCCGGGGGGCCCTGGAAGCAGGGGTCAGGGTGGTTGCCGGATATCCCGGAACGCCCTCCTCCGAAATCATACAGACCCTGGCTGGAGTGGCTTCAGATCAGGGGCTCTACGTGGAGTGGTCCGCAAACGAAAAGGTCGGTCTGGAAGTGGCCGCAGCGGGCTCCTTTGCCCAGCTCAGATCCATGGCGGTGATGAAACAGGTCGGGGTGAACGTGGCCTCGGACTTCCTGCTTCACCTGACCTTGTGCGGCACCCGGGCAGGAATGGTCCTGGTCAGCTGCGAAGACCCGGGGGGGCTCTCCAGCACCAACGAGGGGGACTCCCGCCATTATGCCAAAATGATGGAATTCCCCCTGGTGGAGCCAGGCGATTTTCAGGAGGCCAAGGACATGACCGCCTGGTCCTTTGAGCTCTCCGAGAAACTGCGAAATCTGGTGATGCTCCGGTCGGTGACCCGCATGTCCCATGCCAGCGGCAATGTGGTCCTGGGCGAGCCCAGTTCCAATTTGATGGGTCCCGGCCCCTCCCAAGCCCGGTTCCAATTCGACGGTGACTTCATGGATCAAATACGGGGGCCGGTTATTACCTTCCCCGGCACAGTGGATTCCATGCACCGCCGCCAGCTGGAAAAACTGGCGCTTGCCCGGGAGATATTTGAAACATCACCCTTTAACACCTACACCGGTCCCAGTAATCCGGAGCTTCTGATCATCACCAGCTCAGCCGCCTGGCTTTACACCCGGGAGGCTCTGGCCCTGCTGGGCCTGGAGGGGAATGTGGGACTGTTGAAGTTGGGCACAACCTGGCCGCTTCCCCCGCGGTTGCTGGCCAAACACCTTCAGGCATCTGAAAAAATTTTCATTATAGAAGAAGGAATGCCCTTCCTGGAAGACAACGTAAAGACCCTCTGGACTGAACTGGGATCCGAGGCAGGGGCAAAACAATTCTTCGGACGTAAAAACGGACCCCTGCCCCCCACTAACGAACTCAATCCGGACCTGGTGGTTCAGGGCCTGGCCACGATCCTGGGTCTGCCGGCTTCGGCGCCGGATCAGACCTACAGCGAACGCGCCGCTAAACTTGCAGAAAGCCATGCCCCCTTTCGGGCCATGACCTTCTGTCCCGGCTGCCCCCACCGGGCCTCCTACTGGATTATCAACAGCGCGCTGAAACAGGATAACCGTAACGGTTTTGTCTGTGGCGATATCGGCTGCTACACCATGGGGGCCATATCCTGTGGCTTCAATGCCTTGAAAACCTCCCATGCCATGGGTTCTGGGACCGGGCTGGCTTCAGGTTTCGGGAAATTTAATTGCTTTGAATTTGACCAGCCGGTCATGGCCATCTCCGGGGACTCCACCTTTTTCCACGCAGTGATGCCGGCTTTGGTCAATGCGGTGCATAACCAAGCGGATATGATCCTGGTGGTGGTGGATAACTCGGGCACTGCCATGACCGGTTTTCAACCGCACCCGGGCACCGTTTCCGATGCCGGCGGTGGAGCGCTACCCGCTCTTGATATCGCGCGGATCTGTCAGGCCATGGACATCGACGTTGCCATCGCCGATCCATTTGAAATGGAATCCACCGAAAAGACCCTCCTGGAGCTCCTGGATAATGAAGGGGGTGTCCGGGTTTTAATCCTGCGACAGGCCTGCGCCCTGAGTCCGGAAAAGAAGGGAAAACGCCTGTTTGACATGGACGTGGATGAAGCGGCTTGCCTGGCCGAAGACTGCGGTTGCAATCGCCTCTGTACCAGGATCTTCGGCTGTCCGGGGCTCATCTGGGACCCAGAAACAAAGAAAACCCGTATCGATGAGGTGATCTGCGTGGGATGTGGGGTTTGCGCCTCCATCTGCCCCACGGGTGCCATTTCAAAAAAGGAGGTGGCCTGATGACTGCTCCTCAGTTGCCGTTCGATCCTTACAATCTCATCATCACCGGAGTGGGTGGCCAGGGTAATGTGCTGGCCTCGCGCCTGATGGGGCGTATGCTGGTGGCACAGGATTATTATGTGACCATCGGCGAGACTTTCGGGGCGAGCCAGCGGGGCGGTTCGGTGATGAGCCACCTGCGAATCTCCAGAAAATCCGCCTGGTCTCCCCAGATTCCCCGAGGACGCGCCCACATGGTTATCGCCATCGAGCCTTCGGAGGCTTTCCGGGTACTGGCCGCGTACGGCAATCCAGAGGTTCAAGTGATCTGGAACACCCGGCCCATCCATCCGGTCAGCGTCATCACCGGTCAGGCGGTCTATCCCGGCAGGGAGGAAATATCCCAGGGGCTGACCGAACTCTCGGCCAGACATTGGCCCCTGGATGCCACGGACCAGGCCCAAGAAATGGGCAACCCCATTTTAGGCAATATCATTATGGTGGGAGCGCTCTCCGCCATCTCCGAATTGCCCCTGGGACCGGATATCTTTAAAAAAACCATAGCTGAGATGATGCCGCCCGCCAAGGTGCCCATCAACCTGGAGGCCTTCTCATGGGGCCGGGCAGCCTTGTCGGGAAATTAACAGGAGGATCCATGAACATATCTGATATCATCAAACGACCGGTGCAAAACACCCCTGACAAAACGGCCATCATTTTCGGTGAGCGGCGCATTACCTACGCTCAGTTGGATGCCCTGATCACCCGGACCGCCGATGGCCTGCTCAAGACAGGGCTGAAACCCGGAGATGTGCTATCCCTTTTCCTGCCCAGCCTTCCGGAATTGATCATCAGTTATCTGGGGACGGCCCGGGCCGGCATTACCGTGAACGTGGTCAATGCCATGCTCCGGGAACAGGAAGTGGTCTATATCCTGAAAGACTGTCAAAGCCGCGCCGTCATTGTGGACGAGGCCCGACTGCCCATCATTGAGGCGGTTAAACCGGACCTTGAATCATTGGAAAAAATCGTTGTGCATGGCAATGGTGAAAGCAGCACCCAGTTCGTATCCAAAAATAGGATGAGCCTCGAATCGGTATTGGATCAGGGAAGCGAAGAATTCAAGCCGGTCGGAACAAAAGGGAGCGACATATGCCATCTCATGTACACCTCGGGAACCACCGGGTGGCCCAAAGGGGTCATGGCCACCCATCTCAATATCTGGCATAATGCCACGGAGTTCGGCAAGGTACATTTCAAGCCTGATGACGTCACCATGGTCGCCACGCCCATTTTTCACTGTTGGGGCCTCATCAACGGGACGTTTGGAACACTTTCAAAGGGCGGAACAGTGGTTACGGTGGAACGATTCTATCCTGAACAAACCCTGGATGATATCGAAAGGCTGAAACCCACCGTATTTCAGGGTGTGCCACCCATGTATAATCTCTTCCTGAAGCAGCCTGACATTCATGAGCGGGACATTTCCTCGGTGGTTTTCTGCCTCTCGGCCGCCACAAAGATGCCTGAAAACCTGATCCGTCAGATAGAGGATAAGCTCAAATGGCGATATGCCGAGGCCTGGGGCCTCACGGAGTCCTCCTGTGTGGGCACCACCGTACCCTATACGGAGACCCGGATCGGATCCTGCGGCAGGGGCATGGATGATGCGGAAATCAAGGTGGTGGATGATGAGGGTAATCCCCTCCCTTCCGGTAAACAGGGGGAGTTGTGCGTCAAAGGAACCTGTGTAACCAATGGTTACCTCAACAAACCGGAGGCCACAGCAGACGTCTTTGATTCAGAGGGCTGGTTTCGCGCGGGAGACATTGCCTATATTGACGAGGACGGATATGCCTATATCGTGGATCGGAAGAAAGACATGATCAATGTGGGGGGCGAAAAGGTATTCCCCTCTGAAGTGGAAGATATGATGCTGGTGCACCCTAAAATCAGGGATCTGATCATCGTGGGAATTCCTGATGAGCTTAAAGGCGAAGCACCCAAGGCCTTTATACAGCTCAATGAAGGGGAAACAGAGACATTAGAGGGGATAAGGGAATTCTGTAAACCGAGAATGGCCCCCTACAAGGTACCCGTGTCTGTAGAATTCGTTGATGAGATTCCCCGTTCTGCGGCAGGCAAGCCGTTGAGACGGCTGTTGCGGGATAAGGAATGGGATAAGAAAAGTGACGAGTGAAACGTGAAACGTGACGAATGAGGAGAGATCTATGGCGTACAAATACATTAATTATGAAGAAAAGAAAGAGATCGGCGTTTTGACCCTTAATCGGCCGGAGAAGCGGAACGCACTGGGGATCGAATTTGAAGAAGAGATTATAACCTGTCTCAAAGACGCCGGTGAGCGGTGCGATGCAAAAGTCATTATCCTCAAAGCTGCCGGTGATATCTTCTGCGCGGGTCATGACCGCTCGGAGATTCTCGACCAGCCCCTCTCTGAGATCAGGCGGCTTTTCCAGACCTCCTTCAATCTCATGACAGCCATCCGCAGCGCGCCCCAGTGCATTATTGCCCAGGTGCATGGGATTGCCATGGCCGGCGGATGCCACCTGGTGGCGGGATGCGATCTCATCACGGCAGGCGAGGAAAAGGCCAAATTCGGCATGACCGGCCTCATCTATTCCTACAACTGCTCCACCCCCACCGTTGCCGTAAGCCGTGCCGTGCCACCGAAAAAATGCCTGGAGATGCTGATGACGGCTGATCTCTACAGTGCCAGGGACGCGGAAGCATTCCATCTGGTCAACCGTGTGTTTCCCGATGACAAACTGGATGAGATGACCTTTGAGTGGGCAAAGAAAATTGCGAAAACCAGCAAATACGCCATTTATATGTCCAAACAGGCCTTTTATGCGCAGATCGAAATGTCGGAGTGGCAGGCGTACCACTACGCCAAGGAAATGATGGCCGTGGCCGGTGTCAGCACCAATTCAACGGAAGGGTTTACCGCATTCTTGGAAAAACGCGAGCCCGTATGGGATGAGTCCACGGTTTTTTGATGCCTGTCACAGAGAAAGGGCCATCGCAATCAAACCCCGCCGCGACCCTGATTCTTGTAAAGCCTCACGGAAATGCGTTTAAAGTCTATCTCCTTAAAAGGAGTCCAAAAAGCCGCTTTATGCCGGGGGTTCATGTTTTCCCGGGCGGCATGGTTGATCCGGAGGATCATGACCTTGCGACCTGGGCCGATCATATGGATATAAGCCCCGGGGATATGCAGCAAAAGTTGGGCGCAGAAAGTCTTGATGTGGAGGATACCCTGTCCTTCGTGGTCGCCGCCATCAGAGAAACCTTTGAAGAGGCAGGCGTCCTGCTGGTTAACAAGAAAGAAAACATAGGTCCTGACCTTGAATCCCTGCTGGAACAAAGGGACGATCACCTGGACTCGGGATGGTTTAAACCGTTTATGACTACGGCAAACTGGATGTTGGCGGTTTCAAAACTGCATCGATGGTCCCACTGGATCACACCCCGATTGATGAAACTCCGGTTTGACACGCGATTCTTCCTGGCACTGATGCCGGAAAACCAGGTCTGCCGTCCTGACCGGAAAGAGACCACCGAGGGCCGTTGGGTCACCCCGAAGGAAGGAATGACCGGCAACCTCTCAGGGGAAATACCCTTAAGTCCTCCCGCTTTGGTCATCCTGCATGATCTTCTGACCTACCCGTGTATGGATGATCTAATGAAAGCGGCATCAAATCGGTCCTGGGGTAATGTCATCGTGCCCCGGTTGATTCCCATGGAGCGAGGCGCCATGCTTATTGAACCTTGGGATCCCATGTATGACAAAGCGCATATCCAGATGAAAAAAGTAACCCTTGAAGATTATGTCCTCGATGCAGAGGCACCCTTTTCCAGGCTCTGGAATGACGGCCGAATATGGCGGCCCGTCAGGGTTCAAGAACATTATTAGCCTTCATTTATATCCCAACAGTAGGTGTTGTTTGTCCCTTGCAGACAAGTGAGGGATAATGCCTGCTGTGCAACCGCAAGCTGCAGCAGTGCTTGCTCGCCACCCAAGAAAAAGGCCACGACGTCGCAAGCCCGCTTGATGATCTCGATCCATGATCGTTACAGTTATCCCGGAACCTCCCAGGTCAAATCAACATAATAAGGAAAATGGTCTGACGCATACCTCCCGTCAAATTGATCATGGACAATCCGGGCCTTTCTGACATGCGGAGGCTTGGTTGTCAAAATCCAGTCGATTCGGTTTTTCTGCGGTGTTCCGGTAAAAGCGTGATGGGTGAAACTCTCTTCCCCTTCTGAATGCCCCAGGGCCTGCCAGGAATCCGAAAGCCCTGTTTTTTTGTTTGCCAGGGCCGCATGGGCGTTTGAATCCGGCCCATCATTGAAATCCCCCATGAGAATAACCGGAACGGCTCTTTTGTGAACCCATCGAGCGATGATTTCCGCTTGTTTTATGCGGGCAACCCGGCCCATGTGATCCAGATGGGTTACCGCCACTGAGAAAACCTGTCCGGATTCCAGTGCTTCCACTGTAGCAGTGCTCAGCATGCGGGGAAAGGCGCTGTCCCAGTTTTTGCTGCGATGGATTTCGGGTGTCTTGGAAAGCCAGAATTCGTCGCCTTCCATGATTCGAAACAGGTCTTTTTTAAAAAACAGGGTGGGGTACTGGCAGGTGTCGTCCAGCACGCGTGAAGGGGCGTGCATGCCATAGCCGGAAAGACGCTCTTGGAGATAATCCAACTGGGACAAACGCCCTTCCTGGGTCCCCAGGATGTCGGGCGAATACTGCTCAATCAATTTCACCACCAGATGACGCCGGTAATTCCAGGCATTGCTGCCATCCTGGTCGTTTTCAAAACGGAGGTTAAAGGTCATCACACGCATGGTTTTTTTATCCCCTCCTTATTGGTGGATGCGTATTTTCTTACCGCATCCGGATTTATGTGGAGTTGGTTTTTCCCAAAATCCGGTCCAATAAGGCGCATCACTTTTTTCTGTCCACCGATATAGCGTAAACCTGAGGATTCATCAAGTGCTGGATAAGCACAATTTTTGCATTTTTGTAGATATTGTCTTATACTCCGGCGGAAAAAGCGACCACCCATCACATTATGAGACCTTTGAAACATGAATCCACCCTCCTTAAAATGGAGAACCCAACTTTACCCTGCCACGGCCATACTTACGGGTCTCGCGCTGGCACAAACCATCGCCACCATTCAAGTCTATCTTTCCAACCGGTCGCTTTACCATGCCCTCACAGCCATTCATGGGGCCGGATATCTGACGTTTCCCAATCAACAGACCATGGGCCGTCTTCAAGAACTGACCACCGCCCTCTGTGGCGGGATTTTCTTCACCCTGAGTGTGGGAGCAGGCATCTGCCTGCTGTCATTTGCCGCAGCATGGTTATGGGACCGTGTTTGCCTGCGCAAAACCGTTTTCCTGGTTTTAATGCTCATTCTGTGGGCAGGACTTGCAGCGGGCGTCAACTGGAAAGGTTTTTCACCTTTTACAACCCTTTATTTTGTTGTGATCCCCCCGGTGGTGTTTTCCAGCGCCCTCAAATGGATGCCCCATGAAAACAGAAAACAGCCCTGGAAAAATGGATTGTTGCATATCCTCCTGATTATGGTACTGGGGGTTCTGTGGGCACCCCAAATAAAAGGGGATCTGTTTTTCAATATTCGGGATCATCTTTTACTCTCCAACCCGCTGGGCGAAAGGGTTGTCAACTTTTACTACCAGTACACCCTCTACCCGGCCGAAGCCATCAAACCCCTGGACCGGAAACTTCTCAAAACCTGCACCCTTAAGGCCATCCCCGAGGGTCCGTACAAAAGCGAACTGCGGAAAAGCCTATCGGCCCATGACTGGATCGAAACAGAAAAACTCGAAGATGTTGGCCTGACCTTAATCAGTTCCGGCAGTGAACTTTTATTGGACGATGGAAGGGGTATGGTTCTAAAGATGCCAAAAAAAGATTTCCTGGCCCATCCGGCAGCCAATCTGAAGCGTTTTTCATCGGCGGCAGACAGGGATGTATTTTTCCGTCAATTCACCTTTTATTCTCTACTGATGGGCTTTCCCATAACCCTGTATATCTTTTTATATTCACTCGTGTTTTTGATACTCGGCTTTTGGATTGAACCGGGGATCGCTTCACTGGCATCGGCGGGCCTCTGTTTCTCAGCAGGTCTGCTCATGCTCATGCCGCTTTGTCAGTAATGGGCAGAAAGAAAAAGATCTTTGAATCAGATCTTTTTTCAGATGTTCATACATCTCTTTCACTTGTTCAAGAATTCGGAAAATGGTATTCATAATCGCCAATGGAAAAAAGAAACAAGATATTGGGCGCAGCCATTGCGGCAAATGTTCTGGAGTGGTACGATTTTGGTTTATATGGATACTTTGCCCCCATCCTGGCGAAGCTCTTTTTTCCCGCAGAGGACACTGTACGATCCCTGATTTCCACCTTTATGGTCTTTGCCATGGGCTTTCTCGTCCGTCCCATCGGTGCCGTTTTTTTCGGCCACCTGGGAGACCGGGTCAGCCGGCATAAGGCCCTGGGTTTGGCCATCATGCTCATGGCGCTTCCCACGACCCTTCTGGGGATGCTGCCCACCTATTCACAGGCGGGTGCCGCCGCATGGGTGCTCCTTGTTTTGATCCGCATCGTGCAGGGGTTCTCGGTGGGCGGCCAGTTGGGGACTTCCCTGACAGTTCTTGTTGAGCATTCACCCCCTGGTCGCCGGGGGTTTTTCGGCAGCTGGTCCAACGGAAGCGCAGTCATCGGCATGCTCATGGGGTCAGGCGCCGGCGCTATCATCACAAGGTTCGGTTCAACGGAATGGGTCAATACTTGGGGATGGCGCATCCCTTTTCTGCTCGGTGCTCTGGTGGGCATTATCGGCCTGTATATTAAGCGTTCAACCGGAGAAACGCAGGCCTTTCAAGAAGCGCACACTTCGGGCACAGTGGCGGAAAACCCCGCAAAAGAAGCACTGAAGCACCATTGGCCCGTTATGGCTGCCGCAACCGGCATGGTGTGGGTATCCGCCGTTTCCTTCTACATGGTGTTCGTGTACTTGACCACCTACCTCTCCAGTGAAACCCATATCCCGCTCTCCACCAGCCTCGAACTCAATACCATTAGCATGGGATTTTTCATGGCAATACTCATTCTGATGGGCGCTCTGTCCGACAGAATCGGCAGAAAGCCTGTTCTCCTGGGGGGCGCGGTGATGCTGATCATAATCTCCTATCCCTTATTCCGAATTCTCAGCCATAGCAACCCCTTTCATGATTTCATGGCGCAAATGGCATTTGCCCTTGCCGTAGGAGCCATCCAGGGAACCCTGCCCACCACCATGGTGGAACTTTTTCCGACACGCATCCGTTGTACGGCCCTGGCGCTCACCTATAATACGGGGTTCGCCGTTTTCGGCGGCACAGCCCCCCTGGTGTGCACCTTTCTTATCCAACAGACCGGGAATAAGCTCTCCCCCGGTTTTTACCTCATCTTTGTGAGCCTGGTTTCAGGGGTGCTGTTTCTGGGTTTGAAAGAAACATTTCAAAAAAAGCTACATGACATATGATTAAAAGATAGGATTCACGACCACAAAATTCGGGGGACACTATGGTCACCAGCACGTTAGGCACTGGAAAATCCATGAAACCATGTATTAAAAAATATGACATTTCACGTGAATATTTTTTCGCTGAGGGATGTTTTATAACTGAATTGTCAAATACGCCTGATGATCCAGCAGTATCCATTGCAAGAGCGCGTGTAGAGCCAGGAAAAACAACCCAGTGGCATTGCCTGCGAGGCGTAACAGAGCGTTATGTAATGCTTGAAGGTGTTGGCAGCGTGGAAGTTGGAAATCTTGAGCCGCAGGTAGTAAATGCAGGGGATACCGTTATTATCCCACCAGGAGAACGTCAAAGGATCAGCAATATAGGAGAAAACAGTTTAATTTTTTTGGCTATCTGCTCTCCTCGTTTCGAGGAATCAGTGTATGTCAGATGAAAGCATCCGTTCCTCTGAGCCGGAACGCTTTCATTGAGTTTCATTAACCCGCACGTCTGAGACATCATGGTTGTATCAGCAGAAAAGGAGAATGAGGATGATTATTGCAAAATCAAGTGACGCCTACACCTATCGTACCCCGGAACCGCATGTAAGAGATTTGAAGGTGCTGATCTCACCGAGTCTTCAGGATGGTGTGGAGAATTTGTCGGTGGGGATGACGATCCTTCCGCCCGGAAACGCCAGCAGTCTCCATAGCCACGACGCGGAGAGTGAGACGTGGATTATCGTCGCCGGTGAAGGGGAGGTACTCGTAGGTGAAGAGCGTGAACCGGTTGGTCCCGAATCGGTGGTTTTCCTGCCACGCAACGTCAAGCATCAAATTATCAACACGGGTCAGGAAGCCCTCCGATTGTTCTGGATCTATACGCCTCCGGGGGGAGAAAGGAAGGTGTTGGAGGGCACGGTCAGCTAGTCATAAATTCGGGGAAATTTGGGGGACACCATATTAAATTATTGGTACAACTGGTGTCACGACATTATGCATCTACGGTACGCATACCACGAATTATTATCTGTTGATGCTAAAAAATAAGGCTTGAAGATGACCGATTCTCATCAAGATTTGAAAACCGACAAAGAACCGGATAAAGAGAATAGGTTTTTTGCTTCGGTTATTGCCAATCTGCCCCAGGGCGTCATTGTCTGCAATGCCAGAGGAGAAATCCTTTTATACAATAAGCCGGTGAACGCCATTTTAAAACTGGAAGAAGATCATGTGCCTTTTCCATTCTTGGGGCAAATGGTCACAGCTTTGATCGATAAGAATCTTATTGAGCATACCTTGGATGAAATCAATGAACGCTTGAAAAAAAATGTATTGGATACAGCCTCCTATTTTATTTTCAGGGTTCATCAGAATACGGTCCAGTCAAGGGTAACGCCATTGCTTGATTCCGCCGGACAATTTAAAGGGTTTGTTTTGATACTGGATGATATCACCCGGCAGAATGAGATCGACGAAAAAATGGAAACCACCTTGAACTCTCTTGCGAAAAATGCTCGATCGCCCATTGCAAGTATACGTGCCGCCATAGAGGCGATAACGGATTATCCCGGGATGGACCCAGCCCGCCAGGATAAATTTAAAGAGATCATTCACAATGAATCCATTGCATTGAGTAATATTTTAAATGAGGTCTCAGAAAACTATACCAGCCTGACCGGAATCAAAAAATCCATGGAAACCATTGCCGCTACGGATTTTTTTGAAACCATTGCCCGAAGATCCGGCGAAAAACTCGACATTCAATTAAGCCTGGAAGATATTGATACGGATATATTGATTAAAGCAGACCGGTATGCCCTTACCATGGTGATTCTTTTTCTGCTGAGTCAGTTGAAGGATAAGATGGGAATTCATGAGTTTTTGGGTTCTGTTGCCATGAGGAACGGAATTGTCAACATTGATCTTCACTGGCAGGGCCAGGCACTTGAAGCAGATGCGATTAAACAATGGGAAGATCGATACCCTGATATTTCAGGGCAGATATTTCCCTTGACCTTAAAGGAGGCCATCAATGCGAACCATGCCGCCCTTTGGCCGTTTGAGGCGGATGACGACTCGACAATGCCATATCTCAGGCTATTGATACCCGGAGACAAACCGGAAAACGGTCAGGCTGTAAAACCGATGATGGTATTACCCGAAGCACAATTTGAGATTTATAATCCTGAGCTGTTCAACAAATCCGGCCTGGACCCGGAACTGGACAATCACCTGTTGACCGAACTCAACTATACTGCCCTTATCCGTGAAATCAGCCAGGCAAAGACCTTGGAAACCATTGTGGGTAAACACAGTCAATTGCCCGGATTGATCCACAGCATGTTAACCAGCGGAACAAAGACCAAGACTGTGACTTGGCTGATCACTACATTTTCCGATGCGATTTTAGAAAAGGTTATTGAATTTGCACTCAATGAACAGGGCCCGCCGCCGGTCTCATTTGCATTTATTACCCTTGGCAGTGAAGGAAGGCAGGAGCAGACGCTTAAAACCGATCAGGACAATGCGATTATTTTTGAAAACATAGATCCAGGCTCCGGTCTGACGGAAGAGGCGGTTCAACACTATTTTCTCGAACTGGGCGAAAAGATATGCTTATGGCTGGATCAGGCAGGCTATGATCTTTGTCCGGGCGGGATCATGGCCAATAATGCAAAATGGTGCCAGCCTCTTTCCACCTGGAAAAGGTATTTTACCAAATGGATTCGTACTGCGGAGCCTGAAAATCTCCTGCATACCACTATCTTTTTTGATTTCAGGCATGCCCATGGAGACAAGAATCTTACAGAGGAATTAAGACTTCATCTGGTACGCTCTTTAGAAAAGCGATCTGGATTTTTAAGATTTATGACGCAGAATTCTTTGGGCTTTCGACCGCCCATCGGTTTTCGGGGTAATTTTTTAGTTGAATCCAAAGGCGCCCATAAAAAAAGTCTGGATATCAAAACCTGCATGGCGCCGATGGTTGATTTTGCTCGTATCTATTCTTTAAAAAACGGCATCATCCAGACCAACACCCAGAGCCGATTGCATCAGTTATACATCAAGCGTGTGCTTAACCGGGATGATTATAACGAAATTGAACAGGCCTATAGTTTTTTATTGCAGCTTAGGTTTATGCGGCAGATCAATGCGATTATCGGTGAGAATATAAAACCGGATAATTACATCAATCCTAAAAAATTATCTAAAATAGAACAAACAATGTTAAAAGAAGTGCTCAAGAAGATAAAGCTGCTTCAACTGCGTTTAACAAAGGATTTTATCGGAGAATAGAAAGGTCTATTCGTCGTCCTTTAAAAGCGCGTTTATACGATCCACCACATGGGAATTGGAAAAGGGTTTTGTGATGTAGTCATCTGCGGCAACCCCCATCCCTTTTGCAATATCAATGGTTCTTGCCATGGCTGAAAGAAATACGATTTTCATGGTTTTGAAGTTGGGATTCATTCTGATTTTCTGGCAGACCTCATATCCGTCCATCCCCGGCAGCATGATGTCGAGAAGGATGAGATCCGGATTATAATTTTCGATTAAATCAAGGGCCTTCTCTCCGGTATCCGCCACCTTGACTTCATAATTGTTCTGTTCCATCAGGAACTCAAGGGGCACAATAATATTGGGCTCATCATCAACGATTAATATTTTTTTTGGCATGATTTCCTCCCACTGATCTGTTTAAAGCGGTGACCCATTATCATCCCTAGCCATTATGAGGCGCCGGGATCCTGTGTTGTCGGAATCGTAAAAACAAACTTTGCCCCTTTTCCCAGTTCACTTTCCACCCAGATTTTACCTTTATGGGCTTCAATAATATGCTTGGTAATGGTTAGTCCCACCCCTGTTCCAAAGGGTCTTCCCTTCAAAGAATCTTTAATTTGCCTGAATTCCTCGAAGATGATCTCCTGATCTATTGGACTGATTCCAATTCCATTGTCCTTTACATATGCGCGGATCGAATCCTGTTTCCGTGATAAGCCGATTTCAATCTGTCCCTGATCCGTGTCGCAAAATTTCACTGCATTGGATATTAGATTTATCATGACCTGTATAAAACGGTCCCGATCCACTGACGCATGCACTCTTTTTTCCGGAAGATTAAATTTCAAATCAATATGATGGTCATCAATGAGCTGGCTTGTTGTTACCACGGAGTCTTCAATTATTTCTCCGATATCGGTTCTTAAAAATTCCCATTGAATTTTACCGGATTTGATCTTTTGAAAATTCAAAACATCATTAATCAGCCTGGATAGTCTTTCACTTTCCGTACTGATAATTCTGGAAAATTTTTCATGCCGCGCGGCATCAAGATCTGGATTTGAATGCAGGATCTCAGCCAGTGCTCTCACGGATGTTAAAGGGGTTCGAAGTTCATGGGTCACGGTGGAAATAAATTCATTTTTCAACTGATCCAGTTCTTTGAGCCGTTCATTTGCAGCGGCAAGATCCCTGGTGGTTGATTCAAGTTCCCGGCTGTAAATAATAATTTGCTGGGTTTCATCAAGGATACTCATAATATCATGGACTCCCAGAGGCTCTTCCTGGACCACCGAGGTCACCATGGCATGGGCGGAAGCTGATCCTATGGCCCCTGCCAGAAGTTTTTCCGCATAACTGACAAGACCTGCGTCTGCTGTCAATTCCTGTTCAAGGTTAATGTGATTTTCCTTGGCGTACACCTCCAGGGCTTCGCGGGTGTGACCTTTGCCAAGAAATCGTTCAAGAATGGATCTTAATTCCCCTACGGAAGCGGTTCCTCTCCAGAAAGAGGATTTTTCCGCTTCCACGGAATATTTGAACACATCCACAAATAAAGTCGCCTGTTTCTTTTCAACTTCATCCTGTGTGGAAAACAGAGATACCCCGAAAAAAAGACCAATATTAAAAAACATGCTCCAGAAAACCGTATGGGCATATTGGTTAAATCCTTCAAGGTTTGCGCCCAGTCCGAATAATGCTTGGGGTTTTAATAGTTCTATCCCAAACGGACCGTAAGTTAAAAAACTTTCCAAGGGAAACCGGGCCTGGGCAAGCGATGGCAACACAAGCGTATATGCCCATATGAAAAATCCTGCTATCAGACCGGATAATGCGCCTGCGCGCGTGGCGCCCTTCCAGAAGATCCCCCCGATAATGGCCGGCGCAAATTGTGCTACTGCGGCAAATGAGATCAGACCGATAGACACAAGCGTATAATATTTAACCACAAAATGGAAATAGAGATATCCCAGGATGAGAACCAGAAGGATGGCGGTGCGTCTAATATTTAACAGAATATTGCTTAAGTCATTTTTCTGGGAGAGTTTAAATGCAGAGAGTCGAAATAATACCGGCATGACAAGGTCGTTGCAGATCATTGTGGACAAAGCAATGGTTTCAACGATGACCATTCCTGTTGCGGCGGATATTCCGCCGATAAATACAAACAAGGTCAACCATTTATGATCTTCGGCCAGCAAAAGCATGAGCGCAAAAAAGTCCGCATCCACAACATCTTCCCCGGCAAAACTTAACAGCCCGCCAAACGCGATGGGGATAACAAAAATATTGATGAGCAGCAGATAGAGGGGAAAGAGCCATATGGCTTTATTTAGATGTTTTTCATCCACATTTTCCACAACGATCATTTGGAACTGACGGGGAAGAAAAATAATCGCCAGCATGGATAAAAACAGACCGCTGTACCATCCTGAGAACCCGGATGCGTTCATTTCCATGGCAAAGAGTTTTTTAATCTCGGGAAGGTTACTGGATTTTTCAAAAAGGTCTGCAAAGCCATTATAAATACCATAGGTTACAAATAGCCCAACAGAAAGGAACGCCAGGAGTTTAACTATGGATTCAAAGGCAATGGCAGCCACCAGGCCTTCATGACGCTCTGTGGCATCCAGATGCCGTGTCCCAAAAAGAACAGCAAAGGCTGCTAAAAACAAGGCCACATAGAGTGCCGTATCTTGAAACATTGGTGGCGGCTGGGTCAATGAGTCCATCTGGGGACTGCTGGTTAAAAGCTGGTATGTTGTAGAAATGGCTTTAATTTGGATCGACATGTAAGGGACAATGCCAAGAACGGCAATAATCGTTACAACCCCTGCTATGGTTGAGCTTTTACCATAACGCGATGCAATAAAGTCGGCAATGGAGGTGATCTTGTTTGCTTTGCTGATCCGAATGATCTTCCTTATGACCGGAAACCCCAGGATCATGGTCAAGGTTGGACCGATATAAATATTTAAAAACCCGGTAATCCCGGATCGGCTTGCAGCGCCAACACTGCCGTAAAATGTCCAGGCCGTGCAATATACTGCAAGAGACAGGGCATAAATATATGGATTGCTGATAATGCTTTTACCGATTTCCGCCCGTTTTCTTCCATAAAAGGCAATGGCAAACAGAAGGCTGATATATCCGAAAGACAGCAGGAGAATGGCTTTTTGCTCAATCATGATTTAAGAATCGATCCTGTCTTTTGGTTGATTTGGATTTATCCAGATGAATTTTTGGGTTGCTTTCCGCACAGATGATCATCAGGCCGATCAGCACAAGCCAGGCTGAGAACATAAAGAAAAAGAATATGGGAATGCCTAAGAATACTGCCTTTGTATTAAACAGCGTCAACACGGGATAACAAAATAAGAAATTGCCTAAAATAAACAGACCTACAAATCGGCTGGTTTTTGATTTTTCATCAATCATTGGATCATCTCCCGAGTCCAACTATTTATGATACTTGGAGATACTTATTTTCGTACCCTTTTGAGCAGCCGCCCGTCAATAAAAACCAATCGAAAAAAATCGGGCCATACCGGCAAAGGCATTCCATTCCGGGTTTCTCCCAGTACCATCATCCCTAAGAAATTGTTCAACACCTGCAATATTTCTTGACTATTCTTTTATTTCAAGTTTATTTTTGTATATGTGTTTAATTCCATGAGGATCCCGTATCATGATTGGAATTGATAGAACATTCAATAAGGTGAGTAAACTAAGTTTTGTGAATTCCTTGTTTGTGCCCAATTCGTTCAATGCCGTAATCTGGCTTCGTGTCTACCAATGGCTGGAAAGGCATCACCTGCCCACATTTCTTGCTTACAGATACCTATATCACATTCATGGGCTGGAAATGGCAAAGAGGGTGAAGATTGGTGAAAGCCTGCGGGTACCTCATCCTCGTGGCGTTCTTTTCACGAAAGGAATGGAAATAGGTGAAAGAGTTTCCATTTACGGAAATGTGCGGTTCACACGAAGCTGGAATGATGTTCCGAAGATCGGAAATGATGTGTTGATCGGCGACAGTGTGGTGTTTACCGGCAAAGGTGCAGTTGGGAATAATGTAATCATTGGTGCGGGATCAGTAGTGACCAAGCGGTTTCCAGACCATGTTGTGATCGCAGGGAATCCAGCAAAGATTATAAAGGAAAAAAGAGAACTTTAGTGGATCCGGGCAATGAGGCTCGCGGGGGCCATCTTCATCAGACGCCCTACCATATTCCAGGGGTAGACCGGCACGGTTGAGGATTTGACTTTTTTCTCTATCAATTGAGCAATGATGGCCGCCCCTTTTTCAACGGATATCAAAAACGGCCTTCTCTTGAGCATATTATTAAGTGGTGTGTCGATGTACCCCGGGTAAAGCACTGTTACATGGATATTTTTCCTGTAAAGTTCCACCCTCACCGTTTCCAGATAGACGGCAAATCCCGCTTTGGACGCGCTGTAGGCGGAATTCTTGGGCATTCCTCGAAATGCGGCGACAGAGCTGGTCCCGACAATATGCCCTTTTCCTTTTTTCAGGAAATAAGCGGCTGCCGCATCCACGGTTGCCATGGCGCCGATCAGGTTCACTTCAATGGTGCGACGGATTTTTTCAAAATCACCGCGCCCTACCCTTTCACCCAACCCGACCCCCGCATTGGCGAAAACAATGTCCAGGCCACCCAGTTCATGGGCCGTTTCATTGACCGCCTTGAACACGTCATCATAATCGGTCACATCCAACGGCCGAACTGCCACAACCGGCGGATTATGTTCAGATACAATATCCTTTCGGATCTGCTCCAAAGCGTCCGCCGAGCGTGCTGCCAAAGCCAGTGAATAGCCTCTTTTTCCCAGCTCAAAGGCAAGGGCTTTACCGATCCCTGAGGAAGCCCCGGTAATCAAAATGGATGAAGACATATCAGACTCCTGTAAACCATGGGCAACGTCATATCCCTTTCATTCGTTCTGGTCATCCTGACCATTGGCCCGTTGAACAAAAGGCAGCATGGATGGAACAGCGTCTTTGCCGACATAAGAAACCAGGATACGATGCCAGACAGGCGTTTCCATAACCGCTAGAATCGCTTGGTTCAACGGCCTTCGGAGTGGGCTGTCCGGTGGAAGCGGCAAGGCGAGAAATTTTGGGTGAAACGTGTGGGGCAGGACAATCAGTTCTTCCCGGTAATCTTCCTGAACGAGATACTGCAACGTTGAAAAGTCATAAACAACAGCATCGATCTTTCGTTGATAAAGTGCCTGCAAAGCGGCATGCACCGTCTTAAAAGACTGATGCGCAATACCCTGCTTCTCAAGATAGAGGGCACTCCTTGACGGAGGGGCGAGGCAACCCACCCTGATATGACGCAAGTCATTCAGATCATACCGTGTCTTCTTAAGCTGTATGGTGGTCAGGGAAGACGTTATACTTGCGGTGAAGGAGGTCAACAGGACAATGGAAACAAACATCCAGATGCATACCACAAGTCGACCCATTTTTGTTCGAGGGACGTTCTCACCATAACCCACCGTTGTCATGGTTTCCGATGACAGCAAAAACGCATTCCCGATACCCCTGAAGAACCCTGAACCATTTTTTTCACTAACTTTCCTTCTTTCACAAAGCCAGAACACCACGGATACGAAAAGCAGAATGGTCGTCAGAACAAGCACCAACTTCAAAAGATAGGATGAAAATATGTCTTTTATAAAGGCCATCCACGCGTGGATACCCTTTGGTTTGGCGGTTGCAACCCCGAATGCACTGAAATAGTAAGGTACCGTGAAGTCAACTTTTGCTTCACGTTTTTCCGTAACCCCATAAGCGGTTGCCGCCACATCGATTTCACCCGCCAAGAGAGCGGGAATAATCTGCGCCAATGGCAGTAATTTGATTTCATAAGTCCAACCGAGGCGTGACGCAGCAAGGTGCCAGATGGCCCAACTGATACCATGCCACTGCCCCTCTTCGGTTCGTAGGGCGAAAGGTGGGATCGGGTCGATGCCCACAACCAGTATTTTTCCATTTAGCGGCGCAGTGTCCGACACCACATCAGATGCTGCATGGCCTGATGACGGAAACCAAAAAGAGACGGCCAACAAGAATACACAAGAAACGATTGTTTTCAAATTCATGGCACCTTTCAAGACCCGATTTTGAGGTAAACCGTAAGGGGTTCGACATTTTCTTTCAAGTCAAAAACAGGGACTGAAATTCATCAGCGGGCGATCCATTGTGCCCCAGAAAAACCTTCCTGACATTAACCCTGGTTCATTTTCAGTTCCTCATCCCGCAGCACGCGCCGCAGGACCTTTCCCACGGCGGATACCGGGAGTTCTTCGCGAAACTCAATGAACCGGGGGCGCTTGTAACCGGCCATGTTTTCCTTGCAATAGGCCAGGATATCATCTTCGGTGGCCGTTTCCCCCGGTTTGACCTGGATAAATGCCTTTACGGCTTCACCACTCCGGTCATCGGGGATGCCAATGACCGCTGCCATGGCCACTTTGGGATGTTCAAAGAGGATATCCTCCACTTCTCTGGGATAGACGTTGAATCCGCCCACGAGCACCAGATCCTTTTTGCGGTCCGTAATGACGATAAAGCCATCTTCATCGATATGTCCGATGTCGCCGGTGAGAAAGTATCTTTTTCCGTCAATATCCCGAAATACCGCCGCTGTTTCTTCGGGTTTATTCCAGTACCCTTTCAGGACCTGGGCCCCATGAATGGCAATCTCCCCATCCTCTCCTCTGGGTAATTCCCTGTCGCCTAATTCCAAGTCCATCACCTTGATGTCCGTGCTGGGAAAGGGCAACCCAATGCTGCCGATTTTACGGGTTTCCTCATTGGCCGGATTGCAGCTGGCAATGGGTGCTGTTTCACTGAGCCCATACCCCTCAATAATAACAGCGCCCGTCTTTGCCTCAAACTGCCGACAGACTTCCGGCGGAAGCGGCGCGCCACCCGAACTGCAAGCCAGAAAGGAGCTTAAGTCATAATCTTGGATTTGGGGATGATTTACGAAGGCCACGAAGATGGTGGGCACCGCTGACATGAAAGTAGCTTTGTATTTCTGAACGGCTTTCAGGACTTCTGTAAAGGGCGGTTTCCCTGCCCTGGGGTCCGGAATACAAACCAGGCGGCCGCCCAGTGAACATGAGAAAAGCATGGCGCAGGTAAGTCCAAAACTATGATACCAGGGAAGAACCCCTAAAATGGTTTGGTTTTCCCCCCGCTCGAGCTTTTCCGTTTTGCCGCCAGGCCCTTGAGGAAGACGTGACCACTCATCCAAGGCCAACAAATTGGACATGAAATTGGCATGGGTCAGGCAAGCCCCCTTTGGTCTTCCTGTGGTGCCGCCGGTGTACAGGATGAGGGCCAGGTCCTCCGTGGGGGAAATCTGAACATCAGGGGGCTCAGGCAGGGATTGTTTGATCACATCGTCAAACAGAAGGTGACCCGGTTCGTGCTTTTCGGCCTTGGGTATCTTTCCCAGCAACCCGCCGATTAATGCCATAATGGGTGGAAGATAAGATTTAACGCTACAGATAACCACCTGCTCCACATCCGTATCCCGCATGGCTTCCACCACCGTGGGATAGAACTGGGGATGATCCATGCAGAAAATGATTCTAGCGCCGGAATCCTTGAGCTGATAATGCAATTCAGCGGCTGTATAAAGGGGGTTGCAGGTCACGCAGGTCGCACCCGCTTTCAGGATGCCGAAAAAAATCTCGGGAAAATGGGGTAGATTGGGCAGAAAAATCGCCACCCGGTCACCCTTTTTTATCCCGCGGCCCGCCAGGAAATGGGCCAAGCGATCCGAGGTCTCCTTGACACGGGCGTATGACTTGAACCGACCGTTGAAGATGGTAAAGGTATTGTCCGGATAGGTCTTTGCAGATTCGTCAAGAAGAGAAAAGAGCGGTTTTTCGTACCCCGTGATTTCACGGGGAACCCCTTCGGGCCAGTAAGGTGTATCCCAAGGTCCTAGTGCCATCGCGTAATCCTCCTAAATTAAGGTGAGAATTCTAAAACAGCCTCTGTTCCAGATATCTCTTTTCACATCAATTTGTCAACAAAATCATGTAGTCGCCATATTCATGACGCAACCCTCACCACTCGAAAGTTATTGACAACTCATTCTATTCATCATATTTGTCACCACTGAAAATGGCTTATGGAACGGTCTTCGTAAATGAAATGGAGGAGCAAAATGGGTACTGAAAAAATGAGTTTGCAGGAAATCATTGGGTCGATTAAACCAATCGAAGCGGAATGGATGGAAACGGCACAGGAAAGAACGGCCCAATTGGTCATGCCCACACGCGCCCTTGGCAGAATTCACGACATTGGAGAACGCCTGTGTGCCATAAACAGAACGCTCAAACCCTCAATCCATCGCAAGGCGTTCCTCGTAATGGCTGGAGATCATGGCGTGGTTGATGAAGGCGTCAGTGCTTATCCGCAGGTGATTACCGGCGAAATGGTCCGCGCCTTCTTGAATGGTGGCGCCGGAATTAACATCCTGGCCGGTCAGGCCAATGCGGAGGTCTGGGTGGTGGATATGGGGATCATCGCCCATGTGGCACCCGATTCCGTGAAAAACCGGGACAGGCTCCTGGTTCACAAAATGGGGAAAGGGACCGAAAACATGGCAAAAGGCCCGGCGATGCCACGAAAAAAGGCGGAAGAAGCAATACTTACAGGGTTTAACCTGGCTTCGAGTCTATTTAAAAAGGGTGTGGAAATACTGGGCACTGGCGACATGGGCATCGGCAACACGACCCCTTCCGCCGCCATTGGTGCCGTACTGACCCATAACAACGTTGAGAAGATGGTGGGCCGGGGAACCGGCGTTGATGATCAGGGGCTTATGAGGAAAAAGGAGGCCATTCAGCGCGCCATTGAGGTGAATCAGCCAGACCCGAACGATGGCCTGGATGTTCTTTCTAAAGTGGGCGGATTTGAAATCGCCGGCATTGCCGGTTGCATACTGGCCGGCGCCTCCCACCGGCGACCTGTTGTCATCGACGGATTCATCTCAACCGCCGGCGCACTCATTGCCGATGCACTCTGCCCGGCGGTGAAAGATTACCTCTTTGCCGGCCATTGCTCGGAAGAGCCGGGCCACAGGATCATGCTGGACTATCTGCAACTGGACCCGATTCTGGATCTGGGTATGCGCCTGGGGGAAGGAACCGGCGGCGCGCTGGCCATGGGGATTATCGATGGCGCAGCAAAAATTTCCAGGGATATGCTCACCTTTGAGGAAGCGGGTGTTACAGACAAGGAACCCTGAGCCCCAGCCATTAGAATTCTCACGCTGTCAGCGCGCCGGCTGTGAACCCGCGGGGACCACCCACTCCCGGGCGAACAAGTGTTTCTTCACGTTGCCAGTGGCCATTTCCCGGATCTGCCAGGCTTTGTGGCGACTGGTAATATCGATGCGACTGCCGATGGCCCCCGCGGGCGCAGGCGCATCCAGTGGCTGCTGAATCACCATGAGGTCATGGGGCCCACGAATGGGTGCATCGGGCACCTTTTCCCCGGCTGGATAGCCGCGCACCACCGCGTGAGGCAGCAGGAAGCGATGGGTTTCCGCCTTCGAGCGAAACTTTTCCGGCGCCCACACCACGCGATCAGCGGTGGCCTCGATAACGGCCGTGTTGTAGGTGCCCAGCGGCGCGTCGAACACAGAGAGAAAGCTGGACAGTGACAGGAACACCGCCAGCGCGGCGATTGCGCTACACATGGCGATCCGGCCCGGCCGTGCCATGGCCGTCGCTGCAAACGCCATAGCCGCAACCACCAGTGGGAAATGCCACCAGGAGAAGGCCTGCATGCCCACCTCGCGCGCCAGCAGCAACGAGATCCATCCGATGGACAGCAGCACCGCAATGGCGCCGGCCAGGGACAGCACGAAAGTGTACCGCCCCACATGGTGGCAACGCGTCGCCAGCAGCACCGCCAGCGCTGGCATGCCCTCCAGCAGATAACGCCCGCTGCGCTGACTGGGGATGCAGAACACGATGAAGATGGCGAAGACCCAGATCCACAGCAGCCGCTCCTCATCGAGCAGGGTACGGCGGTGCTTCCAACATGCCACCATCAAACCGAACAGGGGAAAGGCCAAGAGACCCGCGTTAAAGAACCAGCTGCCGCCGAGGCTCCAAACATTGTCGCCGCCCCACAGAAACCCCGCGAACCAGCTTCCCATGCTACCCGCCATTTTGCCCACGTTCTCTCCCACCACGAACTGGCGCCAGATGGCAGCAGGGTCAGGGTCGAACACGAACCACAGCGAGAACATACCCAGCGACAGAAGTGCCGTCCAGACGAGGCCCGGCAGTGAATGGCGCGCAAATGAGGTCACGCGCCACCCGCGCACATACAGGTGCCACCACGATAGCCCCACGCCGATGGGCAGCAGTTGGGCGAAACTTTTGGTCAGCAACGCCATGCCTGCCAGCACACCCAGAATAGTGGGGAAAACGAATCGCGAATCGAAGGATCGCGGCTTCCACCACAGCATGGTGAAAAAGCATGCGAACACCCAGAATGTTTCAGGTGGATTGGTAAGATAGGGCCGCCCGTAGCGATAGGTACTGAAGAAGGCCAGATAGAAGAGCGCCGCCAGCGCCCCCTTGAACAGGTCACGCCCGGCCAGCCGCCACCCCAGCAGACCGCAGAGCAGCGCCGTACCGAAGGTCCACATCACGCAGGGCCAGCGCAACGCCACCACCGACCAGTGACTCCCCCAATCTGTGCTCACCAGCCCCTGCCAGAACAGCAGTGGCGGCTTGGTATTTCCCATGCCCGGGATGCTCTGTAACGGCAACCACTGCTTGGCAATGCTGGTCACGCGCGTGATGTGCATGTACACCAATTCGTCGCCGTTGCGAAGAATGTGCACCGAGCCAAGACCTTGCAGATAGGTACACAACGCAAGAATGAATCCACTGATGGTCAACAGCACCCCCGGCCGCGTGCGATCCGGTTGCTTGATTTTTTGCGGATTTGGAAATTTCACTTTTCCATGTGGCTGCATTATCTGATAATCTCTAAACGGCACCCTGCTTTTCAGGATTTATTTTCAGCAACTCGCAGGCCTTGTCAAACACTTCCTCCGGGCCTATGGCTTTAAGGCACACATTGTTCCCGTCACACGGAGATTTCCTGTGGTTGTAAGCGGTGAGGCACGGAGAACAAGGCAATGGCTCATAAAGGCTCACCGCCTTTTCACTGAGCGGACCATACAGGGCCGGGGTCTCCGGGCCAAAGAAGATAATGGTCGGGATCGGCGTCAACGAAGCAAAATGCCCGGGGCCCCCGTCGTTGGTGATGAGAAGAGACCCGAAATGAAGAAGGGTGATCAGCTCCATGATGGTTCGGGTATAACCGGTGAGATCAATACAATATGGGCTTTGACACCGTGAGGAGATGACTTCGGCCAGGGGCGCATCTTCTTTCATTCCGATAATGCCCACAACATATCCTTTTGCAAGCAGGTTCGTGGCAATTGTGCAATAATTGTTCAAAGGCCATGCCCGTATGGGAAGCAGTCCGCCTCCCGGATAAAGTAAGACCAGATCTTTTCCGATGGTTTCCGGGAAATCGCTTTTCAGCCTGATCTTCAAGTCTTCCTGCTGACCCGTATTCGGATTCAGCGTTGGGATATAAAAAACATCCTCATCTACGTTCCGTTTCACAATGGGGAAACCATTCCCATTTTCCATGGCGGTCGCCAAAGCCACAAACTGCCGGGATATGTGGCGGTAGGGGTTGTAGAGAACGGGCCGATTGATAAAATCGCCCCTGAAAAGACCCTCTTGGGTGTGAGGATGAAACCCCACGCGCAACCCGGCACCGCTTAGAAATGCGTAAATGCTGCTGATCCTTGAAAAGAGTTCACAGTCAATCACCACGTCGATTTTCTCTTTTCGCATCCGGAATATGAACCGGATGCTGTCCTTCAGCAATGCCGCCAGCGAATCCCCGTGGACTGTCAGGATGTTTCTTTCGGGAACGAGTTTCAGGGCTTCCAGGCATTCCCTGTTCTTTTTAAATACCAGCACAAACATTTCCGCACCGGGGTGATTTTTTTTAAAATACGTAAACATGGGGTTGGCCAGCACAAGGCTCCCCATTTCGGAGAGGAGTATGACCAGAATCTTTGGCGATGGCGGCGTGACCCCCGCCTTGTCCTTCTTTCGAGGAAACAGGGAAAGCAGGCGGCAAAGGGCTTTGCCCACGATCCTGTCTATTTTTCGCTGAATCTCGATTTTCATGATTTTACCAGGCAATTTTACTTTCAGCCTTCCTTATTCTTAATACACCGCGAAGACGAAATGGTTATCGTTATCCGTAAAGATGGGAGCGGGCAACTGGTCTATGTAGTTCTCGTGGTGATCCTTGATCAGAACCGAAATCACCGGACGTTTTCCCGCGTTTTCCTGAATCAATTCCTTTAACGCTTGAACGCTCAGAAACTTTCCCGGTTTGTCGTCGTCATGTTTCAATCCATAGGTGAATTCGCCGGCTTTTTCAAGCACTTTCACGTCATCCCGCTTGAAAAACCAGCAGACCGCACGAATCACATTGTCATTGGACACCAGTATGGCATCGGGGGTCACCCTGGACAGGTTTCGTTCTAGAAGCTTTCCCGGCGTTCTGCGATCCATAGCGCTGTTGGGAACAGCAAAATTCGCCATGAAAAAAAACGTCAGAACAGCCACACAGTAAAAAACCATTCTTTTCCGGTAGTCTTTCATCCGGGTGGACCATATGACCAGTAAAGCCCATGAAAAGGCCCCCAGAGAACCCAGCAGCCATTTGCCCCCTTCATCCGGTTCATAAATACTGATCGCCTCGTAAGCGCTCCAGTTCATTTGCACTAGGCCGGAGAACAGAAGGAACAGCCCCCCCAAACCGCACAGGATCGCCAGCACCCAGGCGGCAACCGAAAAAGCCTTTCTTTTTCCCGCTTCAAAGTATGCGGCAAGACCGATGGAAAAAACAATTGCCAAGGGAGGGAAGCACGGCAGGATATACGGGATAAGCTTTCCGCTGCAGACGGAGAAGAAAAGGAAAGGGAAAAGGAACCAGCAAATGGCAAGCCGTATGAGCGGTTTTTTCATTTCGAATTTGAGAACCGTGGGAATGGCAGCTGCGCTCTGAGCCACCCACGGCAGCGCACCACCCACCAGAATGGGCAGAAAATACCAGAGAGGCTTCGGATGCTGTCCACGGACCGGATTCAAAAATCTTGAGACATGCTCTGTCCAGAAAAAGTAGTTCCAGAAATCCCCTTCACGGAAATGAATCATCAGCGCCCAGGGCAAAACGATCACAAGAGCCGTTATCATGGGAATCCACGGTATCCTGAGCAGGTCTTTGAAACGGCCCTCCCAGATGAGGAAAGGTACGATCGCCAGCATCGGCACGGCGAAGGCCAGAAAGCCTTTGGTGAGAAAAGCCAGCCCGCAGAAAACGCCCATGAGAACGAGAAAAAGCGCCTTCCGCCGCATATTTTCCGCCATGTGGGCAAAGAAAAAGCAGACCAGCGCTCCGGTCAGGAGCATGGAAAGCAGGCTGTCCAGAAGATTAATGTGGCCTATGGCCAGCACGAGAGGACAGGTCAAAAAGATGGCCGGGGCCAGGACGGAGGCCGGCCGCCCGGGTGAAAACCTTCGTACCAGCAGGAAAATCATGAGGGCGGAAATAATTACAGATAGTGCCGATATAATCCGCAGGGCAAAGGCGTTTTCGCCGAACGTGAGAATGGAAACGGCATTCGCCCAGTATCCAAAGGGGGGTTTTTCAAAATATTTCAACCCGTTCAGACGGGGAACAACCCAGTCGCCCGAAGCCAGCATTTCCCTGGGTATCTCCCCGTACCGGGTTTCGTCCGGGATGGTCAGCGGTCGGAAACCAAGGGGAAGAATATAGGCCAATACGAAGAGAACAAAAAGTGCAATGGAAACTCTTTTCATGGGTTGACCCTATCAGATTTCCAGGAATAAAAAAAGCGTGATGGTACTGGAAACGAACACAAAGAAATTTCTAGCTTGACATGCGCGGCATATCAGCATATAAATGTACATTGATATGTTCATATTGACACCTTCTTTTATTTGGGGTGGTATTGATGATCATATTCTTCAGCCCTAAACAAATCCGCACTTTCGCAAAACAGGAAAAGATGGAGGTGAGATTGCCGCATCAAAAAGCAATAACAATACCCTTTTTGAACGATCATCTCGACTCAATTGCCATTCTGGCCAGAAGCCTCGCTGATGAAAATCGTCTCCGTATTCTGCTTTGCGTCATGGACAAAAAGAAGTCGGTTTCCCAGATTGTGGAAGAGATGAAACTTTCCCAACCCCTCGTTTCTCACCATCTCAAAGAGCTTAAACGGACGCTTTTGGTCAATGTTGAGCGGCGGGGGCCTTTTATTTATTACGAAATCGCGGACAAAAAAATCACTGACATCCTCAAAAACCTGAATGAACTGGCTGCGGACCTTTTATCAAAAAGAAAGTCATTTTAGTTTGCGGAGATAATTCATTATGATTTCTGATAAAATTCAAAAATTGGTTGATGCCATGGAACCCGAGGAGGGCGCATTGGCACTTGCCGGTATGTTGAGCAAACTGTTTCCCCTTCTGGAAGAAGGAACCCGTCTGAAACTGGTGTCGAACCTGGTCGGCACGCCTTCTGATGAAAAAGTGGCCAGTCTGGTCCATCTTTGAATGGCCACCTGTATGGACGAAGGTGTCGATCCAACGGATATGTGCCAGAGTATGATAGATAGCGTGGCCCGATCAAAACAGCTTACGGCCGTCGCTGAACCTGAAATCCTTTCATTATTTGAGGACTGGCTGGAAGAACTTGACGGTGAAGTGGTCGCTTTTGCTAAGAAAACGGGTTCGACAGACCCCATTGATCTGGCGAAAGGCTGCGGACTGTCCCGATCAGGGGCAGAATTCCTCATCACAAAGTTGAAAAGAGAGGGGAAACTATGACATCCGGAATATCCGATTCCCTGAAAACCGGGGTGTGAAAATGAACAATTTAAAAACAGCTGTAATGGCCGTCATCGTCGTGGCCATAACGGTAGCCTTTCTATGGTTTACCAACCGTTCGGTGCCTCCCAAAGAAGCCACCTTCGAAGATGTGGTTGCCGAAGCTGCAAACGGCGGGTATCAGCTTATCAATACGGAAAGTCTCAAAAAACTATATGATAAGGACCCCAAAAGCATTTTGCTGGTAGACGCCCGGCAGGAATGGGAATACCGGACCGGACATATACAAGGCGCCCTGAATTTCCCCATGGAGCCCACCTGGTTGTCGCGGTGGAAAAAAAGGGATGCGATGGAGAAATTCCTCGGGCCGGACAAAAACCGTTTCCTCGTTTTTTACTGAGCGGGGCTTGCATGAGTCCGAAGCGACTCGGCGGCTCGGGTAGCCGTAAAACTGGGTTACAAAAACGTTTATCGCGATCCCATTGGTTATCCTGAATGGCACGAAAAGGGATATCCCGTAGCAAGCCAGCCGGCGGGCCTGTCCCAAATGTCTTCCAAACCTGAAGAATCGAGACCGCTCTCCGGCTGGGCCATGATCTGGACACTGTTGGGCATATTTGCAGGGGGCATGGCTCTCAACCTGACACCCTGCATCTATCCCCTGATCCCCATAACCGTTTCCTATTTCGGCGGAAGAAGCGGTCGGGGCCGGGGGAACCTGTTCGCCCACGGGGCATGTTATATCGGTGGTCTTTCACTGACCAATTCCATCCTCGGTGTGACAGCCGCGTTGACCGGCGGTCTCATGGGGGCCCTTCTCCAGAGCCCCGTAGTGCTTGTCACAGTTGCGGCTGTTATGATTTTTCTTGCCGCAAGTCTTTTCGGATTCTGGGAATTGAAACTCCCCACCGGGTTAACGCAGGCCGCTTCAAAATCCTACACCGGGTATTTCGGTACCCTGTTCATGGGCATCACCCTGGGCGTTGTTGCCGCCCCCTGCATCGGCCCTTTTGTTCTGGGATTGCTAACCTGGGTGGCCAGCATGGGAAGCCCATGGCTGGGGTTTGTCATCTTCTTCACGTTGAGCCTGGGCCTTGGCCTGCCCCTCTTCTTCCTGGCCGTTTTTTCTGGACAGATTGAGAAACTGCCCCGGTCCGGCGAGTGGATGCTCTGGATTCGAAAACTGATGGGCTGGGTTCTGGTGGGCATGGCAGCCTACTTCATCAGACCGATTTTCCCAAAATCCGTGGGGGTATTTATACTCGCCGCCGTTGCCTTTTCCGCAGGTCTTCACTTGGGCTGGATCGACCGGTCTAAGACAGCATTTAAGGGTTTCGGGTGGATTAAGGGAGTCGCTGGTACCATTGGCCTTGTCCTGGCTGTCATTCTTGTGGGAACGTGGTCTATGAGAGGCCCAGGTGTCATGTGGCAGACCTATTCCCATAATCTGCTCTCGGAAGCGCAAAAGCTGAATAAACCCGTCATCATTGATTTCTATGCAGATTGGTGTGCCCCATGCCGGGAGCTGGATGATATCACCTTTCACGACAAACAGGTGGTTGATCAGGCAAAGCGTAACTTTGTCATGATCAAGGCTGATCTGACGCAAAAAAGCAACCCCACTAACAAACAACTGCTGGCCCGGTACGGAGTCAAAGGCGTTCCCACCGTCGTGTTTCTGGACCGCAGCGGAATAGAACGGAAGGATCTTCGACTGGTGGACTATTTACCCCCGGATCAGTTCCTGATCCTGATGTCGAAGGTAAGCAAAAGCGATGCACCGTGAGGTTTTCATAAATCTTTAATTTTACATCATTCATAAGGAGGTCACCATGCTGAAAGTCAGATTTTTTTTGAACGAACCCAACGGAAAACCATGAAAACATTTCAAAACCATGATGCCCAGGTTGGGCGAAAATTACGATATTGAAATCGAGACCATTTCAAAGCCTCCTGCCGAATACAACACGGATGAATACTTTGAGCTTGACCTGCCGGTCGCTCCCGCCATCATGATCGGTGAGGAAATCCTGACAGAGGGCTCTGATGTTTCAGATGAAAAGGTTGAGGCGGCCATTTGCAAAAGCCTCGGTCTCCCGCCCCCGGAGCCAAAAAAGAAGGGCGTGCTCGGCCGTTTGCTGAAGAAGTAATGCTTACATGGTTACCCGTTCGGGGGAAATCAAAAAAGCGATTTCAAAAAAAGCTGAAAAGCAAGGCTTCATAATTCAAAAGAAAGGAGGTGATTCATTTGAGCGATCTGGAATCCAGGGAAATCGATCTCAGCATTCCGGCCATGATCTGAATGACGTGAGAGACGTTAGTCAAACTGGCTTTGGAAAAGTCAGACGGGGTAAAAGACTTTAAGCTGAAATTGGCGAGTGCATGGGTCAAATTCGATCCGGGTACGATCACTGAAGAAACGATTATTAAAAATATTCAAAAAACAACACGTTATGATAATGTTTCTGTAAAACAACCTGAAGCTTAGCGGCTTCAGATTGCGAAAGAGCGGGGGGTGAGAGAAGAAAAGGTCCCGGCGCCCTGAAATTGATGGATACGGGCGCTGAGGCCACCTTCTTGAATTTTTAGTTCGGTTGAGTAAAATTCTAAATTTTATCGCTCTAAGGAGATAGAATTATGGAGATAGAATTATGGATTCTCAAATCACAATAGACGATCTTGAAAAAATTGAAGCAGGGATTCGTAAGAAATACATTGAAGTTGCAAAAAGCCCTGAAACTCAGTTCAAATACCCGACTGGCAAAAAAGGCCTTGAGGCACTCCAATACGACGAAGCGCTCATTGATAAATTGCCGGATGCCGTTGCTTCTTCCTACTGTGGTGTGGGGAACCCTTTTTCTTTAGGGAAAATTAATGCGGGTGAACAGGTTCTTGATATTGGCTGCGGCGCTGGGGTAGAGACAATCCTGGCTTCTATGATGACAGGGCCGAATGGCAATGTGGTTGGGGTGGACATTGTGCCGGAAATGCTTGAGCGCGCTGAAACCAATCTGAGAATGACCGATCTGGAAAATGTTACATTTAAAAAAGCGTCCGGGGAAAACCTGCCGTTTCCGGGGGATTCATTTGAAGTGGTGATTTCCAACGGGGCGATCAATTTGATTCCTGTCAAAGAAAAGGTTTTGGCGGAAATTTTCAGGGTCCTAAAACCTGGCGGACGATTGATGCTGGCCGATCAAGTTACTTCCGGCAGCATTCAAAAGGATATCAAGGCCCGTCTTGCCAGTTGGTTCCAATGAGAAGGCGGTACGATACCGGGAATGGATTTCCTGGCTTTGCTAAAAAACGCCGGCTTTGAAAATGCGGAATATTTTGGAGAAACCGGTTTTAACAGCACGCCTAAAACCAAAGGTGTTTTGTTCCGTGCAGAGAAGCCCGAAAACCAGAAGGATGGGATCCAGTAGAAAGATCTTATGGCTTGATGATTGCCGCGCCTGAACCTCACGCATATTTCCCGTAAAGTACTGCGGCGTCCATCATGGCCTTTGCGTTGAGCAGGGATGCGTTATAGGGAAATTCCCATCCGGGCGCCAGAACAAACCCCCCACCCCGGGCCATTTCCCGAATCTCCTTCTTACATTCCTCTCTAACTTCTTCCGGCCGACCCAGGTAGAGAAGGTCAATGGGAGGAACATGGCCGATAATACAAATCTTTCCCGCACACGCTTGTTTGACTTCGGGCCAGTCTGAAAACCCATCCGGAACCCAGGCACAGGAAATGGCATCCGGAGCCATGGTCTCCATGTGGGCATCAAGGTAAAAGTCCACGCCGGAGCTGTGTGCCATAAGCATAAGGCCGCATTCCCGGGTAATCTCGGCAAGACGCCGTAGATACACACCTTCCATATCCAACCAGAATTTTTTATTCATCTGCTTGTGACAACCGAACAGGGTCTCTATCCATATGGCATGTATTCCGGTTTTTGCCAGCGCCCGGATATAATCTCCCAGTACACTGGTGATCACAGAGAGGGCTTGATGTATCTCTTCGGGGTATTTCATGCAGTCCGAGAAAAGCAATTCAGGCCCCCGCAGAACGGACAGAACACCCAGGGGGCCATAGACAAAACCAAAGACCGGGACACTTTTCCCCCTTTCATTCATGAGGATATCGCACATTCGAATGTGTTCTGCCATCCGTTCTGTTTTTGAAGGGTCAACCGGTTTTATTTTCGTTACATAATCTTCAGGTTTTTTGATGAGTGAATTTTGAAAATTGGAATAAGATTGATCATCTGGGGGGAAAAGAGTCTCCTGGCCTAAGTCGGCGGCTTCCACATTGAGATCAATCTCCGTCAAAATCGCATCGAATCCCAGAAGTTCCTGAGCCTGAAGAAGCGATCCGGCTCCCACATCAGCATTCGTGGACCATTCTTCATAGTTGCATCCATAAACTCTCCTGGAGGCGCCGCAAATGAGCGGCATGCAGGGGACACGATCTGCTTCCTTAAATTGAACAACGGCCATAAATCTTTCCAAGGGGGTCATCTACTCCTCCTTTTCCCTGTGCATTTGAACTGGTGCATTGGAATAATGGGCAATCGAGAACAAATAGGATATATCTATTGGGAATCATGTCACTTCTGAAGGGGCAGGCTTTTCAATGCCTGCTTGAGGGTATCCCGAAGCACGGAAAGGGTCCCCGGTTTTTTCTCAAACCTCAGGTTAAACGTTT
>CAYSFQ010000006.1:0-45398 GCA_964430575.1 uncultured Desulfobacteraceae bacterium
TGATGAAGTCCTGGATACGGTGAGACGTCTCAAAGAAGAGGGCATCACCATTCTGCTGGTTGAACAAAACGTCCGAGAGGCCCTGGACCTGGCTGATCGCGGTTATATCCTCCAAACCGGCCGGATCACCGAAGAGGGCACAGGCCAGGCGCTTCTTGACAGCGACCTCTTTCGTTCGGCTTTTCTGGGAATCTAAACCCCCATATCCCCTCAAGGGACCTCCTTCTTGATAATGATCTCCCGTTTCGGATAGGGGATCTCGATCCCCTCCCGGTCAAAGGCCTCTTTCACGTTGTCTGTGATATAAGAGATGGTATCCATTCGTCGACGGGGATCGCGAATCCAGACCCGGGCCTGCAGGTCAACGGACGATGGCCCAAAATTCCTCACGACCACCTTAGGTGCTGGGTTTTTCATAACCCAGTCTAATTGGAGACTGATTCCGATGATAATCTTTTTGGCCTTCTTGATATCTGATTCATAGGAGATCCCGATTGGGATCCTGACCCTGATTTCATCAGAAATAGCGGTGTAATTGACGATATCCCGGTTCATAAGCTCATTGTTGGGAATGACGATTACGATGTTGTCCGTGGTCTTGATCTTGGTTGCCCTCAGACCTATATCGACCACGTCCCCCCAGTTGGCGGAGTTCTTGGGCGCAGACCAGATCTCTATGCGGTCACCCACTTTAAGAGGCCTGTCTATTATGAGTAGAACACCGGAAATGAGATTAGAAAGTGTATCCTTGGCTGCGAATCCTATGGCAATACCCGCTACACCTGCACCCGCAATAAAGGGCATGACATTTAAGCCGAGCTTGTCGAGAGCCATTATACCACCTGCCGTATAGATGATTATCCCGGAAAATTTCTTTGACAGGTTAATAATCACGTCATCGACTTTGGTGTCTGTTTGTTTGGAAAGGTTATGTTCCAGGTATGGCAAGAGACTGTTGAGGATACGACAGGCAATGGAAGCCAAGAGCATAATCATGACCGCGCCGAATATTTTATGCACGATCGGCAAATCGAAGTGGTTGATGAGGCCCGTACCCACTGCAACAAAGATGCAGTAATGGCCTGCACGCTTTAAAAGAAAGAACAAACTCCGATTTTTCTGAAAAAACGGGCGCTCATGATATTTCTTTTCAAGCCCCTTCAAGACTACATTGAAGATCCACCAGGAAATGGCCCCGACAGCAAATACGGCAAGGATATAAACAACGGAGTTCAGAAACGCTTCCGGGTGGGAAATGACCTCTTGATAATACTTCATAAATGGGATTTTCATTATGGAATCAGTTATCAATTGTTAAACCGGCTAAACCGGCCAGTGCAGATTGTCTTTTATCAAGGGTCAGAAACCTGTTTGCTTTGATGGCGAGAGCTGAAGCTACATGCAAAATATCAAACGACCTTGAACCGGTGGTTTTCGTGTGGCTTTCGGACAGGTCGAGAGCGAAGTTAATGGTGTCTGTCCAATTTATCTGTGGCCGATAGTACACGCCTCTTCTTTGATGTTCATCAAATTTCGAAAGAACAAACAGAACTTGTTCATTTGTCATTTCTGTCCTGAACTGCTTCAAATAGATGGCATTTGTAAATTCCAGCTCATGAAAACGAGTTAAAGGAATGGCTTCATTATTTCGTCTTATCCATTGGGAGACTTCAAGAGAGTATTCTTCTTTTATGTACAGTTTCACAATTACACTGGTATCTACGTAAAGCACTTAAAATCTATCCTCTCGCCCTTCAACTACGATTGCGCTCAGAGATTTTCCCTCAAGTTTGATCGCCTCATTGTAGAAATCCGGCCAGTCGATTTCATCTTTTGGCCCCAACGCAGCTATTTTAGCAACTGGTTTCCCTCTTCTGGTAACTGTTATTTCTTCACCAGCCCAAATATTTTTTAAAACCTGGGCAAAGTTCTTCTGAATTTCCCCAACTGTTGCCGTTTTCATGTTTAAATCTCCTTGTTTACGTATATTATATGCGTAAGCAAGGGCATGTCAAGACTATTTGTATGGGAATTCGAGGGCACGGTAGTAAAAACCTGGTGCACTTTCAACGGTTCAGGCTTGCCTTGATTCCCTGTATGATTGTTTCAATTTCCTCAAGCGCGCTTCGAGCCTCATCCGGGGAAACCGGGAGAAACCTCACCTTGTTTTCCGGTCTCAACTGACCCAACCGGTAAAGATCAGCGGAGATGACCGTGGCAATTTTTCGGTACCCTCCCGTGACAGTTTCTCCCAGTATAATAATAGGTTGTCCGTCACCAGGGATTTGTATGGCGCCGGACACAACCCCTTCTGAGATAATTGATTTTTCCAATTCTACTTTTTCTTTGATCAAAGGTCCTTCCAACCGAATGCCGGTTCGGTCCAGTTGCTCTGTGACGCGATAGGCGGACTGCTGAAATGTAGACAACATCTCCGGGTCGAAATGGTGATGATGGGGTCCAAAAATGATCCGCAGGGTCACTTCCGGGGTGTGGGCCGGAATTGATTCAAAGGGCAGGGCGGTCCCTTCAGTTTTCAAGTGCAGGTGAGGGGCATGGGCGGAAAGAATGTCGCCTTTCGCGAGCGGTCTTCCCGAAAGACCCCCGAAACGGGAGCCCAGGTTGGTGGATCTGCTTCCCAGTACCATTTCTGCATTGATGCCGCCTCCCACGGCCAGATATGCCCTCAGGCCGTTTCTAACCCCCTTAAATGAAAGACGTTCTCCTTTTCGCACCACCAGGGTACGCCACATGGGGGCCGGGGCGGTATTGATTTGGGGTTGAATGTCGGCGCCGGTTACAGCGATGGCAATTTCCGACAGGGCGGTAACAACAGGCCCCGCAAAGGTCATTTCAAGGCCCGCTTCATCTTCCCCGTTGCCCACCAGGCGGTTGCCCACCCGCAGGGAAAATGAATCCACCGCACCGCTCGGGGCGACCCCGTACTGCCCGAAACCCGAACGACCTCGATCCTGAATGGTGGTCAGGGGACCGGGGGAGATGACTTCCAGGACTTTTACCGCTGCCAATGGTTCATTTCCTCCTCGGATATTTTGAAGAACCGCACCCGGTCGCCCATTTCAAGGAGGCTTGGGGGATTTTTTAAAGGATCAAAGAGTTTCAGGGGGGTACGTCCGATGATCTGCCATCCCCCGGGGCTTCGGGCGGGATAAATGCCGGTCTGCTTCTGGGCCAGCCCCACCGAACCCCGGGGCACTGACGTTCGGGGGGTTTTCTTGCGCGGCGTTTCCAGGTTTTCAGGCAGTTCCCCCATATAGGGAAACCCCGGAGTAAAACCGATCATGTAAACACGGTAGCCGGTTTGTGTGTGACGCTCAATGACGTTTTCGGGGGTGGTCTTGTGGTATGACGCCACCCTACCCAGATCCGGGCCGTATTCACCGCCGTACACCACCGGAATTTCAATGTTTGTGGGTTCAGGGAGTTCAAATTCATCCAGATCACGGAACAGATCATCGATGGCTTTCCGGATTTGGTCAGGTGTGGTGGTAAAGGGATCAAAAACCAGGAGGAGTGAGCAATACCCCGGGATGGCATCCAGGAGGGTGTTCAGGGAAGCCTGTTTGAGGGCCAAAAAAAGTCTGCGGACCCTTTCATGGACGCTCACGTGGATTTCGTTTCCCAACTCCACCAGCAGCGACCGATCCCCCATGACGCTGTATTCCGGCTGTTTGTACAACATGTTGGTTTCCCTAGAGAAAGGCGCCCATGGAACGTACCGGGATTCCGGAATCCGTGAGAGACGTCCGGATATTTTTTACCAGAGCCAGGGCTTCGGGGTTGTCACCGTGAACACAGATGGTGTCCGCCCCCAGTTCTATCTCGGTGCCGTCAACAGCTGCGACGGTGCCGGTTTTGACCAGTTTGACAACCTTTTCAGCCACAGCCTCGTCATCATGGAGCACGGCGCCCGGCAGTTTTCGGCTCACCAGCGACCCGTCGGGGTTATAGGCCCGGTCAGCGAAGAATTCAAAGGCGATACGAATGGAATGGCGTTTGGAAATGGCCTCCAGATCATCCCGGTTGGGCCCGGCCAATGCCACCAGTATCAGGTTTTCGTCCAGCCCCGAGAGGACTTCGGCAATGGCATTGGAAATTTCCGTGTCCCGGACGGCCATGTTGTAAAGGGCGCCGTGGGGTTTTACATGTTGAAGTGACAATCCCCTTTGTGTGGCAAAGGCCTGAAGCGCTCCCACCTGGTAGGTCACATAGTGTCGAATTTCTTCAAGGCTTACATCCATGACCCTTCGGCCGAACCCTAGGAGATCCGGCAGGCCAGGATGGGCGCCGAGTCCCACGCCGTTTTCCGCTGCCAGAGAGACCGTTTGCGCCATGACCAATGGATCCCCCGCGTGGAATCCGCATGCGATATTGGCTGAACTGATGAGGGGAATCACCGCCTCGTCAAGGCCGATTCTGTAGGCGCCAAAGCTTTCCCCCACATCCGAATTGAGATCAATCTGTTTAAGCATCCTTAATCTTCCCCCCGATGAAAAAATGGTGTGGTTTAGAGGTGCAGGTTTCAAAATTCTGTGTGATCACCATAATAGGAAAATGCTGTCGCCGTATCAACTGAAAACTTAACAACCAAAATTCGAATTTTGAGGGGCCATGGATTTCTTGAGGATGGCGCCATAAACCTTGAGGGTACAGGAAAAAAGGTTTCCAGGTTTTCAAAAAACCCCTTGACAGCCAGCACTGTATACAGTACACATTGCAGTCTATGGTCTTCAGAATTAGCGATTAATTTCGGCCGCCGGGTTGTGGTTTGAACCCTGTCCATGCATCTGCTGTAAAATCTCATCATCAACAATGGAGTGCCCATTATGAACATCATCGTGTTGGTCAAACAGGTTCCCGATACCACGGAAATCAAACTGGATCCCAAGACGGGGAATCTGATTCGGGAAGGGATAGACAGTATTTTGAACCCGGATGATCGGCATGCCCTGGAGGCAGCGGTCAGTTTAAAAGAATCTATCGGCGGCAGCGTAACCGCTGTATCCATGGGGCCGCCCCAGGCCATTGATGTGGTTACCGAGGCCATTGGCATGGGCGCGGACAATGGGATACTGCTGTCGGATAGCGCCTTTGCCGGAGCGGATACCTGGGCCACGTCGTTGACTCTGGGAAAAGCAATGGAAAGAATCGGCGATTATGACCTGATCATTTGCGGACGGCAGGCCATTGACGGTGATACAGCCCAGATCGGCCCCCAGGTGGCCGATCATCTGAACATTCCACATGTGAGTTATGTATTCGGCATTGATGAGATTACCAAAGAGCGCCTGGTGGTCCGAAGACGTCTGGAAGATGGCTTCGAAAGAATCGAAATACCTGTACCGGCGCTGCTGACAGTGATTGGGGAGTTGAATGTCCCCCGTTATGCTGTGGTCGGCCGTTTGATTGCGGCGTGCGGGAAAAAAGCATCCATAGAAGTCTGGAATGCGGCAGATATCGGTTGTAAAACCAACGAAATCGGTCTGGAAGGATCCCTGACCCATGTGATCAAAACCTTTGCGCCCAAATTCAAACGGCAGGGGGAAATACTGGAAGGGGCTGCCGGTGATAGCATCAGCGCCCTGCTGGGGAAGCTTCGTGAGAATCGAATCCTGTAGCGCTGGTTTAAGGAGATAAAATATGACGGTGTGGATTGACGCTGAACTTTGCAACGGCTGCAAACGCTGCCTAAAGGCGTGTCCCTATGAGGGTGTTGAGATGAGGGACGGAAAAGCCCATATCCTGGACCGGTGTACATCCTGCGGGGCGTGCATTGAGTCCTGTAAACCGAAAGCCATTTTGACCGATGCCAAACCCAGGGAGATACCCGATTTCACTGACAGGCAAGGGATCTGGGTGTTTGCTGAGCAGCGGGGAGGCGCGTTGCATTCGGTCTCCCTGGAGCTTCTGGGGAAAGCCTGCGAACTGGCGGGATCCCTTAACCAGGATGTGTCAGCGATTCTCATGGGCGATGGGGTGGAACATCTGGCTGAAACGCTGATCCAATACGGGGCTGATCATGTGGTTCTGGTTGAAGATTCTTGTTTGGCACAATACCGGGCTATTGCTTATACCATAGCCTTTGAGCAGTTGATCCGATGTTTCAGTCCCAACATTTTGTTGATGGGGGCTACCCATATTGGCAGAGACCTGGCGCCGAGGGTGTCGCGCCGGGTGGCGGTGGGTTTGACAGCGGACTGTACCGAACTGACCATTGATCCGGATGAAAAGATCCTTCTGCAGACCCGACCCGCCTTTGGCGGCAATATCATGGCCACCATCGCCAATCGATATTCCCGCCCCCAGATGGCAACGGTTCGCCCCGGTGTCATGGAACGAAAGGCACAACCTGGAAAAAAGGGAGATATCATTCGGGAAACCTTTTCCATGACCGAACAGGACATTAAGACGAAAGTCCTTGAAATTGTCAGGGAGGCCAAAAAAACAGGGGGTTTGGGCAAGGCGAAAATTATTGTTGCCGGTGGAAGGGGTGTTGGAGACGTGGAAGGGTTCAAGGCCCTGGAAAATCTCGCCGACGTTCTGGGGGGCGAAGTGGCCGGTACCCGGGTCGCCGTGGAAGAGGGCTGGATTTCCGCAGATCGACAGGTGGGTCAGACCGGGCAATCGGTCAGGCCCGAGCTTTACATTGCCTGTGGCATATCCGGGGCCATTCAGCATCGGGCGGGGATTGCCAATGCCCGGTATATTGTGGCCATAAACCGGGATGCAAGGGCACCCATTTTTCAAGTGGCCGACTGGGGTATTGTGGGGGATCTGCATGCGCTGGTGCCTGAAATGATTCGACAGTTGGAGGAGTGAAAAGTGAAAAAAGTTTGAAGTGAGCTAGAGTGACTAAAGTGAGCTAGAGTTAAGGAGTTCCGACAATTATATAAAATCGGCGGAGCTAAGCGACTCCCTAACTTTAGAACTTTAGTCACTTTTAGTTCACTTTAGTCACTTTTAGTGAGGGAGGAATGAATGCTTAGGTCGAATGCCGAAACAACCATCAGAAAAAGCATGGCCATGTTCGTGGACAATGAGGTGATTCCGCAGGCCAAGGAGATTGATGAATCGGGTGAATTCCCCAGGGCCATGTTCCAGGAGATGGCCAGGATGGGTGTATTTGGTCTCAGATATCCCGATGATGAGGGGGGCGCCGGGGGCAATACCACGCTTTTCTGCATTACCTGCGAAGAATTGGCCCGTGGACTCATGAGCCTGGCGGCCATCACGGCCATGCAGTGCCTGATGGGCACCAACTTTTTATTTCACCACGGAACCGATGAAATGCGGGAGCAGTATTTTCTGCCGGCCATGAAGGGTGAAAAGGTGGCGTGTTTCTGCCTCACGGAGCCTGAGGCAGGGTCCGACCTGGGGAATGTTAGCACCCTGGCCCAGAAGACCGATGACGGCTACCTTTTAAATGGCATGAAAACCTGGGTCACCAACGGACCGGTTGCGGATTTTTTTACGGTGCTGATGCAGACGGACCCTGCAAAGAAATTCAGGGGTCTCAACTTTTTCTTCGTGCCCCGGGACACGCCCGGTTTTTCCTGCAGCAAACCCTTTGATTTGTTGGGAACCCGCAGCACCCCCATCTCCGAGGTCGCCTTTAAGGATTGCCTTGTGCCCCATCACCATATGCTGGGGGCTGAAGGGCGGGGATTGAGCAACCTCCTGTCCATTCTGGCTGAAATTCGAACCATGACGGCGGCGCTTGCCGTGGGGCTCCAGCGTGCCGCCATGGATGATTCGATTCAGTATGCCCATGAAAGGGCACAGTTCGGACATACCATCAGCAATTACCAGCTCATTCAGGCCAAGGTGGCCAATATGGCGGTGGATCTGGAAGCCTCCAAGCTGTTGACCTATAAGGCCTCCCGTATGATTGATGAGAAAAAGGAGGCACTGAAAGAAGCCTCCATGGCAAAGTACTTCGCCACGGAAGCCGCCACCCGGGCCGGCGATCAGGCAACGCGAATCTTAGGTGCCTATGCCTATTCCATGGAATATTCGGCCCAAAGATATTACCGGGACAATCGTTTTCTGCTATACGGAGGCGGGACCCATGAAATTCTGCAGCCCAACATTGCCAAGTGGGTGGGACTATAGGATTGTTGATTGTTGATTGTCGATTGTTGATTGTTGATTGTGGATTTGGGGCATGGGATTGATAAACGAATGAGCGGTGCTGCCTACAACGAGGACATGGAACTGAAGGGCTTTATGTCGCTGCCGGAAAGAAGGTCGCTGGGACGGTCTGTTTATGAAAACCTGAAGGAGGCCATTATCGAGGGATCCCTTGTCCCTGAAAGCCGTGTGGTGGAAACCCGCTTTGCGAAAGCCCTCGGCATCAGCCGGACACCCGTCCGGGAAGCCATGCACAAACTGGAGCGGGAAGGGTTGCTTCGGCAGGACCCGAAAGGGGGCTTTTATGTGGTCGGTCTGACCCGTGTGGATATCGAGGAGGCCTTCGGCATTCGAAGTGTATTGGAAAGCTATGCGGCCCGATTGGCAACGATTCGCCATGAGGAAGGAGAATTGGTACCTCTGGAGGAAAAACTGGCGGATTATGAGGCCTGTCTGGAGTGTGGCCAGGTGGATGAATTGCCGGGCATCAATACGGATTTTCACGATCTTCTCTACGGACTGAGTCGAAGCCCCAGACTGGTGAAAATGATCAACGATATCCGGGTCCAGATATTCCGTTTCAGACAGGTTATCCTTAAAATTGAAGCCATGGCCCGGGTCAGCAATAGGGATCATCGGCTGATGATGGCGGCCATCCGGGCAAGACAGGCGGACCGTGTGGAACAACTGGTGAGGGAACACATTCTGCGCGGCCAGGATATTGTGCTGCGGGAATTTTCCATGGAACTCGCCAAAGCGCCTGATAATTGAAAAACGAGGGCAAGCTAAGGAGTGTAAGTCTTATGGTAGAAAGAAAAATACGGGTGCTGCTGGCCAAGCCGGGTCTGGATGGCCATGACCGGGGGGCCAAGGTGGTTGCCCTTGCCATGAAGGAAGCGGGGATGGAGGTTATCTACACCGGGTTACATCAGACCGTTAAGAGTATCGTGAACCAGGCCCTTCAGGAGGATGTGGATGTGATCGGTCTGTCCATTATGTCCGGCGCCCATATCCCCATTTGCACCAAGTTGGCGGGTCTTATCCGGGAGGAGAATATTGAAGACAAGCTGCTGTTGGTGGGGGGTGTCATTCCCAACAGGGATATTTCGGTCTTAAAAGAGATCGGTGTGGATGGGGTATTTCCAGGCGGTGCGCTTTTTGAGGAGATCGTTTCGTTTATAGAAGAAAACGCACAGAACTGAACGGAAAGGGGACGACATGGGAGTTGCAACGTACACCAAGGACGAGAAAGACGCCATCCAGAAAGTTCTTCTGCAGTCGGGCATCGAGGTTAAACCCAGCTATACGCCGAAGGACCTTGAACGGGTGGGTTTCGATTATGAAACAGATCTGGGGGATACGGGAGAGTTCCCCTTTACCCGCAGCATCCATCCAAAAGGGTATCGAAGCCGGAACTGGACGACCCGTCAATACACGGGTTTTGGAACCCCTGAGGAAACCAATGAGCGGTTTAAGTTGATGATCTCACATGGGCAGAACGGGCTGAATGTGGCTTTTGACCTTCCCACCCAGATGGGATATGATTCTGATAATGAAATGGCGGAAGGGGAAGTGGGCCGTGTGGGAATGGCCATTGATTCCCTGAGGGATTTTGAGATTGCTTTCAAGGATATCCAGCTCAATCGCATCGGCACGGGGCTCACCATCAATGCCGTAGCCGCCATCATGCTGGCCATGTATCAGGCCATGGCTGAAAAATTCGGGTACCAGAAAACCGAGATTTCTGCCACGCCCCAGAACGATATCTTAAAGGAGATCGTGGGACGCGGGGCCTGGATCTATCCGGTGGAACCGGCGGTCCGGCTCATCGGGGACACCATTGAGTACGCTATGAAGGATCTTCCCCGTTGCAACCCCGTTTCCATCTGCGGTTACCACATCCGGGAATCGGGCTGTACGCCTGTTCAGGAGATTTCCTATGCGTTCATGATTGCCTTTGCCTACATGGATAATGTCATAGCCCGCGGGTACAAGGCGGAAGATTTTGTGGCGCGGTTTTCCTTTAATCTGAATATCTATGGAAACCTCTGGGAGACGGTGGCCAAGTTCAGGGCGGCCCGGAAGTTGTGGGCCAAACTCCTGCGTGAAAGATACCATGTTCAGAACAAAAAAGCCCTTTTCCTTCGGGGGATTTTCGGCGGTGGCGGTTCGGGCATGACCAAGCAGCAGCCTGAAAACAATATCATGCGGGGGGCCTATTATGCACTGGCGGCGGCGTTATCCGGTGCACAGACAACAGCCCTCTGCTCATTTGATGAGGCCTATACCATCCCAACGGAGCGGGCAGCATTATTATCTTTGAGGACCTTCCAGATCCTGATGGATGAAATCGGATTAAGGGATACGGTGGACCCCCTGGCGGGAAGCTATTTCGTGGAGACCCTCACCAAAGAGATGGAAACCAGAATCCTTGAGGAAATGGCAAAAGTGGACAAGGTGGGGGGCATGGTGGAAGCGGTTTCCAGTGGATATGTCCAGAGCGAAGTGGCCCGCCAGGCTTATGAGTACGAAAAGAAGCTGCAGACGGGTGAAATCACCAAGGTGGGGGTCAACGAATACACCGAAGGCGTTGACATGGAAGTGGAACTGCATGAATACAATGATGAATGGGCGCAGTTGCAGATCAAGAGGTTGAAAGACCTGAAACGCGATCGGGACGGGGCGGCGGTCAACACGTCTCTGAAGGCCCTTGAAAAAGCGGCCCGGGAGAAGAAAAATGTAATGCCTTATCTGGTGGAATGCTGTAAAAACTACGCTACGGTAGGCGAAATGGCCGATATCTTCAGGGAGGTTTTCGGCGAATATGTGGAACCGAATATATTTTAAGCCCCTGGCCGTTAGCATTTGGCTGTCAGCTAATGGCTAACAGCTAACAACTTAGTTACAGTGAAAGGAGGTGAACACCTTTTTGTCCACGGCGAACGCTGCTTCATAGCTATGAAACCCTATTTAGAGGAGGTCTGAATTATGAAACGAAAAGTGGGATTTGTATTGGCCGGATTTTTTTTAGCCGCAATGTTCACCATCTCCTGGGCGCCTGCAACGGCTCAGGCGGCGCCCATTAAACTCACCTATGCTAACTTTCCCCCCGCACCCACCTTTCCCTGTGTGCAGATGGAACGGTGGAAAAAGGAAGTGGAGAAACGGACCAACGGAAAGGTTGCCGTTCAGACCTTCCCCGGTGGAACGCTCCTGAAGGCCAAAGCCATGATGGATGGTGTCATAAACGGTGTGGCGGATATCGGCTGCATATGCATGGCTTATCAGCCGGGCCGTTTTACCATCACGAACGCCACGGCCCTTCCCCTGGGCCTTCCCAATTCGGAAGTGGCCAGTCTGACCCTGTTGGATCTATACAAAAAATATCAGCCCAAAGGGTTCAAAAAGGTGAAAGTGCTCACCATGTTTACCACGGCCCCCTCCAATATCATGAGCAAAATTCCCATCAAAACCCTCGGGGAATTGAAAGGCGTGCCCATTCGTGCTTCCGGCGGCGCGGCTCAGATCCTTAAGGCCTGGGGTGCCACCCGCGTGGGAATGCCAATGCCGGAAACCCCCGAAGCCCTGCAGAAAGGCGTGGTCAAAGGTCTGTTTTCTTCCCTGGAAGTGATGAAAGATTTCAAATTTGCCGAGCTGTGCAAATACGTCACCATGACACAGACCCCTGTTTATCCCTTTGCCGTGATCATGAACATGGACAAATGGAATGCGTTGCCCAAGGATGTTCAGAAGGTTTTCGATGATCTGGTTGTCGAGCAGGCAAAATGGACCGGTACCTATATGGATCAGCATGTGAAAGATGCCATGGCATGGTCCGTCAAGACCCAGGGTGTGACGGTTTTTGATCTTTCGGGAGCGCAGAAAGCCAAGTGGGACAGCCTCCTTACGCCCATCACCGCCAAATGGATCAAGGACAATGCCGCCAAAGGCCTCCCGGCCCAGGCCATTGTGAACGACATTCAATCCATCGCCAAGAAGTACGAAGGAAAATAGCCCTGAAACCGGAAGCATAATTTATTCTCGTTCCCACGCTCTGCGTGGGAACTTGTTGCTAACAGCTAACAGCTTGGAGATGACCTGCTGGGGAAATCGGTATGTTGATTCTGGATCGGGTAAATCATTACATAAATCTGGTTCTCATGGGGATTGCCGGATTGTTTCTGGTGGCCATGATCGCGCTGACCTGCGCCAATGTTTTCCTGCGTCTGGTATGGATCCCCGTTGCCGGTACCTTTGAACTGATGGGATATTTTGGCGCCGTCATTACGGCCTTCGCCATGGGTTATACGCAAATCAAGAAGGGTTACATTGCGGTGGATATCGTTGTCCTGGGGTTTTCAAAAAAGGTTCAGAATATCTTAAATGCCGTTAACGCCATTATCTGCACCGGGTTTTTTGTTCTGGCCACCTGGCAGATTTCCAAATATGCGGCAAACCTACGGGAGACCGGGGAGGTCACGGAAACCCTGCAGATTATCTACTACCCTTTTACCTATGCGGTGGCTGTGGGATGCGGGGCCCTGGCCCTGGTTTTTTTCGTTGAATTCCTCAAAACCCTGATTCCCGTGAAGGAGGATGACAAATGAGCCTGACCATGGTTGGTGTTGTCGGCATCATCCTTCTCATTGCCGTGCTTTTTTTTCTGGGGATGCCGGTGGGCTTTGCCATGGCCATTGTGGGTTTTGCCGGTTTCTGGTATGCGGTGTCGTTCAATGCTGCCATCAACATGGTGGGGGCCGATATCTGGGGTACATTCTCCAAGTACGGTCTGACGGTGATCCCGCTTTTTATTTTTTTGGGATACCTGGCATTTAACTCTGGTATTGCGGAGCGGTTGTACAATGCAGCCTACAAGTGGTTCGGCCATTGGAGAGGGGGCCTGGCCATTGCCACCATAGGGGCGGACGAGCTGTTTGCGGCCATCTGTGGTTCCAATACGGCTACCGCCGCTACCATGGGCAAGGTGGCACTGCCGCAGATGCAGAAATTCAATTATGATCCCCGGTTGAGTTCCGGGACCGTGGTAACCGGGGGAACCCTGGGGACGATTATGCCCCCCAGCGTTGTGCTCATCGTTATCGGCCTTCAGACAGAACAGTCCATCATAAAACTGTTTCTGGCGGGCATTCTGCCTGCGGTGTTGCTGGGCATTCTGTTTATGCTCACCATTGTTGTATTGTGTCGAATCAATCCGGAATTCGGCCCGGCAGGGCCCAAGGCAAGCTTCAAGGAAAAGATCGTTTCCCTACTGGGGGTTATCGAAGCGGTCATTATTTTTGTGCTCGTTATCGGTGGCCTCTATGCGGGTCTCTTTACCCCCACGGAAGCCGGCGCAGTGGGTGTTTTCTTTGCCCTGGTGGTGACCATTGCCACGGGAAGGTTGACCTGGAAAGGATTCATCAACTCTGTTACCGAATCGCTGAAAATTTCGGCAATGGTTTTTTTTCTGGTGACCGGTGCCATTATTTTCGGCCGCTTTCTGGCCGTAACCCGCCTCCCCTTTGCCATAGCCGAGTTTGCTTCTTCCCTGCCGGTTTCCCCCTACGTGATCCTCACATTTATTCTATTGATTTATCTCATCGGCGGATGCTTTGTGGACTCCTTAGGTTTTCTGGTCTTGACCATCCCGATTTTTTTCCCCCTGGGAATGGCCCTGGGGTTTGATCCCATCTGGTATGCTATTATTCTCACCATGGTGACCACCATGGGGGCCATCACGCCGCCGGTGGGCGTGAATATCTATGTGGTCAAAGCCCTGGCACCGGATATTGAGTTGGGCACCATGTTTAAGAGCGTCAGCTTCTTCCTGATTGCCTGTATTGTGTGCATCATCATTCTGATCATTTTTCCCGATATCGTTCTTTTTATCCCGGAAATGGCCCGGTAATCATCATTCTCTAATGCAACCCTATTGAGGTAGGCGAAACATGACCAAAACCTTTATGCCCCACGTCAAGACAGCAGAAGAACTGAAAGCCCATCAACTGAAGGGCCTCCAGTGGACCGTTCGTCATGCGGTCGAAGGTTCCCCGGTTTACCGGAACAGACTGGATGAAGCCGGGGTTCATCCGGAGGACATCCGTTCCCTGGAAGACTTGCACCATCTCCCTTTCACCATGGCCAATGATCTGAAGGAAGGGTATCCCTTCCCATTGCTCTCGGTTCCCTTTGACCAGGTCGTTCGCATGCATGCCTCTTCGGGGACCACCGGAAAAAGAAAAGTACTTTGTTACACCCAGAAAGATATTGACGACTGGACCCACTTTTTCGCCCGATGCTATGAAATGGCGGGGCTATCTCCCGAAGACCGGGTTCAGATTGCCGTGGGATACGGCATATGGACTGCCGGCATCAGCTTTCAACTGGGCTGTGAGGCCTTTGGCGCCATGGCCATTCCGGTGGGACCCGGAAACCTGGACATGCAGTGCCAGTTCCTGGTGGATTTTCAAAGCACCGTCATGTGCTGTACGGCTTCCATGGGCTTGCTGATGGCCGAAGAAATCCACCGTCGTGGCCTCAGAAATCAAATAAGTTTAAAGAAAATGATTTTCGGTTCCGAGCGGGCCAGCGATGCCATGCGGGACCGGATCCAGGCCCTTCTGGGCGTGGAACATATGTTTGACATCCCCGGCATGACAGAACTTTATGGTCCGGGTACGGGGCTGGATTGTTCCTACCACACCGGGATTCATTACTGGGCGGACTACTATATCCTGGAAATCCTGGATCCCGATACTCTGGAACCTTCTCCCGAAGGTGAAATCGGAGAAATGGTGGTGACCACGCTCAGCAAGGAGGCCGTTCCGCTCATCCGTTACCGCACTCGGGATCTGACCCGGATTATTCCGGGGACCTGCCCCTGCGGCTCCGTTCTGCCCAGGCATGACCGATTGCTGGGGCGCTCTGACGATATGATCATTTTCAGGGCCGTCAATATCTATCCCGGCCAGGTGGATCACGTGTTGAGCGGCATTGAGGGGATCGGCAGTGAATATCAGATTATTGTGGACCGCAAGGAAGATGGGCGGGATCATATGCGCATCAAAGTTGAGGCGGCCCAGGGGGTTGACGCAACTCAGTTTGAGGATTTGGCAAAACAGATTTCCCGGGAAGTCAAAAAGCAGATCATGGTGAGCGTCGGGGTGGAAATGGTGGCGTACGGCATCCTGCCGAGATCGGAGAGAAAAAGCAAGCGGGTGTTTGATAACCGGGAAGAATAGGATTTCGGATTGCGGATTTCGGAATGCGGAATGTGAGAAAAACAGCTGACGGAGAGAATGGATGAAACGTTACGAATATTATCAGCCCCGAAACCTCCATGAGGCCTTCGGGTTGATGGAAAAATACGAAGGACGGGCCCGATATGTGGCGGGTGGCACCGATGCCATGATACGGGTCAAGCAGGAGATCTGGCAGCCCGAAGCGCTGATTTCCCTTCGATGGATTGCGGATCTGCGCGGGATTAAGAAAACCGGTAATTTTCTGAGGATCGGCAGTATGACCCTGTGGGAGGAGATTGAAACGGATCCCCTTGTGGCGAGCCACTGTCCCGCTTTGGCGGAGGCGGCGTCCATGGTGGCCAATCCCCAGATTCGGAATGTGGCCACCGTGGGGGGGAATCTGTGCAATGCCGCCCCTTCGGCTGACGGGGCTCCGCCATTGATGGTGATGGAGGCGGTGTTGACCATTTCGGGTCCCCATGGTGAAAGGGAAGTGCCCATTTCGGATTTTTTTCAGGGTCCGGGACAGCACTGCATGCAACCTGATGAGGTGCTGACAGCTATTACGATTCCTGAGATGCCTGTGCATACCGGTATGGCGTTTCTGAAATCCGGCCGGGTGACCCAGGATATTGCTGTTGCCAATGTTGCCGTATATATACAGATGGAGGACATGGTTTGTAAAGAGTGCCGCGTTGCGGCCGGTGCCGTGGGCCCCGTACCTATGGCGCTTCAGGGTGTGGAATCATTTGTGGAAGGAAAAGAGATCACCCCGGACCTGCTGTTGGAAATCCAGGACAAGGCAGCAGGCGAAGTGACCCCCATCACCGATGTGCGATCAACCGAAAATTATCGAAGGACCATAACCGGTGTAATGGTGAAACGGGCATTGGAGCAGGCCCTTAAACAGGCGAAACAGGCATCAAATCAGGACCATGCCGTTCCCGGCACGGAACCGGAAAAAGTGAACAGTCCGGAACCCACTGTCGGGCTTTACGATTCCCCCCTTCGAAAGCGGGTCTGCTTCAATTTGAATGGGCAGGCCGTGGAGGCGGAAGTGATGAGCCACAAAATGCTTTCAAATGTTCTGCGGGACACCTTTGAATTCACTGGGACCAAGGAAGGATGCGGTCAGGGGGAATGCGGCGCCTGTACAGTCCTGGTGGACGGGGAAAGTGTCAATTCATGCCTCTATCCCGCGTTTGAGGTGGATGGAAAAACCGTTACCACCATTGAGGGCCTTGTGGGTGAGGGGAACCGATTGGATCCCATACAGAAGGCGTTTGTTGAAAACGGCGGCATTCAATGCGGATTCTGCACCCCCGGTATGATCATGAGTACCAAAGCCATGTTGAAGCGAAACGCCCATCCCACGGAAGAAGAGATTCGAAAGGGAATTTCCGGAAATCTCTGCCGTTGCACCGGGTATGTGCAGATTGTTGAATCCATCAAGCAGGCGACACTTAAATAGAAAAGAGGGTGAGGAGAGTACAAACATGACCCAGTTTAGTTTTATCGGCGCCGACGTCCCCAGACCCGATGCGCCGGACAAAGCGGCCGGAAAGGCCATGTATATCCATGACATGACGCTTCCCGGCATGCTGTACGGCAAAATCAAATTCAGTGATCATGCCCACGCCAGAATCAAACATATCGATACGTCCAGGGCTGAGAAATTGCCGGGAGTTCGCGCGGTCATTACCGGTTATAATACACCTGAGATTCGAATCGGATTCATCAAGGATAATTTTGCCCTGAAACGGGACAAGGTCAGGCAGTTCCGGGATGAGGTGGCGGCTGTTGCGGCAACGGACCCGGACATTGCCGCGGAAGCCATCGACCTGATCCAGGTGGAATACGAGGAACTCCCGGGCGTTTTTTCTCCCACCAAAGCCCTTGGGGAAGACGCACCCATTGTCCATGAAATAGACCTCAAAGGTCGGCCCAAAGCGGACAACATTGTTCCGGTGCCGTGGAAATTCGCCACCGGTGACGTTGAAAGGGCCAGGGAAGAGGCCGCCCATGTGGTGGAGGAACATTACAGTACCCCTTTGATCCAGCAGTCCTGCATGGGGACCGCTGGCTGCATTGCAGAGTTTGACCTTCAGAGCAACCTGATTATCCGCACCAAAACCCAGATACCGTTTCTGGCCCAGAACGATTTCAACCAGGCCCTTAGAGATATGGGACTGAAGGGCAAAAAGAGTAGGGTCATTGTTCCCGCCCTGGGGGGATCATTCGGTACGGGCCTGGATACCCACAGCTATGAATTCATCTCCATCCTCCTGGCATATAAAACCGGCAGACCGGTCAAGATCGTCCTGAACCGTGAGGAGGAATTCACAGCCCTTTCACCCCGTCAGCCCACTGAAACCCACATTATCCAGGGGTGCGACGCCAATGGCAAAATGGTGTTGCGGGACATTCGAATGATTCTGGATAACGGCGCTTACACGTCCTGGGGCGCCACCACGCCCAGTGTCATGATGATTCCGGCCTCTTCCATTTACCGGGTGCCCAACGTCCTGTTCAAAACGACCATTGTTTACACCAACAACACCTATTGTCAGGCCATGCGGGGGTACGGCAATCCCCAGGTGGCCTGGGCCATGGAAAGCAACATGGATCAATTGGCTGAAGCGGCTGGCATCGATCCTTTTGAATTCCGGATGATCAACAGCAACATCCCCAATGAGACCACCCCCATGGGCCTCAAGGTTTCCACCTGCGGCATGAAGGAATGCCTGGAATCGGTGGCCGAAAAGCTGGATTGGAAGTCCATCTGTGGCAAGAGCGATTTGAAACGTGGCTCCGCAAATGTGTGTACAACCCTTGTTGGAAGTACACCGGCAAAGGCACGGGGTGTGGGCATGGCGGCCCTTTTTCATGTGGGTGGTTCCGGCCGGGTGTACCGATCAGACGGTTCCGGTATCATTTTAAAGATTGATGACTTCGGCGATGTTTCCGTGGTGTCCGGCGGCGTGGAAATGGGACAGGGCTTTGATTCGGCCCTGGCGCTGGCAACGGCGGAGGCCCTGGGGGTGACGGCAGACCGTGTGAAAATTGTAACAGGTGATACGGCCACCTGCCCCTGGGATGTGGGCACCCACGCCAGTCGCGGTGCCTTTACTGCCTGTAATGCCAGCATCATGGCCGCAAACAAGGCCCGAAAGAAAATTTTTGAACTGGCCAGCGAGCATTTTATGCTCCGGGTTAAAAGCCGCATGAAAAAGATGAAACGAAAAGACCCGGATTTTGAGATCCCCGATCTGGATTATGAGACCCTCTTCGATCCATCGGACTTTGACATGAAGGAAAATCGCATTTTTCTAAAAGCTGAACCCGATGACCCCGACCTTCACGTGACCCTGGAGGAAATCCTGCGCGCCGCCCACTACAAGGAGCAGGGAACCATGGTCATTGAAGAAGCCTTTTACGATCCCCCGAACCAGATGTTGGATCCCAGGACGGGGCGTGGCAACATGAGCTCAACCTACATTGTCGGCGCCCAAGGGGCCGTGGTGGAGGTGGACCTGGAAACCGGAAAGGTGGAAATCATGAAGGTGGTTGCAGCCCACGACGTGGGCCAGGTGTTGAACCAGCAGACCATCAAGGGGCAGATTTACGGGGCGCTGGCCCAGGGGATCGGGTATGCCCTGTCCGAAGAATATAAAACCCATGAGGGCCGTAATTTAAATCCCAATTTTCTCGATTATAAGATTCTCTCGGCGCCTGATCTCGATTTCCCCATTGAGATTGATTGTATTGAAACCCATGACAAAACGGGCCCCTTCGGTGCCAAAGGGGTGGGTGAGCCCGGACTGGTCCCCACGGCCCCTGCCATCGGCAATGCGGTTTACGATGCCATCGGCATTCGCATTCGGGACCTGCCCATCACGCCCGAGAAGATACTGGCAGCGCTGGAGGAAAAGAGGAGAGGCACGCATGTCTGATAAAATATACCGGTTGGGCTGCGATATCGGTGGGACCTTTACCGATTTTGTCCTGCTTAATGACCAGACTGGGGAACTCACCATCAACAAATGCCTGACCACGCCCAGTGATCCGTCCGATGCGGTGGAATATGGCATCCGGCAACTGGATGAGATGGTCCCCGGTTTTGTAAAAAGTCTGGACGAGGTGATTCATGGCACCACCCTGGTGATCAATTCCATCATCGAGCGAAAAGGCGCCATAACCGGTTTGATCACCACCCGGGGCTTCAAGGATGTGCTGGAACTGGGTCGTGAGATCCGCTACGCCCCTTACGACGTGTTCGCTGAATTTCCAAAACCCTTGATTCCCCGCAGTTTTCGGTTTGAGGTGGATGAACGGGTGCGGAGCGACGGCACGGTGTTAAATCCCCTGGACCCGGATGAAGCGCGGCAGGTGGTGCGGCGAATGCTTGAAACGGGCGTTGAATCCATCGCTGTCTGTCTTCTGAACTCCTTTGAGAATCCTTCCCACGAAGAGAAGATCAAGGAAATTATTCTGGAGGAAGCACCGGATGTTTCCGTGTGTATCTCCTATGAGGTGCTGCCCCAGATTCGGGAGTATGAGCGGACCAGCACCACGGCTACCAATGCTTATGTAAAACCGCTTACGGGGAAATATCTGTACAAACTGGCCAGACGGCTGGAATCCCTGGGGTCTGCGGGTAAGCTCTTCATTATGCTTTCCAGTGGCGGTGTTACGTCCATCAAGACGGCGGCGGAGTTCCCGGTTCGCATCATTGAATCAGGCCCCACCGCGGCGGTCATATCCGGTCAGTATTACGGAAAGCTGTTTGATATCCCTGAAATTTTCTGCTTCGACATGGGCGGAACCACCGCCAAATCCTGCCTTATTCAAGGGGGGGTCGCCAGCGTGGTGCCAACCTTTGAGGTGGGACGGGTGCAGCGGTTCATGAAGGGAAGCGGCCTGACCATACAGGTGCCGGTGGTGGATCTTATGGAAATAGGCGCGGGAGGGGGCAGTATTGCGCACGTGAGCAAATTGGGAACCCTTCAGGTGGGCCCTGAGAGCTCCGGCGCGGAACCCGGTCCCATCTGCTACGGCAGGGGAGGGATTTCCCCTTGTGTCACCGATGCGGACCTGGCCCTGGGATACCTGGATGCGGACTATTTTCTGGGCGGTGAGATGAAGCTTGACAAGGATGCCGCCATGAAAGGTATTGAAAGGTCAGTTGCCGAACCGCTGAACGTCTCTTCCGTTCAGGCGGTCTGGGGTATTCACGACCTCATCAACGAAACCATGGCCGGCGCTGCCAAGACCCATATCGCCGAAAAAGGGGGCAATCCCAAACTGGTGACGGTCATCGCTTTTGGCGGGGCCGGGCCGGTGCATGCCTACGGGCTCACCAAGAAACTGGGCGCCAAACGATTGATTGTGCCCCCCAATGCGGGGGTGGGGTCTGCACTGGGGTTTTTTACTGCCCCCAGGGCCTTTGACCTGGTGCGGAGCCACAAAAGCGCTCTTCTGGAAGCGGACTTCGCAGAAATTGAAAAGATTTTTTCCCATATGGAAGCAGAAGGCGTCAGGACCCTGGAAGCGGGCGGGGAAAGTGAAGGGATTCGGTTTGACCGGTCTGTGGATATGCGGTTTGTGGGCCAGGGATCGGAAACCAATGTCTCTGTTCCGGAAGGGGATTTTTCCCGCATTGATCCCAAAGAGATTCGCGAACGGTTTGATGAGGTCTATAAAAAGTTGTACGGGCGGACCTATCCCGATTCAGCCGTGGAATTCATCAACTTCAAGGTTCGGGCCAGCTTGCCCGAGCGCCTTTTGAAACTGCCCGAGCTTAAAAAAAGCGAGTACAAGCTGTTCGATGCGGTCAAAGGTGAGCGACAGGCCTACTCCGGCATTGCCGGAACGTATGTCCCCCACACGGTGTATGACCGGTACAAACTGAACAGTGGCGCGCAGTTTCGAGGGCCCGCTATCATTGAAGAACGGGAATCCACGGTGATTGTGGGCGAGGATGCGTCAGTCTCCGTGGATAAATACGGATTCTTGTGGATTGAATTGGATGGTCGGAATTGATGAAAAGGGAGGAAACCATGGGGCAGAAATTTGATCCCATCACCATCGAAATACTCTGGAGAAGGCTGATTTCCATCGTGGATGAAGCGGACAGTGCCGTAGCACGTACGGCGTTTTCAAGCCTCCTCAGAGATGCCCACGACTACACCTGCATGTTTACGGACCGAAAAGGGCGCGAGTTGGCCCAGGGGTCTTTTGCCACCCCCGGTCAGTCCGGTGCCATGGCGCTGGGCATCAAGAAACTGGTTACCCAGATTCCCGAGGAGAGCTACCATCCGGGTGATGTCTATATCACCAACGATCCCTGGGCACTGGCGGGTCATTTAAACGATGTGTGCGTGTTCAGCCCCATCTTTCATAAGAGGAAACTGACCGCCTTTACCGCCTGCGTGTTTCATCATTCGGACATCGGGGGCAGGGTTTCTTCCGACAATCATGATGTTTATGAGGACGGTCTGTTTATCCCCCTGGTGAAGCTCTACGACCGGGACCTGCTCAATGAATCCGTGGTGGAAATGATCAAGTGGAATGTGCGGACCCCGGACGAGGTGATTGGGGACATTCGAAGCCAGATTGCCGCTAACCATGTGTGTGCGGAAAAAATTTCCCAGATGCTGGAGGAGTACCGGTTCGAGGGACTGGATGATCTGGCCGATGAAATCATCAGCCGTACGGAAAAAAGTATGCGGGAAGCCATTTTGAAAATCCCTGACGGCGTATATGAGGCGGAAGGGATTGTTGAGCAGATGGAAGGCAAGGCTGATATTGTCATCAAGGCTGCTGTACACGTTAAGGACAGCGATATCATGGTAGATCTGGCCGGGTCTTCCCCACAGGTGGACTGGGGCGGCAATGTGGTGTTCAATTTTACCTACGCCTATGTGTTCATGGCCATGAAAAGCATGTTTGATCCGGATATCCCCAATAATGACGGCTGCACCGCGCCCATCGCCATGGAAGCACCCCTGGGGAGCGTGATCAACTGCAAATTCCCGGCAGCCGTGGCGGCCCGCATGCAGGTCGGTCATTTTTTAACCGAGATCATCTACCGGGCCATGGCGGATGTGTTGCCCGACCGGGTGATTGCGGGAAGTGGCGGAACCCCCGCCAATATGAATGTGCTCTACGGAAAACACGGGGATGGACGACCCTGGCATTCGGTGCGGATTCGTGGCGGAGGCATGGGCGCCAGTTCCCGGGGGGACGGGAACTACGTCTATATATTCCCCGCCAACGGCGCCAACACCCCGGTGGAAATCCTTGAAAGCGACACACCCCTTATCGTGGAAAAACGGGAACTGGTGACGGATTCAGGGGGCGTCGGCCGCATGAAGGGGGGCTTGGGAAGGCGCATGGTTTTGAGGATTCCGGATGATGCGTACGCGCCACTTCCACCGGTGAACCTCGGCGTTCAGTCCGGACGACACCAATATGCCCCCGAAGGCCTGTTTGGCGGCGGTGAAGGTGCGAAGTCTGCGTTTCTCGTGAATGGAAGCCCCGGCAACCCCTACGGCCTCAGCCAGTTGAAACCGGGTGATGTGGTGACCATGGACGCGGCTGGCGGCGGCGGATACGGTGACCCGTTAGAACGGGAAGTGGATCGGGTGGAAGAAGACGTTCGGGAAGGATATGTGAGCCTTGAGGCGGCGGAAAATAGCTATGGGGTGATCATCGATCCCAGAACGGGCATTGCCGATGCGACGGCCATTGAAAAGAAACGGGAGGCCATGAGAGGGGATCGGAAGACGTCCATTTGAAAGCAAACAACGAATCCAAGCACCTCATTCTATATGGTTTTTTAGCTTCGCAGTTAAATCTGTACGGAGGGCTGTCAAGATCCAGCCGTTGAGAAGGTCAAAGAGATGGTTGGGTAATGCAATAGCGTTAGGATATAATCAGATCCCAAAAACTTCTAGCTTGCTTCTCAGGGCTTGACCAGTATCTTGACCATATCCTGCGAGGACAGAAGACGACTAAAGCCTTTTTCCACCAGATCTGTTAACGGGATAATATCCGTTATCATTGCCTCGGTGTTTATCTTCTTCTGATTAAGTAATTCAATCACATGTTCAAATTCGTTATAGTAGCCTAAGGACCCCTTCATCTCCACTTCCCAAAACACGAAATAGAAAGGATTAAAAGCAACCTCTTTGTCGTTGACGCCCACCAGAATCACCTGGCCTCCGCTCTTGACCAGGGTAACACACGACTGAAAGGTGGAAGGCACTCCCGCACACTCAAAAACCACATCGGCGCCAACACCACCAGTCAATCCAAAGATCTTTTCCCTCAGACCCTCACCTTCGGAAATAGGGTTCAGGACTGCGTCGGCGCCCATTTCTGCGGCTATCTGGGCCTTTTTTTCCGAGATTTCAAGGAGGATAGTTTTTCCAGCCCCTCCAAGTTTTACAAATTGGAGAACACCGAGGCCTATCATTCCCGCCCCAAGGATGACCACATTATCTCCCAATCCGAACCGGGATATACGAACAGCGTGAAGGCTCGTTGCCAAGGGTTCCACAAGGGCGCCCTCTTCGAAAGAGACGCTCTTGGGCAGTTTGAAAAGCATTTTTTTGGGATATTTTACCGAGAGGAATTCTGCAAATGCCCCATCATTTTCAGGGCTAAGGCCGAATGCCTTTCCAGGTTTTGTTGGACAGAGGGAGTACTGGCCCTTTTTGCACCAATAGCATTCCCCGCACTGGGCAAAGGGCTTCACCGCCACCCGATCACCCGCTTTGAAATCATAAACCTTGTCCCCAACTTCAGTCACCACGCCGGCGCATTCATGACCCATTACCGTGCCAGGCAGGACCAGAATGCCATTGAGATATCCATGAACATCAGATCCGCATATACCGCAGAATTCGACCCTCACCAGGACGTCATCGGGGTTGATCTCGGGTTTTGGCTTTTCTTGAAACTCAATCTTGTTTAGATCTGTGAAAACGGGCACTCTCATTGTTTGTCCTCTCTGTCCTTTGGCTTTGGCAGTCTTTCTAAAACGCTGTTCATGTGCAACGAGAAGTCCTAATCTTCGGCCTCTCCAAAGTTTAACGCAGCCGCTGGCCGGTTCTTCGTCTGTAGATCAATTAAAGAATGCTCCGCCATCCACATTGATGGCCTGGCCGGTAATCTCCTTGGCTTCTTCAGATGCCAAGAAGACCACTGTGTTCCCGATATCCTCAGATGTCTGAGGCCTTTTCATGGGGATCACATTCTGAACCACCGCATTAAAAACATCATCGGTACTCATCCCCTTGTAAGGGGGATAGGATTGGGACAGCACCTTGGCGGCAGTATTCCACATGGGGGTTTTGATGACCCCTGGACAGACCGTATTCACATTCACATTGTAAGGAGCCAACTGAAGGGCAACGGCCTGTGTCAGGACAATTACACCGGCTTTGCTGGCTGAGTAGTGAGCTATCCAATCAGCCCCCTTGCGTCCGCCGATGGATGACATATTGATGATCTTTCCCCTCTTCTGTTCCTTGAAATACGCGGCCACAGCCCGATTACATAGGAAAACGCCTTTGAGGTTCACATCAATGGTCAAATTCCACTCCTCTTCGGAGATGTTTTCCAATATTAGCGGTTCATCCGATTCACCCCGGCAGACAAACCCGCCTACACCGGCACCACATACCAGGATGTCTATGTGGCCCATCTCATCAAGGGTTTTTTTAATGAGCCTTTCACATTGTTCAGGCATGCGTACGTCGGTTTGAATTGCTAATGTTTTTTGCCCCGTTTCTTTGACCTTGGTAGCTACCTTTTCAGCCAGTTCCAGCTTTACGTCACTGACCACAACATGAGCGCCTTCTCTGGCCAGACAAAGACAAATTCCCTCACCCAAGCCGCCGCCTCCACCGGTTACGATCGCTACTTGATCTTTCAATCGCATCTCAACCCTCCTCATTCATTCCGCAAAACGCTAGATGTCTGCAACACCCCTAATGAGTATTTAGAGCCTGTAATCAATCCCCCATTTTGTCAGGAGGATTTTTCAGGATCATCTCAGTACGCATGTCTACCCTCGCTTTTTTGGTAAAAACGCTTCCCTATATTCCAATTTACCCCAGTCCAGTGCTCCCCCTTTAATGAAGAGCCTGTGCCATCGCTTCATCCTTGGCTCAGCGCTTAGGCAGATATAATGCCCAGTTTTCAGCATCCCTGGCGGCATCAACAACGCTTTCAGAAAAGGTGGGGTGGACCCGAATACTGTAAGCCAATTCACGGGCCGTGGATTCAAGCTGCATGGCCATAACGGCCTCACCTACCAATTCTGTGGCATTGGCCCCCACAATATGCACACCTAAGATCTCTCCTTGCCGAGCATTTGAGATAATTTTTACCGCACCGGTCATCTCGTCCCGGGCCATGGCCAAGCCATTAATAGGATAAGGAAAATCTCCCACTTCAACATCTATCCCTTTTTCCTCGGCATCCTCTTCTGAAAGCCCCACCGCGCCCACCTGGGGCATGGTCCATATGCCGCGGGGAACCAAATGAAAGGGAAATTTTCTGCTGTTTCCCATGGCGTTTTCAGCTGCAACCACGGCCATGGACGAAGCGGCATGACTCAGCATCCATCCTCCTGTGGTATCCCCAATGGCGTAGACGCCCGCCACAGAGGTTTCCAGCCGCTCGTTCACCCGGATGCTCCCATCTTCATTTAATCGAACACCCGCCTGTTCCAGACCCAAATTGGCCGTGTTGGGCCTTCGGGCCGAAACCAGGACCTTTTCAACTTTAACCGATCGCTCTTCAGGGCCGGACAATATGGCCTCAAAACCTGCCTCTGACTTTTTCACCGAATGAAGGCTTGAACGGGAAAACAGTTTTATCCCCTGTTCCCTCAAGGATTTAGCAATTCGTTGGCTGGTATCGCTATCTTCCAGAGGCAAAATCCTGCGTGAATCCGAAGCAATGAACACCTTGGATCCAAACGTGTTCAACAACATGGCCATTTCCACCTCAATGGGCCCGATAGCTCCCCATATAAGCACCGAGGATGGTGTCTCTGTCATCTCAAGCACCTGATCCGTGGTCAAGGCAACGCCCTCCAGGCCGGGGACATCGGGGATAGTCAGGACACTGCCGGTGGCGAAGATGATTTTTGCCCCCTCCAAGATTGTGCCGTCTACATCCACCTCTTTAAGACTTTTCAATACAGCCCTGCCTCTGATAAATTCCACACCGTTGTTCCCAAGGAGACCTTCCATACCCATCCGGATATCATTTGAGACCCCGTCCTTCCTGGCTACGATAGCCTTGAGGTCCAGCTCCTGGACAGTAGCCTTAATCCCGAATTTATCTGCCCTGCGGATGCCATAGAGGAGATGCGCGGCACGGAGCCACACCTTGCTCGGGATGCACCCCCGGTTTACGCAGGTGCCACCTGTTTCCCTTTCCTCAACCAAAGCCACCTTCGCCCCCAATTGTGAAGCCCGAATGGCGGCAGCGTATCCTCCAGACCCCCCACCGATCACGATTACATCTTGCATAAGATTACCTCGTAGAAGTCATAATTATGTCAGAATCAAGGATGGGTTTTCGATGTACCGGGCCACAGTCCCTACAAACTCTGCGGCCGGGGCGCCATCCACCACACGGTGATCGAAAGTCAAGCTGAGCACCATCATAGTCCGAATGGCAATTTCGCCTTTATAGACCGCCGGTTTCTCCTTGAGCCGGCTGATTCCAAGAATACCGGTCTCAGGAGGCTTCAATATGGGTGTGGCCCCATCCACTGGAAACATGCTCGTGTTGCTTATCGTGAATGTCCCTCCGGTGACATCGTCCATCGTCAGTGACCCCTCACGCGCCTTCCGTGCCAGGTCCCTTGCGCTGCTGGCTATCTCCAGGAGACTCATTCTGCCGGCATTTTTCATAACAGGGACAACAAGACCCTCCGGTATGGCCACGGCAATACCCATATTCACTGCGTCGAAAAGCAGAATCTCATCACCCACAAGATTGGAGTTCATGATGGGAAAACGCGTCAGTGCCCTGGCTGCAGCCATAATAATTATATCGTTATAAGAAATCCTAACCGTATCATCGTTCTCATATTCTTCTCTGACCAAGTCCCGGAATCGAACCATTTCGGTCGCGTCCACTTCCGTAAATGTAGTGAGTTGGGCCGTGTTGTGGAGACTGGCGTACATATTGTCCGCAACGGACTTCCGCATGCCGACAAGAGGGATGGATCGAACAGGTTCGATTTCCTTTTCTACCACCTTCGCCTCCAGTGTACGCTCCACATCTTCTTTGGTGATCTTGCCATCTTCTCCGGTCCCGGCAACCGTTGAAATGTCCAGGCCCGCCTGCTTAGCTATCTCTTCTGCAAGTGGTGTAATTTTAGGTAGCGGCGGGCCTTGCTCGTGGAATTTTGTTACGTCTGCCTCGGTTATCCTGCCGCCGGGCCCCGTACCGGGTACTAAAGATATATCAATACCCAATTCTTTGGCCAGCCGCCTCGCCGCGGGACTGGACGGGCCGGCCGGCTTTCTCCCCTCTTTTGCCGGCGTTTTCGCTGCAACAGGAGCCGTCGCCGCTGCGGGAGCGGCTTTGACTTCCCGGGCCGCTCCGGTCGGATAGTCTTCTTGAACCTTTGCAAGTTCCTCCTCGGTCTCACAAAGCAGTCCAACCACTACGCCAACTTTTGCCTTATTCCCTTTGTCAACTATAACGTGCAGATAACCGGAACCAGCCGCTTCGACCTCAAAAGAAACTTTTTCCGTCTCAATGGCCAAAACCACGGTTCCCTCTTCTACCCAATCGCCTTCTTTTCCCTTCCACTCAACCAGATCGGCAGATTCCATTGTCATGCCGAGTTTGGGAATATGAATAGGAACTGTCATTTTTTTGCTCCTGAATGTGATCAATCAACCCGTGAATTCCCGTTGAACGGGAAAATCCTCGCTTTTGTTAATAAACACCGTTTACATGGCGCCTTTTGCCGCCACCTTGTCCTTCAGGTCCAATCCGTCTTCTTTGCCTAAGACATCCGCTATGGCGTCAGCCATTCCCTGGGGTTGGGGCAGGACAAACTGTTCCAGGTATCCGGCGGGGATGGGGTAATTGGCCGCCGCCACCCGTTTGATCGGGGCGTCGAGATAGTCAAAAGCGTTTTCCATGACCAGCATGCCGATCTCAGCGCCTGCGCCGCAGCGAGAGGTATCTTCGTCGACGGTGACCAATCGTTTCGTCTTCTTGACCGAGTCAAGGATGGTGTCGAGATCAAGGGGCTCCAGCGTTCGGGGATCCACTATCTCAACGCTGACGCCGTAATCCTGTTGTAAGACATCCGCCACTTCCATCATTATGGAAACCATATATCCCGTTGCTACCACGGTGACATCCGTTCCCTCTCTCTTGACCTCTGCAACACCGAAAGGGACCAGATAATCTTCTTCCGGGACCGGGCCGGCAAGTCCCATCAGGTTCTTATGTTCAAAAAACACGACCGGGTTATTGTCCCGGATGGCTGTTTTCAACAGTCCTTTGGCGTCGTAAGGCGTGGAAGGAATCGCAATCTTCAACCCCGGGTTGCGCATGTACAGGGATTCTGGGCATTGCGAGTGCTCCGGCCCTATCTTGGAATATCCACCAACAGGCGCCCGGACAACCAACGGTATGGTGACCTTCCCGCCATGATTAAATCGCCATTTGGCAGCTTTGTACAAGAGTTCATCGGCGCCACATATGGCAAAATCGGCGAACATGATGTTGACCACGGGCCGGTATCCGGCAATGGCTGCGCCGACCGACGAGCCGATAATGGCTGCTTCGAAAATCGCCGTATTGCGGACCCTTTCCCCGCCAAACTCCTCATAGAGTCCGTCGCTCGTTCCCCACATGTCCTGGCTCACCTCTTCACCGATCATGTAAACCGTCTCATCCCTGGTCATCTCTTCTTTCATGGCCTCATTGAGGGCCGTCTTGTACAAAATTTCTCTCATGATTAACCTCCTTGTTAGTTTGCATAGAGGGCTTTGTCGAAATCGTTGGGATCAGGCCACGGACTCTTTTCGGCAAATCGGCAGGCTTCCTCCATCTCTGCTACTGCCTCACGGTCAATCCTGTCGATATCAGCCTGCGTCAATACGCCTTTTTCAAACAGGGTTTTCCTAAATAAGTCGATCGGGTCCCTCTTCTTCCATTCTTCAACCTCTGATTCAGAGCGCAATCCCCCTTCGGCCTGCACTGAAAAATCGGGAGCACCTTCAACATGAGGTCTAAATCGGAAAGTTTTGAACTCCAGCAGGGTGGGGCCTTTCCCCGCTCTTGCCCTTTCTATGGCTGGCTGGAGGGCCTCATAGCACGCAATGACATCTTGTCCGTCAACAATGGCTGAAGGGATTCCGTATCCGTGAGCAAAATCGGCCAGATCTTCTTTGGGATGCGTCACGTTAAGGTTTGTCCACATCTGATAGCGGTTGTTCTCGATACACCAGACAATGGGCAGCTTCCAGGTGGCCGACATGAGCATGGCCTCATGAAATGGCCCCCGGGCAGTTGCGCCGTCGCCGAATATGTTTGCTGTTACCTGTCCTTTCCCCCTCATCATGCACGCAAGCGCTGTTCCGGCGGCTAAACAGGCATCCCCGCCAACCATTCCCCCCATGCCGGGGATCCCGTTCTCCATATCGCAGTTATGAAATCCTGCGAAACCATTAGCCGTGCCCGTGGCCCGGCCATAGTGTTCAGCAATGAATAGTTTTGGATCCATGCCCTTTGAGAGAACCTTCGGCAGTCCATGTCCCCTATGGTTGTAGTACAGGTAATCATCTTTCCTCAGAGAGAGGCCCAGGGCGGTTCCAGGTGCCTCCTGTCCCTGAGCGCTATGGAAAAAAGTGATCAGCTTGCCCTGAGAAAGGCACTCAATGACCTTTTCGTCACACTTTCTGATCCGCACCATGGTCGTGTAAAGATCCGTCATTAAATCTTTTGTTAGTTCCATCACTATTTGACCTCCTCTTGTGCATTGGTTGCTACTCCCATTTGCTGCCTTTGGACAATAAGCCGAGATGTGCGCTTACATCCTTGCTGGAATGCCTCTTTTCTTCAATGTTTTGTATGTCAAATGCATTTCAGACATCACAAATTCCTTTCCTGTGATCTTGAGATGTTTGAGGCTTCGAGTTTGGCACCCGAAGTTATATGCTTCCATCTCACCCGCCTATAGATGGTAAGACATCCATGGCGTCAGGCAGCACCATTACGACATCAGGGAAGATGGTTAAAATAGTGATGACGAGTATCTCGACGATAATAAAGGGAAAGATGCCCTTGAAAATCTTACCCATAGACACGTTATCGGCAACACCGGCAATGACAAAAACATTAATGCCCACCGGGGGTGAGATTTGTCCCATCTCCATCATGATGACCATGATCACGCCGAACCAGATCGGGTCAAAGCCCAGGGCCAGGATGGTCGGGAAAATGATGGGCAAGGTCAGCATGATCATGGGGATAATGTTCATTACCATCCCCAGGACAAGATAAAGAAACAAAATTATTGCAAACATTACATAACGCGACACGTGCATTCCCGAGATAAAACCAGCCAGCTCCATCGGTATTTCGGTTAAGGTTATGAAATACCCCAACATGGTGACGCCAATAAGAATACCGGCCACCATCGCCGTTATCTGGGTAGAGGAAAGAAGCGCGTAAAAAAATTTTTTCCAAGTAAATGACTTCGACGTTAAAGCAATAATTAACGCGCCTATCACCCCTACGCCACCTGCTTCGGTGGCCGTGAAAAATCCGGAATAAATGCCGCCAATGACCAGTCCGAACAGGACAACTACCGCCCAGACATCTTTAAGTGAGATGACCTTTTCAAGAATTGATGTCTTGGGAGCTTTCGGACCGAGGGCGGGGTTTAATTTACAGCGCACATAAATCGAAATCGAGAACAAAATGGTCAAAAGTATTCCGGGTATAATGCCGGCCATAAAGAGCTTTCCCACGGACTCCTGGGTAATGATCCCATAAACGATAAATCCGAGGCTGGGCGGTATGAGGATACCCAGTGTCCCTCCAGCTGCGACAGAACCGGTTGCCAGTGAGTCATCGTAGCCATATTTTCTCATTTCAGGAAGGGACACTGAACCCATGGTTGCCGCAGTGGCCATGCTATCACCGCAGATGGCCGAAAAACCGCCGCAGCCTGCGATGGTCCCTATGGCCAGGCCCCCCGGCATCTGGCCGAACCACTTGTTTGCGGTTTCGTATAGTCGTTTGCTTATTCCGGCGTGCAAACAGAAAAAGCCCATAAGGACAAAAAAGGGCACCACAGTGAAAAAGTAATTGGCCACGGAATCATAGACGGACATTCTGATGATCCCCAGGCTGGTTTCGGCGCCCACCAGGTACCAAGTTCCCAGAAAGCCTACGAGGGCCATGGTGAAGGCTACCGGAAGTCCCAGAAACAACAACATCAGCATGAACACCATCATGAAAATTCCCACGGTTATCGGCTCAAACTCAATTGAGAAGGTGTTCAATAACCAGGGTGCAACAATGACGCCCAAGGCGATGACGCACATCAAAAACGTCCAGCGCCACGGCCTGACGAAATTCTTCAGGATGTTGCTCTGGTTTCTAATGAAATTTATTACCAGGACCAGGCCGATCAAAGCGCAGCCGAACGAGGTGATAAGAAAAAAGGGCCATACAGGCCAGGCCCACATTTGGCTCAACTCTCCGTCCTTCACGGCGGTAATCGTACGGATCACATACTGCCAACTAATGACGGTAAATATATAGGCGCCGAATATGGAAAACAGACCCCTGAGAGCCAGCCTAAACTTGTCGGAAAACCGGCCGATAAATATATCAACACTGACATGGCCTCCTTTGATCATGGTATAGGCCAGGCTGAAGAAGCATAGAACTGCCAACATGAATGTCTCAAGTTCTATAACGCCGCTGACGGGGCGGTTGAAAAAAAGGCGCAGCAAAACATCAATGACCACGATCAAGGCCATGGCCAGCGAAAACACTGCCCCAATATAGACCAGGTAGGTGCTCAACGGGTCTACCACCTTTTTCAAGCCGCTGCCAACCGAGTCCAGGATTCCAATTGCCCTCTCCGAATTTGTCATTATTTTCCCTTTAACAGGCCAAAATATTAAGGCCAATACAGCCGGCTTTCATTTTTTTGCAAGTGAACAAATCAGATTCACTCTGGCAACAGCAATCCCGAACCCGCAAATCCCCTGGCTTTTATGGACGACGCATTTCACAGTTTATTCCATCATCACCAATTTAAGCTTGCCAACCGTCTAATATCCATCGATTTATGGAACACGTTCATGGCTATTTTTAAATCCCTCCCCCATTCAAACATTAGTGGATAAAGCGCTGTCCTTGATGAGGGAGGTAAAGGGAAAGAAAGGACGAATTGCCCAACCCGTTACTTCCTACCGGCCCGGCCCCACCATGGGTCAGGCTTGTACGGATTCTGGCGGGTCTGCTCAACGATTTCTTTCATCTTGTTAAAGATGGCTTGACCGTTCATTCCTCTTTTGTTCAGGTTGGCGATATATGCTTTGTAGATGGGGTCAAGCTTCGCCGCCCATTTAGCCTTCTCATCCGGCGGCAGATAATAGAAAGTGTCGCCCCGTTTTTTGAGTTCATCAACCACCCAGTGGGACTCGTTGGTCATGGTCGCCCCGGCCAGACAGCCAGCCGACAAGGTCAGGTCATTGAAGACCTTCTGGACGTCTGGCGGCAGGCTCTTCCATTTCTTGAGATTCATGGCGTAAAACTGAGCGCCGAGACTGAACTGGCCCATGGTATGATTGCTTAGCAGATCGACAAGTTTGAATGCCCTCAAAGGTGCATCCGGAAAATAGACCGCATCCACCATTCCCCTCTGAATCGCCATGTAAACATCCTGGAGCTTAAGCGTACGGACTGAGGCGCCCCAAAGCCCCAACATCTCTATTGTTATCTTAGAACCCGTATAGATCTTCAGGCCTTTAAGGTCGGCCAGCGTTTTGGCCGGAGGTCCTTTGCTGGCAATATTGGCGATGGCCGTAGCGGAGAAACCCAGAGGTTTCACGTCGGCATACTCTTTTCTCATTTCGGGAATTTCCTGGTATGCCTTGTAGTAGGCCAGGGCACAATGGGCCGCGGAGTCGGCCATGAATGGAAGGTCCAGCCCGGTGGTGACGGGATAGAGGCTTTCATTGGCCCAGACGGGCATGAACATAACCATATCGACCAGGCCCGTTGTAACCGCTTCTTTAGCCTGAGCAAATTGGACCAGGCTGCCGGCCAGGAACCACTTGAACTTGACCTTGCCCTTGGTCCGTTTCTCTATTTCCCGGCCGTACTGCAGGAAAGCATCCTCCGTCAACCTGTGTTTCATGGGAAGCATGGTCGCAGCCTTGATCACGATGACGTCCTCCGCCAGCGCCGATGGCGGTGAAACAAAAAGGGTCAGTATGAATACCAAACCGATGACTATCAATGAAATTTTTCTCATTATTCATCCTCCTTTGAACAGACAGTTAATGATTCTGATACCTCACGCTCTTTAATTTTTCCAGGCCATCTCCGTTGACTGACCTCCCTCCCTCCTTTCATTGGTTAGATTTTTCTCCATTAAAGCCTGTTTAGCATAAGATCTCTTATGAATACTTTTCCGCTATCATTAATAAATAATGCAAACTCCATGAAACTGGCTCTATCCGGGACTCTGGCCTCTACCTTGTCATGAGTCCAATCGTTGGTCCCGGTAAAGAGATTCCCCGAAGGCATTTCCGTAATCACATGATACAGGCCGCATCCATAGGCATCGAAGAAATCCATAATCATACCGGCGCTTCCTTTCAAATCGGCAGTTCTGATTTGGGCGCCCGCTTCATATATTTCGCCGGGTTTCACAGCAATGCTCTGCTGTAGCATCAGGAGCCCCGGTCTATCAAATTCCAGGCCAGGGCAGGGCCGCGGCTTGTTTTCATTGTCCCAAATTATCCTTCCCCCATCTTCAGAAAATCTTGTGCCGAGTACCCAGTGAGCAGGCTCTCCATCCGGTCCTACTTCCTTGAAGAACCCGTTTGTAAGCTTTTCATATATAGGCGAGGGCCTGCGGTAGTTGCGAAAAAGCCAAACAATGCTCCCTGAACGGTCCAGCTCGATGACCTGATGACAGCCGAATGTGGAAGAAATCAGGATCGTATTCTCATGGGTGGCGTGGCAGATATAGAATTTCTCCGGATGCTCCGTCTGCCAGCTCCAGGTAATTTTACCTTCTGATGATACTTCAATAATCTTCCCTACCTTACTGTCCGTGATCAGAGTATTTCCGTTTTCAAGCCGTGCAGCACCCCTTGGCCACCACAGGGTTTCAGTTGACCCATCCCCGTAACTCCACACGATTTTATTCTGCCTGTTGATTTCAATAACCCTGTTTCCGTCCGAGTCGCAAAGCAGGACGTTCCCATTATCTAATGGAGTGGCATTGTGGGGATGATGAATGTTTTCGTTAAAGGCCCAGATGACATGGCCGTGAAGATCCACCTGAAGGCAACGGTTATTATTCCTGTCCGTTATCAGCAGCGTTCCATCTTTTAGCACAAAGGCTTCGTTCGGATAACTGAGGCGGGATCCGTCTGATAATGTGCCGGTGCCTTCTCCCCAATCATCCGAGGTCATGACTATTTCTTTATCGGGAGTGACTTCAATTACCCGATTATTAGTAGTATCGGTTATGAGGGTGTTACCGTTCTTGAGGCGCCGGCCACTATGAGCGAATCGAAGTCCTTCATGGTAATTCCAAACAATATTCCCCAAGATATCAACTTCTATGATCTCACTGCCGTACCCCGCCTCATCGCCACAATCGGCAATAAGGGTATTACCGTTAGGGAGTCGTTCCGCTGAACCAGGCATTTCAAGATTGCCTGGAGTACCTCTCTTGCACCCTGGGCTAAGGATATTACTCATTTACTTGCCTCTTTCTGTGATTACATGTAACCAAGTTGACGTAACTTTTCCATGGCTTGTTCTTTATCCTGTCTCCTTCCGTCCCTCTCCCCGGTATTCTCCAGATCTTGCTCCCAGGCCGGGACATTTTCCAAAGCGATCTTGCTGGTACTTGCGGCGCCCAGGGAGCGGTAGCCTCTCTTATAGAGCGCATTAAACGGTATTCCATATGTTAACGTCGCATTCCACACATCTCTTTCGGTGAAATGCAGAATAGGGCAGATTCGGGTGTGTTCCGGGCTTAATTCACTTGTCTCGGTTTTTTCCATAAAATACTTATCGTTTACCCTGGCGGGATGCTCATCCCACCTGATGCCTTGGAATATGCCTTTGATGTTATTGTCTGCGATAAACTGGTTGAACATAACCGTTTTCATAAGATGGTTCCCTATGAAGGATTCAGCTTCAAAAGGGAACTCTTCTTCTTCATAACCGATTCGCTCCACCTCAGCCCGGTTCCTCTCGTTAAGATCCGCGACCTTTACAAGTCCGCCAAGCTTACCTCCGGCTGCTTTGATTACATTATCATTCCTGCAAACCTCAAGGTTGATCCCCCATTTCACTTTATATTGATCAATAAATATCTCTATTTCCGAGAAGGGGTCGCCTTCATCAATGATCATGCACCTGGGGAGGTCAATCCCCCGATCTTCACAGACCTGCCTTATCAACCAAAGGCCCAGAGTGCTGTCTTTGCCTCCTGTCCAAGTAATAGCGAGCTGCTCCACCTCAAATATGTCAAATGCTTCGTTTATGATATTATTTGAGTCTTGAATTTGTTTTAAAACAGCTTTTCTCTCTTCATCTACCATTGGTACATCCTCCTGTCTTAATTCTTGGTCTCCGGACTTATTTGCTAAGAAACAGGGCTTTCTTTTCTTTTACCAGCCCTAAATAGGCCTTTTCCAATCTCACCATTTGCTCACCGATATGTCCAATGTGTCTTTGCGTAATACTTATGGCCCGATCGGGATTTCTATTTAAAATCGCCTGATATATCATCTGGTGTTCCTCGTTATCATGTAAAACTTCCCCGATAGGCTTGATTATGAGAATGAACTCCACTGTTAAGTCCATGATAATGTCCTCTATCATCGAATAGAAAAGGTTATGAGAGGCCCTGCCAAGGAGCCTGTGGAACTTGGCATTGTTTTCGACGTTTTCCATGAAATTTATTTCGGGCTCTCGCCCCTTTGACAGCAGAACCACTTTTTCCAGCTCCTTTAAATCTTTCTCGTTAGCTCGAAGGGCTGCCAACCGTGAGATTTCGGGATCTATGTGAGCTCTTATTTCGGTTAGGTGGCTTACGGATGTGTTACGAGAGATGAGAAGATCTTTGATGTTTTCCTGAAGGATTTTCGAATTCATCTCCGAGACGAAAGCGCCTCCAGTCGCGCCCTGCTTAACCGTCACGAGGCCTGTGAGTTCCAGATATCTGATCGCTTCTCTGACAACTGCTCGGCTCACTTTAAATAGCCCTGATAGCTCTATCTCCGAAGGAAGCTTGTCACCGACCCCATAGTCGCCCGCAAGAATGGCTTGTTTGATGACGTCCGCAACTTCTTCATACAATCTTTTTCTTTGTAAACTACTGAATTTGCGCGTATTGTTCATTTTTTGGCTCCAAGGAAGGAGAACTCTTTTAACAAAATAAATGTCTTATGTCAAATGTTCAACATTTGAGGTATGAATCAAATATCAAGTGGTTAAGAATTTGTCAAGAGAAAAACGTGATGAATTCCTAGAAAGTCGAATTCGTCACGTTTTAAGTGCTACATGTTACGTTTTAATCCCGTCAGGCGGGATTGATAATGAGCTGTGATAGCAACCATTTAACACGGAAATCCTAAAACTTGACACCTCTCGAAAAAAGCATTTTGGTAACTTTTTACGAAACCATTAAAATTAGATCCGCTTGAGATTGAAATCGCATTATCATCCTTTCGGAGTTCCGGAGGCACAATACTTGGTTGCCGGTGCGATAGCCGAGATTATACCTCTCTAGCAGATCAGGCGTTTGGTTTGGTGCTTTGCCATTAATTTTTTTGCTTTGTGGGAGGGGTGTAACAAAAGGCATCAAAACTTGACAAAAATTGTCGGAATGGAAGAAGGAACCGGGAGTCACATAAGGTGAAACTGGCTGCCTTTACCGCCGGCGTGTTTCATCATTAATAAGGAAAAAATCACAGAGGAGCTGTTGCAAATAAAAAAATACTCCAGCATCTTGGCTTGTTGGAAAAGAAGGTGAGACCGCCGCCAAAAACCGGAGCTTTAGAACCAAAGGCCGGCATAGATACATCCGATTCTCAGTTGCCTTCCTGTGAGGATCATTTTTACCGTGATCATGAATACCCAATTGAGGCATTCATCTCATGATATCAAAAAATGCCTGAGGATTTGACGTACAAATATGTCCGGATTAGACCAAAATGGCCTTGATTTCCAAGAATTCACAACATACCACCCCACATTTATAAGCCTATCCCAGATTCTCTGAAAATAAGGTTGATGCCTTCCAGGCAATACCACACATGTTGTGGTTCTTTTTTCTTGATCTACAAACCGGTTTTCTCTATAGTCGGAACCGAAAAAAAGCAAAGTTTCATCGTCTCTAAGAGTAAGCTTTTATCCGCAATGACAGATCCAGTCATAATAGACAAGGCTATTGAAGCAATAGTCGTATTAAATGCGACTATTACCAATTTGCGCCTCTATCCTTCTACCAGCGCCATGATCACCAATTCCGTAGACAGGGCCTATACATTTCTCGATGCAAGCTTTGAGGAAGAGGATTCCCTTGTATTTGCTGAGTCGGAAAAAAGCCTTCTTATATCTGGGCTGACCTTGAATGAAAAAGATCAGAAAAGGCCTCAGGTGGATGCCTTTGTTCAATTGATGCTCAAATTTGGGATCAAGAGCATAGCGTTTGAAAAAGGATTAGACAGGGATGAACTCCTGACTTTCCTGAAAGTAGTGAGCCAGAAGCCGGAAGATGTGCAAAAGGAAGGCAGCCTGGCAGAGGTTATGGCAGGCAAGAATTTACGGCACGTTCTCGTGGATCAGAAACTCTATGTTGCCGTAGATAAAGACCAGCGAGTCGTATCTGCTGAGGAGATCAGAGATAAGGAGAAATATGAGGATATTATCAAACACCTCATGGGAGAATCAGGCTCAGCAATTGATTTAGAGGGGTTTAAAGATGCGGTCAAGGATCCTCAATTGGTCTCGAGGGTGTTTAAAACCTGTATGGCGCAGCTCTCCCGGCAAGAGGGAACCGCTACAGATAATAAACTGCCTGAGACCGTCATCCGCATGATTAACAGTGTGGGTGAGATTGTAGATCCCGACAGCAAAGAAGAGATCTCCATGCAGATAGCGAGCTCCATAGCAGATATGGATGATGAAACACTCAGCATGGTTTTGGCTCAAGATTTCGATGGTGTCCTCGGCGAAGATCTTCTTGATAACGTCGTTGATCGACTCAATGACGAGAAGTTTGAACGAGTGGCAGCCAAGATCACAGAGTTGGAAAAAGGCATTAGTTTTCCGGAAGATCGGCGCAGGGCTCACAGCCTTGAATATTTCCTCAAGGGCGGTATCGAGAGGCGTAAAAGAAAAGACCCGAGAAAAGCCCGGCTTTTGCATTTGAAACAGGGGATAAACAGCATACTAAAAGGGGAGGACAAGGCCTTTTTGGACCGGCAGGTGATGCTGCCTCTGCCAGGCACAGTAGAGCATCTGTTTTCTAAGGGAAAAAAGAAGATCGCTGAAGGGATTATCGACAGGTTGGGCCAAGGACTGTTAAACGAAAACCCGGAAATAAGGGCAGAGGTGTCAACCGTTTTGGCGCAGATCAGCTTTAGCTCCGCTTCTAAGCAGAGAATGGATGAAATGATCAGCCTCTCGCGTGAGTTGATCAACTGGATAAAATTTGAGACCACAGTACATCCCAAGTACAAACATGTCTGCGCTCAATTGAAAAATGTGGCGCAGATCCTGACCAGAAACCATCAACTTGCTGAATGTAATCAACTGCTTGAGACATTCCATCTGATACATTCGGGAAAGATCGAAAAGAACGAGGTGATCCAGGCCTTGGCAGGCAGTGTATTGAAAAGTACTGCAACAGACGATGTTTTAAACGTACTGTTGCAGGAGTTTCAAACAGATGAAAAGGGCCTCAGGGAGCAGGCGGGTAACATCCTGGCCATGTTGGGTTCAAAATCTGTTGGGCCTTTGATGGGTGTTCTGCAAAAAAGTCAAGATATATCCGAGCGCGACCGAATTTTACAGCTTGTTTCGAAAATAGACCCCTCGATTTCCCCCGATGGATAAAGAAGCAACTGATTCTGAAAGAATAGGATCGGCAGGAGACGATCTTACCCAACAGCTAACACTGGTTGACCAACATGTGGAACAGAACGATACCAAATCTGCTGTCAAAATATTATTTGATTTGATTGTGAAATACGCCAAAGAAAAAGAGTTTTCAAAAGCAGAAGTCTTGAGGGAAAGGCTTTTGGAAGTCGATCCCATGGCCTTGACTGAGATCGTAAAAGCGGGCGAAGTCATTGAAGAAGAAAAAAGTGAATCCATAGATCAAAAACATCTAGATCTCTGGACAAATCTATATGGGACATTGAGCAACGAAGAGGCCAACGCACTCTATTATGCGATGAAATACGGCACATGTAATCCTGAACAGACCATTATTCGCCAGGGGGAATTAAATTCGAAACTCTATTTTGTCCATGAGGGCCAGCTGAAAATGGTCTTTCACAAGGAGGGAGAAGAATTCCTTATAAGAGAATTAAACCCTGGTCATATTGTGGGGGCCGATTCCTTTTTTTTCATCAGCACTTGTACGGCCTCTGTAACAGCCCTTTCCCACGTAAAATTCAGCTTTTTGGAAAAAGAGATCTTAAAAAAATGGGAAGACGAATCTCCGGCTCTTGTATCAAAACTGAAGGATTACTCGCTTGGATTTGATAAAATTTATGATCTGTTAAAAGAAAAGGGTCTGGATCGCAGATCTCACGAACGGGTCAGAGTATCTGTCAAAATGTCAATTACGCGTATGGACGATTCCGGACTCCCCATTGAGGAACCCGTGACAGGGACTCTTGCAGATATCTCTGTGGGCGGATTGTCCTTTTATATCAAGACCCCCAAAGAAAAGGCCGCTAAAATGTTATTAGGGCCAAAGTTAAATATGCGATTTATCCTTCCGGCAGGAGAATCCCAATATCAAATAGATCAAAACGGCACGGTGGTTGGAGTTCGGGAACATATTTACGATTATTCCGTTAATGTAAAATTTGACAAGATATTGGATGAAAAAATAATCAAAGAAATCAAAGTCCCTGAAAATTCTGACGAAGAAACTTTAGAAATGGAATGAACAAAGGGATCAAGAGCCTCCCTCACTTCCGTCTGCTTTATCTTTAAAAATGAAAATGGCGCATAATTCCGGGGACACTTTACTTAATTTTTATCACTGTGAAAACCATGGGATCGAGATCTGCTGCTGATCCGGCTGCCACCCGGAAAAAACAGGAAACGATGATTGGCTACCGGGACTAGCCGTTTTTGAAGCCGCGGATATAAGCAATCTATGGAAACATGCCCCAGAGCAAGACATGATCTGGAGTTTTTTCCGGCACACCAGGACGGTCAAGAATTTATCCTGGTGAGGGATCATCTTGGGCTTTCGCCGGAAGGCACCGCATTGGGGATTCCCCTTTACCAGTTCATGACGCTTCTGGATGGCAGCCGCTCCATCAGCGATTTGCAGACGATCTTCATGAGACAACAGGGCGGTGTTTTTGTGGGTTCTGAAGAGATTCTGGGATTGCTAAACAACCTGGATGCAACATATCTTCTGGATTCGGAAGCGTTTCAGTCGGCAAAAGGGAAAATTGTTGCCGATTTCACAAATAAGCGGATCAGGCCCGCCTCCCACAGTGGAAAGAGTTACCCGGACACTCCGGCGGAATTGAGGGCCCGTTTGAATGAAATTATGGCCAACAAGGTGGCTCTGCCCGCTGATGCGTCTGTCCCTTCAGGGAAAATCCAAGCCCTGGTGGCACCCCACATCGATCTTAATGTGGGGCATAAATCTTATGCACAGGCCTATGGGATGCTGCAGGATGCAACACCGACCCGCGTGGTGGTTCTGGGGACGGGACACCAGCTTCAGGAGGATCTTTTTTCCCTGACGGACAAGGATTTTGAGACCCCGTTGGGCATTATCAAGAGTGATGGCGGGGCCGTTGACCGCTTAAAAAAGGCTGGGCAGGGGATGGTGGCCTTGAATGATTTTATTCACCGGTCAGAACATTCCATTGAGTTTCAACTCATCTTTCTGCAGTATGTCATGAAAAAGAAGGATTTCACCATTATTCCCATCCTCAGTGGTTCTCTGCAGAATCTTGCCGCTTATACGAGGCAGGCCTTTGTCGAGCGTGCATCACCCTTTTTGGAAGCCCTGCAGCAGCTCCTTGATGAACCGGGTCATGAAACCCTCCTGGTGGCAGGCGTTGATTTTTCCCATACCGGGCCCAAGTTTGGTCATGAGGTCACGGCGAGGGACATGGAGAACCAATCCCGGGAACACGATCAGAACCTGCTGAAACATTTATCTGGAATGAATGCGGATCATTTCTGGAAGGAATCAGAAAGGGTCAGGGACCAATACCATGTCTGTGGTTTTTCTGCATTGGCCTGTTTGCTGGAAGTATTGCCGGAATGCCGGGGAACGGTTCTGGATTACGAGATATGGCACGAAGCGCCCACGCAATCCGCCGTGAGTTTTGCCTCCGTTGTTTTCACAAATACCCAACCTGCCAAAAGTCCGTCATAAAATGCTACCAGGGAAAGACGCATTAATCCCCCTCTTTTCGAAACTGAAGTGGACCCCATTGTTTGGATAGCTCCGAAGGGGGTTCCGATCCTATTTTGTCACGTATCGCACGGTTGCCCCCGTGGCTGCGTGAAACGGGCTTCGGGTGACAATCCTGGGCGCTTCCAGGAGGACAGTTGCGTTTGACAGGATGTTGACGTTGGGGCCGATGGTAATGGCGGTATCGTCCCTATAGGTACAATCGGCGCCAGCGGGAAAATCCACGTCCCGAATGACCGGCGAAGGGCCCGGAAATTCCGGACATTGGGTGGGCGAAGGGTTCCAGCCCGCCAGTCGGGCCATCATCCACCAGAAAGCCCTTGCCTTCAGATTGCAGTTCAGGTTTCTTGAATGATTGCAGCCATCTTCGCATGTATCGCACAGGGCGGAACCCGGATTTTCGGCACACCATTCATCTGCCCAGTTGTTTCCCCAATCGTTATAATAGCATTCGTCATTGGCGCCCGCACCCAGGAAATCATCGCCGTCCGGGTTGTATCGCTCAATATCGGCGAAATCAAAAAGGATCTTGTTGTTGGCCCTGCAGTAGGTCCGGATCTGTTCATTGCGTAGATGCAGATTCCCCGATGGGCCGCCGCCGTCCAGATGGCCCGTCATATAGATAAACCCCGTGCCGGGATATTCCGTTTCGAACTGGTTCATGGCGGCAAGGTAGCGCTCAATATAGGCTTGTGAAGCGTCCGACACCTGGCCGCACCAGGCCCACATGGAGAAGTTGTAATCTCCGGTATCAGCGACCGATCGGGTGCTGTCCTTTCCCGCGTTGGAATCCCAATAAAGCTCGGGAGTGATGTAGGTATGGGGCGGATTGCCGTCGTACATGCGAAAGGCCGGCGGGACTTCCACCGGCGGAAGGCCTTCCGAGCCGCTTTCCCGCCTTGCAAAGCTATAGGTTGAATTCAGACTCTCAAGATTGTTGGTCCCCTGCCATATCTGGCCGCCGTGGGAGGTATGGGCGTAATGAATGGTCAACTGTTTGGCCTGATCGATCCAGTAATCCGGAATCTGCGAAATGTCCGTGCAGGTATGATCGATAATAATGGGCCCTGATCTTTCCGATCCTTTTTCATAGGCCCCGCGATCCACCGAACTGCCCTGGGGCCTTAGGGTGTCCTCCAGATCTTCCGCGGGCACCAGACCATTTGGTCCCCCTGCGGGAAGGCCACTCTCCAGGGCCGGGCTGTTGCTTTGAAGATGCCCGTCAAAAGTTGCCAGATCTGCGTTCATCAGCAGAGGATCCCGGCTGATATCGTTTGCGGCCAAACCGAAAGCCCCGATTTTCGTGCCGAAGACCACATTGTAATCGATCCGGGTGTCATAAAAATTGTTTTGATCAAACCAGAGGTAGCAGCTGGTGTCTGTTGGGGAAAGAAATTCCTTGTATCCCATGAATATGTTGTTCAAAATGATGACCGATTCGGAACCGTCGCATCCGGCCGGGTCCGAACATTCGATGGTCCCCAGGCAATCGCCCTCTCCGGCAATGGTCGAATTGACGAGCGAAACCCGGTTTCCGCGCCTCATATTCAGAGAGACTGCGGCCCCTGCGCCGCGACAGTGATCCACCTGGTAGGTCAGATCCTTCCCCTGAAAGTACCCGCAGTTGCCCACCAGAAGTGCGTTTTCAATGGCCGTGGGCCCATTGACCTTGATCTGGTTCCCCGCATTCCCGTATGCTCGGATTCGCTTGATGTCAATGTGGGTGTCAAGACGCGCGTAAAGCAGGTCAAGACCATCGGAAGTATTGTATCGAAAGGTGGAATCCTCGATGATCCAGTCGCCTCCCGTGGCCCCCGTGCCGACGCCGTCTCCATAGCCCCCGGCGGTCTGGGCCCAGCAGTTATTGGGCTGCCCGTCGGGATAGCTTTCCGCACAGCCGTTCCATTCTACGAGCCAGTTCTTAAAATGAAGGGTCCCGCTGTTGGCGTCGTCCCCGGATATATCCCCATCCCATCCCGCCCATCCATTTCCGGCGATCCGAACATCCTCAATGGTCCATTGGGAAATGCGCCCGGCATAGATGCCTCGATCAGCCATGCCGTGTATGTTAAGGTGAGAGAGCGTCACATGGGAGGAATCCGATGCATGGATCCCCGCTGCTGCCCAGTCTCCATAGGGCGGCGTGTCTCTTTGGCATCTCACTGACGTATTGGAATGGCTCTCCACGCAACCGGAGTGATCGGTCAGCTCAAGACAACTGATAACGGCATGGTTTGTCCCGTCCAGGCTGATGATCTGCCATGCCCTTTCAGCGCCCCACAATTGAGGCGGATCAACACAACCCATGTTCCAGGAGGATCCCAGAATACGCGTGGGGTGTTGGGGATCGGGCCCGGATGGCAGCGGCGGCAGATGACATTCATATGACCAAGCCGCCTCACACCAACCGGTATTGGGTGCACCGATGCCCATCCGGTAACTTCCGGAATGGATCATCAGCGTATCGCCTCCCTTGATGTGCCACTTTCCTTCGGCATCCAGCGCCCAGAAGGGGTGTGACCAGGCACAGGCTTGTGCGGCGCCGGCGCCGGGATAGGGTGCGTCAGCCAATCCTGTACATTGAAGGGAGGTGCCGCCGTCCGTACGGACATGGAAGGTGGCGGCGCCCGTAAGGCAAGGCCCGGCCAGGCATAAACAGCAGATCAGGGCCGTGTGAATCATGATCCCATAAACTGCTTTTCGACTGCTTTCCATGAGGTCCTCCCCCCCGATCGAAAAAAACCATTGGCTGTTTCCGGTTTTTCAAGTGCCATGATAAACATGTATTTCCGATTCTGGAACCCTTTTTTTGAGCCATGCAAAAATCATGCAACCAATTAATGAAAAATTTTTTAATACTTTTAGTGCTTTGCCATTATTTTCTTTGCTTTGTGGGGGGGGGGTGTAACAAAAGGCGTCAAAACTTGACAAAAATTGCCGGAATGGAAGAAGGATGATCCGAGATCTCCTAAACACTTGACTCACGATGGAACATTTCATGCCTATCCGGATGTTGCACACACCGCCATCAGTCCCAGAGTTCATGT